>PLJQ01000206.1:0-9156 GCA_003140275.1 Limisphaerales bacterium
CGGATTTGACCGCCATTGCCCTGGCCGCCGCGCTAAAAGCTGATCTCTGCCAGATTTACACCGACGTGGACGGCGTCTATACCGCCGATCCGCGCATCGTGCCCGGCGCGCAGAAGCTTGACGAAATTTCCTACGATGAAATGCTCGAACTGGCAAGCCTCGGCGCAAAGGTGATGCAGTCGCGCTCGGTCGAGTTCGCCAAAAACTTCGGCGTGGTGTTTGAAGTGCGCTCCAGTTTGAATGAAAACCCCGGAACTATTGTGAAAGAAGAAACCAAAAGCATGGAGGACGTCGTCATCCGCGGCGTCTCGCTCGATAAAAACCAGGCCAAGATCACGCTCGTCGCGGTGCCGGACAAACCGGGTGTCGCTGCGCGCATCTTCAAGGCCATCGGCGACGCCAGCATCAATGTCGATATGATCGTGCAAAATATCAGTCACGGCGCCGGCACGCCCGCCACCGATCTGTCCTTCACGATCGACAAGCCTGACCTTCTCAAAGCGCGCAAGGTCATTGACGGCCTGAAGGTGGAAGTCGGTTTTCGCGACGCCATCGCCGACGAAAAAATCGGCAAGTTGTCCATCGTCGGTGTCGGCATGAAGAGCCATTCCGGGGTTGCCGCCAAAATGTTCGAAACGCTCGCCCGCGAAGGTGTCAACATCGGAATGATTTCCACCAGCGAAATCAAAATCTCCGTGGTCATCGAACTGGCCAGGGGCGAGCACGCGATGAAAGCCGTCCACGCGGCGTTTTTGGGGTAATGGTGCGAAACGATAACCCATCGACTCGTCAATAGCGGGCAGTTGGTGTTCAGGCGCATCAAAATGTCGAAGACTCGGTCGTTTCCACTCGACCGGCTTTGTCCGGTGGTTGGGAATGAGATTGCAAATCCAGTGCGAGAGCGAAGACTGTCCCCATGTTGGCGCGCAGTTTTTCATTCAACAATTTCATGAAGCCGGAGCGAACAGCGAAAAGGAGTTGCCATCGTGAAATCGACTGATTCGGCAGGCGCATGTTTTCGAGCCGCGATGCACGACGAACGCCCGTTACAAGTCGTGGGAGTGATCAACGCCTATGCGGCGATCCTGGCCGAAAAGGCGGGGTTCAAGGCGCTTTATCTTTCCGGCGCGGGTGTGGCCAACGCTTCCTGCGGGCTGCCGGATTTGGGGATGACCACGATCGAGGACGTGTTGACGGACGTGCGGCGGATTACCCGCATCACAGAATTGCCTCTGCTGGTGGACGCGGACACGGGTTGGGAAAATCCGGGTGAGACGGTGCGACAGTTGATCGCAGCGGGCGCAGCGGGAATTCACATCGAAGACCAGGTCGAATCCAAGCGCTGTGGTCACCGGCCCGGCAAACAACTCGTGAGCACGGAAGCAATGACCGGGCGAATCAAAGCGGCGGTGAACGCTAAAACGGATCCGGCATTTGTCGTCATGGCCCGCACCGACGCGGTGGCGGGCGAGGGATTGGAAGCGGGTCTCGAACGGGCCTCTCATTATCGCGACGCCGGCGCGGACATGATTTTTGCCGAAGCGCTGACGGAGCTGGCACAGTATCGGAAATTTGCTGAGGCCGTGAAAATTCCGGTGTTGGCCAACGTGACTGAGTTCGGCAAAACGCCGCTGTTCACCGTCGAGGAACTGCGTTCGGCCGGTGTGGCGCTTGCGCTTTATCCGCTTTCGGCATTTCGCGCAATGAGCGCCGCCGCGCTGAAGGTCTATCGCGCGATCCGGACTCAGGGCACGCAGAAGAATGTCACTCAACTCATGCAAACGCGCGCCGAGCTTTATGAGTTTTTGAATTACGAAGCACACGAACGCAAGTTGAATGAGTTATTTGAGCAGGAGAATAAACATGAGCGCAAATAAAAACCCTGGAGGACTGGCCGGCGTCGTGGCCGGACAAACCGCGATCAGCACCGTTGGCAAGGAAGGCCTGGGGTTGACGTATCGCGGCTATTCCATCAACGACCTTGCGGAACACGCGACGTTCGAGGAAGTCGCTTATTTGCTGATTTACGGGACATTGCCGAACCGCGGCGAACTCGAAAGTTACCGCAAAAAACTCATTTCGTTGCGCGGCTTGCCGGCGCAACTCAAGACCGTTCTCGAACAATTGCCCGCCAACACTCATCCGATGGACGTGTTGCGCACGGGTTGTTCGGCGCTCGGCTGCCTCGAGCCCGAAGGCAAAGACCGTGATCAATTGGCCGTCGCGAATCGTCTGCTCGCGGCGTTTCCTGCGATGCTGCTTTACTGGCATCAATTCGCAAAAAATGATGAACGCATTGAAACTAAAACCGCCGACGCCACAATGGCCGGACATTTCCTTCATCTGCTTCACAGCAAACCGGCGGATGACTTGCGCATGCGGGCGATGGACGCTTCGTTGATTCTTTACGCCGAACACGAGTTCAATGCCTCCACCTTTGCGGCGCGCATCACCACCTCCACGCTGGCCGACTTTTATTCCGCGATTACCTCCGGCATCGGCACGCTGCGCGGCAACTTGCACGGCGGCGCGAACGAGGCGGCGATGGAGTTGATCGAACGCTTCAAAACTCCCGATGAAGCTGAAGCCGGGTTGATGGAAATGTTGAACCAGAGAGAACTTATCATGGGTTTTGGCCACCGCGTGTATAAAACCTCGGATCCGCGCTCGCCGGCGATCAAAGATTGGGCGAAAAAACTGGGCGCGGCGTGCGGTGACACCCGGATTTATCCCATCTCCGAGAGGATCGAAGCGGTGATGTGGCGCGAGAGGAAACTTTTTCCCAATCTGGACTTTTACAGCGCGGCGGCCTATCATTTCTGTGGCATTCCAACGGCGATGTTCACGCCGCTTTTCGTCATCGCCCGCACCTCGGGGTGGTCGGCGCATATCATGGAACAGCGGAGCAACAACCGGTTGATCAGGCCCACCGCCGAATACACCGGGCCGGAACCGCGGCCGTTCGTGCCGATGGAGGAGCGCCAAGGCGCATAAACGATTTAGGAGTCAGAATGGAAGAATGAACGCTTGCCTTGCCAGGAAACCTTGGAGGACTCGACGTACGAAGGCCGGTTTTTTCTTTGGCGCAGGGCGAAATCAGAGCCTCCTGGTGTCGGTGGCCAGGAAGAATCGCAACGCCGGGCGGCCACGACGTCTCACGGGTTTCACTCTCATCGAACTCCTGGTGGTTATCGCCATTATTGCCATCCTGGCCGGCCTGTTGTTGCCCGCTTTGGGCACAGCGAAGCTCAAGGCGCAAGGGCTTCAATGCATGGCCAACCACCGGCAATTGACGCTGGCCTGGAAAATGTACTCGGACGACAATCGCGACGTGCTGCTCTACGCCAGCGGCGTCTGGCCCTACACGGCGCACGATCAGGGCGCGTGGGTGAGCGGCTGGATGAATTTTGATCCGAACAACCGCTCGAATTGGGATGTGGAAGAGGATATCAAAAAGAGTCCCCTCTGGCCATATTGCGGCAACTCGACCGCGATCTGGAAATGTCCAGCCGACAAATCTTCGGTGACCGTCAACAATCAACGTTTGCCGCGGGTGCGCAGCATGTCGATGAACATCTGGGTCGGCGGTTTTCTCGGCGCGGATTACGGTCTCTCCGACAGCACGGATCCATTTGCACCGGGGGGCAGCACGTGGAGGATTTATTTGAAGATGAACGACATGATCGATCCCGGTCCGACCCGGACCTTTCTGTTGCTCGATATGCGCGAGGACAGCATTGACGTCGGCAACTTCGCCCCCGACATGCGCGGCTGGCCGGATGATCCTGCGCGGACTGGTTTTTATGATTATCCCGCCAGTTACCACCATCGCGCCGGCGGACTTTCGTTTGCCGACGGTCATGCGGAAATCAAAAGATGGATGGATGACCGAACGATTCCGCCGCTGATCAAAGATGGGTTGATTCCAGACACACTCGCCTCACCTTTCAACAAAGATATCATCTGGTTGCAGGAAAGGACCACCCGTAAAAACAATCCATGAAATACTCCGCTGCTGAAAATGCTTCGCGTCCTGCTCCTGATGATGTGCTGGCGGAAATTGCCGGTTACGTTTTGGATTACAACATTGAAAGCGACGAAGCTTTCCAGACGGCTCGTTGCTGCTTGATGGATACCCTGGGCTGCGGCTTGCTCGCGCTGAAATATCCCGCCTGCACCAAACTCCTCGGTCCGGTTGTGCCCGGAACAACTGTGCCCAACGGCGCGCGTGCGCCGGGGACGAGCTTTGTTCTCGATCCCGTCACCGCCGCGTTCAACATCGGCACGCTCGTTCGCTGGCTGGATTTCAATGATACATGGCTCGCGGCGGAATGGGGTCATCCCTCGGACAACCTCGGCGCAATTCTCGCCGTGGCGGATTACTCAACGCGGAATGCGGAACGCGAAATGCGGAGTTTCACGATGCGCGACATTCTCACCGCGATGATCAAGGCCCACGAAATCCAGGGTATCCTCGCGCTCGAAAACAGCTTCAACCGCGTCGGCCTCGACCACGTCCTGCTCGTCCGCATCGCCTCGACCGCCGTTGCCACGCAACTGCTCGGCGGCACGCGTGAACAAATCATCAACGCCGTCTCCAACGCCTGGCTCGACGGCGGCGCGCTGCGCACCTATCGCCATGCGCCGAACACCGGTTCGCGCAAATCCTGGGCGGCCGGCGACGCCACCGCCCGCGCCGTGCAGCACGCGCTAATGGCCGTCAAAGGTGAGATGGGCTACCCGTCCGCGCTCTCCGCGCCCAAGTGGGGCTTCAGCGACGTCCTCTTTCGCGGCCAGCCCATCAAGCTCGCGCGCCCGTTCGGCTCGTATGTGATGGAGAACGTGCTCTTTAAGATTTCCTTCCCGGCCGAGTTCCACGCGCAAACCGCCGTCGAAGCCGCGATCAAACTGTACCAGAATTACTTTTCGGAGCACGGCTGTGTCGAAGACCAGCCGCAGCAGACCCAAGCGACCGGAAGCGCTGCGGCTGGGTTGCACCACAGCCGCGCTCCATTGAAGACCCTCGACCAGATCGAGCGCGTCGAGATGCACACGCACGAATCGGCCCTCCGCATCATTGACAAGACCGGGCCGCTGCACAATCCGGCCGACCGCGACCATTGCTTGCAATACATGACCGCCATCGGCCTCATCTTCGGCGCGCTCACCGCCGACCATTACGAGAACGCGACCGCCGCCGACCCGCGCATTGACGCTCTACGCGCCAAAATGGTCGTGCGCGAAGACCCGCGCTACACCCGCGAATATCTTGAGCCGGACAAACGCGCCATCGCCAACGCCGTGCAAATCTTCTTCCTTGACAGCAGCGCGACGGAAAAGGTGGAAGTGGAATATCCCGTTGGCCACCGCCGCCGCCGCGCCGAAGGCATTCCCCTGCTCGTGAAAAAATTCCAAGCCAACGCGGAAACATGTTACCCGCCGGAGCGCGTCGCAAAAATCCTCGCGCTGTTTGAAGATGTGAAACGGTTGGAGCAGATGGCGGTGGATGAATTCGTGGAGACATTCCTTCCGTAACTCCAAAGAATTTCAACCAAGGTGGGAATCGGGTGGTTCGGCCAGTCGCCGAGGTAAATCCCGAGCGCCATGAATCAGGCGGACTGCGTGAAATGTGGCCTCCTCGGCGCGATAGAAGACGAGGATCTTGTTGAACGGTCGTTCGAGCGGAAGTGATCGCAGCCCTTGCAGGCGTGGGTTTCGGAAAAGTCGGGACCGGCCCAAATCCGGACGGCTTGCCAGCTTATTCAATGATTGATCGAGCGCTACTTGAAAGCGACGAGCGATATCTGGTCCGGCTTCCTCCACGTACCGAGCAAATCGTATTGCGAAATCTTGTTTGAAGAAATCGGCCTTCTGAATGGCCAGATTCATTTCTTACGGTGCTCGCGAATGATTTCCTCGCCGATCTCCCGGAATTCTTCCGAGGAATAAGGCGTGTAAGGGCCATCAATCGCCTTCAACAACTCCGCCTCCAATTCCGGGCTGTCCACTTCGGGATCAAGCGGCGCTTGGGATTCCCGAAGCAGACGCTCCAGTTCCGCGCGCTCGGCGGGCGAAAGCGTGTCAATGGCAGCTTTGATTTCCTGCACCGTGCTCATGGCGGGAAACTAGCATTGCTAATCCGATCAAACAAGCGTATTCACGTTTGGCGAGCGGTCGCCGCCGCCGCGCCGAACGCGAGCGAGGAAGTGGCCGTTGCGAAGTGAGGCGAGTGATAGAATGCCAAATCCAGAAGACATCAAGAATTGGGCTGTCGCAGGTTCGGCGGTGATTTCACTGCGCGCGGGCTTGACGAACAGGTCGTTACAAGGCAAAGAAATGGTATGAACGTTGAGCAAATTCGGAAACGGGTGCATGACGAGCGCAAGCCCTTCGTCATCCGGCTTTCCGACGGACGGAGATTTCCCATTCTCCACCAGGATTTCATCGCCATCGGCAGACACACTGTCGCCGTGATTGATGCTGAAGGCTATGCGGTGAACATTGACCCGCTACACATTGTTTCTCTGGACGACGTCAAGGCAAAGAACGGTCGGAAGTAAGTTTTTGTTTGCGCACAAGTGTCGCGTTCAAAATGCAAAACGCGCAAGGAACCGAAACAATTTTACCAAATCACAACAACCCATGAGCACAAGCATCAGTTTAAAGGATAAAGTAGCCATCGTCACCGGCGGCGGACGGGGCATCGGCAAAGCCATTACCCACAGGTTCGCAGCGGCGGGCGCGAATGTCGTCATTGCCAGTCGCACCTTGGATAATCTCGAGGCGACGGCGAAGGAGTTTGCGTCGCTGCCGGGCAAGGTCGTTCCCATCGCCTGTCACGTCGGTCGCAATGAGCAGATTGAAAACCTGATCCAGGAGACGGAGCAGCGTTTCGGTCCGGTGGACATTCTGGTGAACAACAGCGCCACGAACATCGGTCAAGGCCCGGCGCTCAAGGTCGAGGACGCGATGCTCGACAAAATGGTGGAGATCAACATCAAATCGGCGCTGCGCCTGATCCGGCTGATTGTTCCCAAGATGATCGAGCGTAAAAGCGGCGGGTCGATCATTAACATCGCCTCCGTCGCCGGCTTGCGACCGCAACCGGGCGGGTTGCTCTACAGTTTCACCAAAGCGGGATTGATCATGATGACCCGTTCCTGGGCGCAGGAGTTTGGCCAATATAATATCCGCGTCAATGCCATCGCCCCTGGTTTGATCCAGACCGATTTCAGCGCCTTTTTCTGGAAAGACGACACGCGCCGTCATCAATACGAATCCTCGCAACCGATTCATCGCATCGGACAACCCGAGGAAATCGGCGGTATGGCGCTCTACCTGGCCTCCGATGAAGCCTCGTTTGTGACCGGTCAGGTGATGGTGGTCGATGGCGGCATGACAGCGGTGTAAGCGATAACCTGAAGCCTGCGGACAATCCTGTTCGTTGCCGTCGCCGGAACGCGGCTATGCCAGCAGCCGTTCCTCGTTTGAATCCACCTCATCATACCTTGACGTTCCGGCAACCGGCTGCGACCTTCCTGACGCTTGGTGTTAGACAAATCCACGACGGCGATGGACAACCTGTTCGCCGCCGTTGCGCAAACTCCCGCTGTGCAATCCCTCGCGCGGCGATTGGAGCAGGGCGGCGCATTGTCGTGTGCCGGCGTCAGCCCAGCCGCGCAACCGTTCCTCGCGGTGCTGCTGCGGCACCTTTTTCCGCGACGCCCGGTTGTCGTCGTCACGGAAGGACTGAAGACCCAGGAAAGTTTTCAGCAGGACATCGAGACGTGGCTCAGTGTGTTGGGTCGAGATTCGAAAGGCGAGAGACGAAAGGCAAACAAAACCGCGTCGAACATAGCGGTTGTCAACCCTCAACCCTCGAGCCTCACCCCCCGACCGTTTTTTTATCCCGCCTGGGAAATCCTGCCGCATGAAACGAAGTTGCCGCACGCGGATGTCATCAGCGAACGTCTGGAAACACTCGTCACGCTGTCTGAACTCTCAACCCGTAACCCTCAACTCTCAACATTGGTGGTCACCAGCGTCACTGCCTTGCTGCAAAAAACTTTTCCACCGGACGAATTGAAAAACTGCACCCGCACGCTCTCGCGCGGGGACCGGATTGACCCGCTCGATTTGATCGAGTGGCTGGAAGAACAAGGCTACGAACCGGAAGCGCAGGTGACGCAAAAAGGAGAGATCGCTTTGCGCGGCGGGATTCTGGATGTTTATCCGCTAAGCAGCCCGTGGCCGGTGCGGCTGGAATTTTTTGGTGATGAACTGGAATCGCTGCGTCACTTCGATCCGCGCACGCAGATTTCACGGGAAGAAATCAAGACGGTGACACTTCCACCCGGCGGCGAGTTGGGAATTCTGAAACGTGCCGTTCAACCGGAGGGGCAAGTTACACGAGCCCCGGAACCGGATCCAGAAATTGGGACTCGTGTAACTCGTCCCTCCGAAATGAGCGCGCCAGTGGCGACACTGCTCGATCATCTACCGCGCGAAACCCTGTTCATCCTTTGCGAACCGGGGCAACTCGCCGCCCAGGCCGACGAATACGCGCGACAAGTGCCCGCTGACGATCCGTTCTTCATCCAATGGGAAAACTTTCTTGCCGACCTCGACCAGCGCGGCATGACCCGGCTGGCTTTGAGTGAAGACGATGCACAAACCCAAGCCAGGTGGGGCGAGGCCACCGACGAGCCTTCCGCACCTGCGGCTCGCGAGGACACTTGCCCCACCGACCTACTGTTCAGCTCACTCGACGCTTTCCGTCCGCTCGGTGAACGCGCGCCCGAACCACAAATTGCCGAGGCGCAGCGGCGCGAATTCTTCGCCCAACTCCATCGCTGGCTGCGGCAAGACTACGCGGTTCACGTCTTCTGCAACAACGAAGGCGAGCGGCAACGCTTCACGGAGATTTGGGCAGAGCACGGATTCGGCACGACAGAACAGGCGTTGCGCCTGTCTCCGTCTGAAAACCAGCCGACTGACAAGAGGAGAGACAAGCGTGATGCCTGTCCTACCTGCCACATCGGCGCGATTGCGCGAGGCTTCATGTGCAACAACGCGAAGTTCGTCGTCGTCACCGATGCGGAAATCTTTGGTCGTTACAAGGTGCAACGCCCGCGCCGGCTCAAGTCGCCGCACGCG
>PLJQ01000206.1:9194-9412 GCA_003140275.1 Limisphaerales bacterium
CCGAAATCCGAAATCCGAAATCGAATGTCTCGTCATCGAATTTGCTCCCAACAATCCCGGCGACGAACCCCCCAAACTTTACGTGCCGGTGACCGAGGCGCATCTCGTCAGCAAATACGTCGGTGCGGGCAAGGCGCGTCCGCCACTCAACACGCTCACCGGCACGCGCTGGGCCAAGGCGAAAGCACACGCGGAGCGGGCCGTGCGCGACGTCGCCG
>PLJQ01000029.1 GCA_003140275.1 Limisphaerales bacterium
ATTGGTGTCATCCAGCGAACTGCGCACGGGATAATCCAACTCGATTGTGTGAATGTGGCGCGTGTCCCTGTCCTGGATGCCGTGCGCTATCGCCAGCACGACGGCATCGTTGTTGAGGCCACGCCAATTCTGAAAATCATTTCCGCTCATCCAAATTATGTTCGGGAAGTCCTTGTAGCGGTTGCCGAGATACTGGCCATAGGCTCGACACTTGTTGGTGCCGTTATCGAGCATCGTCGTCAGCCAACCGCCTGTTTCGACCGGGTCGAGCAGCACTTGCAGCCCATACTGCCCCGCCAGATTGAGGATGCGGTCCACGTGAGTGAAATAAGCCTTGTTGGGGGTGGTGAGATCATAAGAGCTTGTGGATGGGATCGTGTTCGTGAACGGAAGTATCCCGTCAATGGTGCTGCCGTCCACGCGGCCCCCCGTGTAAGTGGCGCACAGCAGGTTGATCCACACCGTGTTAAACCCGTATGCACTCCGATTGGCAAAGAACATCGCAGCATCCGCTTCGGATAGATTCACGATCAACGCCTGCGGCGANNCACTCTGATCCACCAGAAGGTGCCCGTTCGTGCTGTCAATCTTGAGCGGATAGTTCCTTGGCAACGCCGTCCCGCACAGCAAAAGGCTCACAATAAAAACAGCTAACTGCTTCCTTGCCACCATATTCACTTGTTCAACTTGTGTCATGCCGCAAAAAATATTTCCTGACACGCGGGCATCCTCACGTCGTTCCAGAACGACGCGGCTACTCTGGTTGGTTCCCAGCAGGAAGCAGCAGCTCATATTGATATTTTAGAACTATGGATCATATCCTTCTCCAACACTCATATCGAGTCGTCCGGAAGTGACGACACCGCCGTCCCTTCTCTTTGGTTGCTGGAAAATCTCCCCTTTTTTTGAATACTTTGTACGTCCTAAAACGGTTCTACTGCGTTTCCTAAATCGCAAACTCAATCATTGGGAATAATCATAGGTGAAAGCGCTCCCCTGTCTAGTCGCATGAAAGTAGTAGTTTCGATTACCGAAGGTAAACGAGTCCGCTTCAATGCTCCGCGGGGGGACGCGCGGGCAACGGACGTGGGTGTCCGGCAATATCAACTTGGCAATGTGAAAGGCCTATGCTGCCCCTCGGCAACGCCGTCGCCGCGCCGCCGCAGCAAGGCCGCAACGCTACTGCTGGGGCCTTGCCAGCCGGGTCGTCGGAACAACAATTTTCCCGCCTTCGCTCATTGCCGCTTGGCGACGAGCACGCGCCCGTTTTGACCGGCTAGCCAGGTCAATAATTACATTCATATGGTGAATCTGCGGAACCCCTTACGTCGAAAACTGGTTTCTCTGTAGGAGNNCAAATGTCTTCGGTTTCTGAGGGATCAGTCAGAGTCTCCTTACGTCGTCTCCCACTTATTCAAGACCATCCCTGCCTTATTTTCTTGCCAGTGCCACAACTGAACACCTTGCTTCCACCCGCCCCACTCCGCTGCTCAAGGCAGCACTTGAACGCGATAGAAGCGCTGGGTCGTGCCGCTCACGGTCGTATCTACCTTTATGGCGTTGGTGCCGCTGGCGGTTACATCACCCGCCAGATCGCTCCAATTGGTCAGACTCAAGTCCGGCTTATACTGCACCCGGTAACTCTCCCCCGCGATGGCACTCCACGACAAAGTCGCGTTGGTACTGGTGGGTGTGGGCCGGTTCATGATCGGCTGCGTTACCTGCGTTGTAATCGCCAGACTCCAGCCGTTAGTGATGGCGCCATTGTTCGGCGTCGTATTATCGAACACGTACAATGACCAGGTGCCGTTGGGCGACACCCCGTTGAAGGCCGACATCGTTGACGCGTAGGGGGCGGCGGGCGCGGGCGCCGGGAAGATGTGTGGCGCGTTGGTGTGGTTGGGCGCCAGATCGGTGGGCTGATACGTGCCGGGCGCCAGGCCGTAGCCAGGCGGAGGCAGCGGATAATACGCTTTGTCGGAGAGGGTGAAGGTTATGTTGTTCATGGGCTGATTTCCGATAACACCCGAGAAAATCACCACCCCCTGCCCCGTTGGCCCAACCAGAAGCATATCCACGTCGCCCGGAGACTGGTGGCTCATGTTGTGCAACGTGACGGTCAAATTGGTAATCGCACCGGCTATGCCGGCAACGCTGATCGTGGACGGATAGGGACTCGCGTTTGTATCGTCAACAATCGTGATGAGCGAGGGATTGCCAAAAATCGCCGTCCCGGAACCCGGCGGATTTACGGTGAGCAGAAACGACGTGTTGGTGCTGGATACCCCGTCGCTCACCGTGATGGTGATCGTCGCCGTCCCTGTCTGTCCCGTTGCGGGTGTCACCGTCAGTGACTGCGTCGAGAAGCCGTCGTTGTAAAGAAAGATGTTTGCATTCGGCACCAGGTTCGTATTCGACGACGTCCCGCTCAACGTCAGATTCCACTTCGGCGTGTCCGGGTCCCCAATGGTAATTGGAAACGGTCCCGCCGAAACCCCCACCAATGTGGTCTGATCCGGGATAGGTGCGATCGTCGGGGGCGCGTTGGCCACAACCGTCAAGGTGCCCGAATCGCCCGGCGTCAACACCCCGGAAACCACATGAATATTGGCGCTGCCTGCCGAATGGCCCGTGAAGGTCGCGCTCTTCATGTCCCCGGCCGCTACTAGGTCGCCACTCACCACACCACCCGTGACATTCGTCAATGACCAGGCATCCGGCGCCACATTCGCCACAAAGTTGCTGAACACATCCCGCGCGATCGCAAAGACAGTGACTGAACCTAAACCGTTCGGATTTATGTTCTGCGCCGGTACCACAATACCAGTGCCGTCGGCCGCCGTCTCCACCCGAACCTGGGTCGGCGGCGCGCTGACCGTCAGCACAAACGCGTCGCTGGCCGTGTTGACTCCATCACTCACCATCACCGTAATCGTCGCCGTGCCCGTCTGCCCCGCCACTGGCGTCACCGTCACCGTCCGGTTGGAGTCCGATCCGCCAAAAACAATGTTGTTGGTCGTTACCAGATTCGTGTTGGATGAACTCGCGCTAATTGCCAGACCGTTCAGATCCGTGTCCCCGTCATCAATCGTGAACGGAATCGGTCCCGTATTCGTATCGATCTGGATGTTTCGATTGGTAATGTCGCTGACCTGCGGCGGCAAACTGCCTCCACCATCCGTAGCAATGATCAGACTCCAGCCTCCCGCAATGATGCCGCCGGCTCCGGCCGTATCGTCATACACATACAGTGACCAGTTACCGTTGGCAGCCGTTCCGTTGAAGGTCGGCGCAAATCGATTTGTCCCGTAAGGCGCCGCGACCGGTGCGGGCGCAGGAAAGGTAGCCGCAGGCAAATACGCCGTCGGCCATAGTGGTTCCGACCAAAGGGCGAAATTACTCGGGAGAGGAAAGGACGCAGCGTCAGTCAGATGTACGGTGACGTTGGTGGCGCTGCGGTTTCCGCCACTGATATGCGAAAAGATCACCAGGTTCGTCGCCGGCCCCACCAGCAACATGTTCACGTCCTGCACGCGCTCATGGCTGAACTTGCTCAGCGTCAAAGTCATGTTGGTGATCGTGCCGCTCCGGCCCGCAACGTTGATTACCGAGGGATACGGCGTAGCGGCTCCGTTGGCCGGGATCGTAATCGCCGAGGAATTATAGAACCTCGCCCATCCGGCTGGTGGTGGATTAACCGTCAGTAGAAAACTGGTATTCGCGCTATTCGTCCCGTCGCTCACGTTCACCGTGATCGTGGCGGTGCCGCTCTTATGTCCAAAGGCCGGCGTCACGGTTGTGTACCAGTGCCCGTTCGCCTGGCCGAAGAAAATGTTCTCATTGGGAACCAGGTCCGGGTTGTCCGAAACCCCGCTGGGTTGCAGACTGAGTTCCGGCGTTGCGTCGTCACTCAACACCAGTTGAATGGCAGAAGTCGGTTGATCCTCAATAACTGTCTGATTGGCAATGACCCCGATCGTCGGCGGGGTGTTCACCGCATTAATCGTAAACGCACCGGCCGGAGTCGCCGCCAATCCCGCTCCGATCCCCGAGGCCGTCGCCGTCAACGTGTAGTTGCCCGCCGCGTTGATGACCAGATCGCTGAACGTCGCCGACCCGGCCCCGCCGCTGTTCACGGTCGTGGTCCCGCTCGCAAACGCGCCCGTGTTCAAGGCCACCGTGATCGGCACGCCGTTCGACGCCACATTGTTCCCATACGCATCCTCAATCTGCACCACCACCCCGGCCATGATCGCCCCCGCGTTCGTGCTCGCGGGCCCAATCGCGTAAACCAGCTTGCTCGCCCCAGCCGGGTTAATCGTAAACGTGCCGGCCGGAGTCGCCGCCAATCCCGCTCCGATCCCCGAGGCCGTCGCCGTCAACGTGTAGTTGCCCGCCGCGTTGATGANNTCGTCAGTAACCAGGCGTCCGCCACATTGGCTACGAAGTTGGAAAAGGCATCCCGTGTGATGGAGAAGACCGTGATTGAACTGCCCGCCGTGATGGTCTGCGCCAAAACAATACTCCCGCTGCCATCACCGCCAGTTTCCACCCGCACCAAAGCGGCCGCACCGGCAATTTCTGTCAGATCTCCGAAATCGCTCGAACCATCCGTCGGAGAACCATTCGCCGAATTGGTGATGCCGGCGATGATGGCGGTACCGCCGCCAGCATAAAT
>PLJQ01000160.1 GCA_003140275.1 Limisphaerales bacterium
GGAGGGACTCGAACCCCCAACCGACGGTTTTGGAGACCGCTACTCTACCAATTGAGCTACCGCCCTACTCTCAAAAGTGGTGTTCATTATCATTGCCAATTAGACGAAAAATAGAACCGAGGATTTTTTCTCCCCGAACTCCTGATGTTGCACTCAGTCTTTTAAGTAACAATATCGCTCACGCGCCCCGCACCAATCGTGCGGCCCCCTTCGCGAATAGCAAACCTTTGTCCTTTTTCCATAGCGACTGGCGCAATCAACTCTATGTCCGCCGAAACGTTGTCCCCCGGCATCACCATCTCCACGCCTTGGGGCAATTTAACGGTACCAGTCACATCTGTCGTGCGGAAATAAAATTGCGGACGATAATTGGTAAAAAATGGCGTATGCCGACCGCCTTCGTCTTTGGAAAGGACGTAAACTTCAGCTTTGAATTTGGTATGCGGCGTGATTGTGCCTGGTTTGGCCAGCACCATTCCGCGCTCCACCTCCTCTTTCTTCGTGCCGCGGAGCAACACACCTACGTTGTCGCCCGCACTTGCTTTGTCGAGCAGCTTGCGGAACATTTCGATGTCGGTCGCGGTGGTTTTACGGGTATCTTTCAAACCGATGATCTCGACCTCTGTCATCTTAGCCAGTTCACCACGCTCCACACGACCGGTCACCACGGTGCCACGACCTTCAATGTTGAACACATCCTCGATACACATCAGGAACGGCTTGTCGATCTCGCGTTGAGGCACCGGAATAAACGTATCCACCGCAGCCAGCAGGTCGGCAATGGCTTTTTCGCCTTCGGGCTTGCCCTCCATGGCGGCTTTGGAACTCCCGCGAATAATGGGCGTTTTGTCGCCAGGGAATTGATACTTGGTCAACAAATCGCGAATCTCCATTTCCACAAGTTCAAGCAACTCTGGATCATCCACCAAATCGACTTTATTAAGAAAGACAACAATCGCCGGGACACCGACTTGCCGTGCCAAGAGGATATGTTCGCGGGTCTGAGGCATCGGGCCATCAGCAGCGCTCACCACCAGAATTGCCCCGTCCATTTGGGCGGCGCCCGTGATCATGTTTTTCACATAGTCCGCGTGACCGGGACAATCGACGTGGGCGTAATGCCGGATGGCACTTTCGTATTCGACGTGCGAGGCCGCGATGGTAACCGTCTTGGTGTCGTCGCGCACGGTGCCGCCCTTGGTAATATCCGCATAAGAAATGGCGGGGGCTAATCCTTTACGGTTCTGCACGGCCACAATCGCAGCGGTAAGGGTGGATTTGCCATGGTCAACGTGACCAATCGTTCCAACGTTAACGTGCGGTTTGGTTCTTTGAAACGCTTCTTTTGCCATTGCTTTCTCCTGCTATTATTTAGTTTCGGTTTGTTAAATCTATTAAACTGGAGCCCATGATCAGGATCGAACTGATGACCTCGTCCTTACCAAGGACGTGCTCTGCCAACTGAGCTACATGGGCAAAAGTCAAATTCCTACCATCCTGACATAACGACAAAAAACCACATCCCCTGCTTTTCAACTCGAAAAACCAAAGGGGCTTGTGATTTTTTACTTTTTCACGGCCCTGTGACTGAGTGGAAAGTAAGAAACTCAGTGCGGAGTGTCAACGGTTTTTCAAAATTATTTTATTTATTCTTTTCTGACCTCCCGGAGATGTTCCGTCGCCATTCGGTTTTAGGTGGCTCTGGCAAGTCCTGCGCCCGCAGCGTGGTACGGAAGTGAGTTTTGGCCACTTTGTAGAGGTTTTCCGCACCATATCGGGCCACGAATTCTTTAGCGGTAGAATCCACCGCCGCTGACGCCCCTTTCGGAAAATTCATCTCAAATTGTTTTCCCAAGGCCATTAAACGACTCACGAACTCATCCCGTGCCAGGATCGAAGCCGCTGCCACGGCCAAATCCGCTTCAGCTTTGTGCCGCTGAACCAGTTCAATTTCCCGCCCCAGGCTCATCAAAGCCTTGGAGACAACCCCTTTGCTTGAAGCGAACTGATCACTGATGGCGCGCACCGGCGGCGGATTCATGCGCTGCTTTTGGCCCATCAGATTTTCAATGACCCGGGCATGTCCCCACGCCAGCAGAGTATTCACACTCTTCATTTTTACATAAAGGCGGTTATAAGCTTCGTTGCCGATGGGAACGACGCTGGTCACACAACCGGGCGTTTCACGAATCAACTTCGCCAGATCGCCAATCTTCTTGTCGCTCGAAATGTTCTTGGAATCCCGGATGCCCGCATCCTGCCAGACTTTAACCACCGTTTCGTTGATATAGACGCCCGCAACACAAAGCGGCCCGAAAAAATCCCCCTTGCCGCTTTCATCCACACCGAGCCGGGGCAACAGTAACTCAGGATTCAAAACCCCTTCGTAACCCAGCCGGGCCTGTTTCAATATCTCCGGCTCCAAAACGAACTCTACAAACTCCTGTGTCCCCTTCCCTTGCAGGACCAGTTTGCCACTTTCGTAAAAAACCACATTCAATTTTTCCTTTTCAACGGCAAACTGCGCATAGGGCACTTCACGAAACTTGTAATCATGCTTCTGAAGATACGCTTTTAAAGCTGCGGCCTGTTTTTCGTCCAGCTTGCAGGTCAAAGATGTCAATGGTTTCACAAAGTCCGTGTCATGGTAAGCCGTTGCCTTATGCTCTGCAACTGTGACGAAAAAAAATCGAGCGTCGAGCATCAAGAGCCACGGGCGTCGCGGGCGTCGTTAGCAGTTCATCACTTTCCCGCAAGTGTAGGACTCTCGCTCCGCTTTTGCTTTCTTGGTTCGCATAATTGCAAAGCGTGACGGTGCGTGGTTGCGAGATGGAACGGGAAAACTTTTGAGTCGCTACGACGCGTGGGACAATCGCACCCGCGATGCTCATGGGTTATTGTGGGCGATGGCGACCAACGGTTACGCGAACTTGGGCGCAAGCGTGAGAATCAGTAGATGTGAGGCCGGCGGCCCCTGTCTCTCCGAAAATCTGTCGGGGTGGATGATTACTCGGTTTTAACCGCACCGGAGATTCGCTCTGCCGCTTTGCGAAGTTCGGAAAGGTAATTCTCGTAATTGAAGGACCAGTCAACAAAGTTCGTTTTAGAATAGGAAACGTTGTAGTTGTCGCCTCTGAACGCGAGTTCCCGAAACGCCATGGCCCGAAGCGCATTCCCGAAGTTGCGCCCCTTATTGTCCTTCAACGCCTTTAGTAATTCGTTCGCCGCAGCGGCGTCCATTTTCTTAATGTAGAAAATCAATCTGTCCTCGTCTTCGCCCTCCAGCCTAACATCCATCGCCTTATAAATCTCACCGAACGCACCCTTGAACACTGATGCGAAGTTTTGCCGCAAGGTCTTTTGCATCGCAGGGTTCAGTTCACTGCTCCCGCCTGTTGGCGATTGGCCTTGTCTAAACCCCGTGTCATACATCGCCCCCATGTTGGAAACGAACTTTTCATAACCAGTTCCCCATTAGGCGAATTTCGCTGCCGGTATCGACTCATAATAGTTCGATCCGGAAAATGTGAATTCGCTAAACCCAAGAAACCTCGTGCGATTCCAAAAATCCGCATCTGCTGTTCTTAGCAGCACCGGCAAATTACTCGCAATCGTTGCGTTCATTCCCGGTGAGGATAGAATCAACTTGTCGTGCTCCGGGCCTTGGAGTTCAACTTTAACGTTCGGCACAGAACCGACGGCCCCCATCAGGCTCAACGCAAATGTTTCACGCATCCTCTTTTTTGTGGCGGCAGGGAATCCAAGGCGAGCATCGACGGCACTTTGGTCGGCTCCTTTGGCGACTTCCCAGTCCTTGAGCGCATCCGGGTTGACCCCCGCAGCCTTCAATTTTTTGTACTGAGCCGCGTTCCGAATTTCCAAGGCCGAGTGAATTTCGCTGTATGAAAATGCAAATAAACCTAGCCTGAATACGTCATAGTT
>PLJQ01000464.1 GCA_003140275.1 Limisphaerales bacterium
GGCGCTCGCTTACCGGAACGAATTTTTGCACTTCATGAACCGCCTGACCGGGTTTGAACTTTTTCCTGCCTCGATCTACAATTTCACCGAACTGCCGGCACTGATTGTACCGCGAGACATCGCCATTATTTGCGGTGGTTCACTCATCATCTGTCTCCTGGCGGGTCTGTTGCCGGCGTGGAACGCGGGACGGCTGAAACCGGTGGAGGCGCTGCGCCATGAATGAACCGTTGTTGTCGGCCAAAGACCTGTTCAAGAATTATCCCATGGGCAAACGCACCGTGGAAGTCTTGCGCGGCGTCAACGTGACGATTGGCAGCGGCGATTTCCTGGCGTTGCGCGGCGCGTCGGGCGCGGGCAAAAGCACGTTGCTGCATTTGCTGGGCGGATTGGACTCGCCCAATGCCGGAGAAATCTGGTTCGCTGGAAAAAATCTCGCGCAACTCTCCAATGGCCAACTGGCGCGATTCCGCAATGGCAAAGTCGGTTTTATTTTTCAGGCCTACTATCTGCTGCCGGAACTTGACGCGCTGGAAAACGTCTGCCTGCCCGCGCGCATGGCCCGGACGCCGGCCGCAACGGTCGAAGCGCATGGACGCGAACTGCTGGCGCGCGTCGGCTTGAAAGAGCGCATGGAGCATCGGCCGTACGAATTGTCGGGCGGCGAACAACAGCGTGTCGCCATTGCGCGGGCNNGATGAACCGACGGGCAATCTTGATTCGCACACCGGCGAAGAAATCATCGAGCTGCTCTGCGCCTTGCGCGCGGAAAAACAAACCACGTTGATCATCGCCACCCATGACGCAAAAGTCGCCGCGCGCGCGCCCAAGGTGGTTGAACTGATCGATGGGCAAATTGTGGAAAACGGCGTGGCCAATCCTGGTTAGCAATTGACTGTGACAACATGCTGCGCGCGCCCACCCGCTCTTTCAACCCTCAACCCTCAGCTTTCAACTTTTTGTATGACCGATTGGGAACAGCGTTATCAGACCAATGACATGCCGTGGGAAAAGGGCGAGGCGTCGCCGGGCCTGGTCGATTTTCTGGCGGCGCATCCCGAACTCCAGCGTGGCATTGTTGGCGTGCCCGGTTGCGGCACCGGCCACGATGTGCGGGCCTGGTCGCGCTCCGGTTTCACGGCCGTCGGTTACGATCTCGCGCCCAGCGCCATCCGCCTCTCCACGGAACGCACGACCGCCGCGGGATTGTCCGCGCAGTTTCGACTGGGCGACTTTTTACACGACGAGCCGCCACAACTCTTTGATTGGGTTTTTGAGCACACCCTCTATTGCGCCATTGACCCGGGCGAACGGGAGGATTACGTGCGTGCCCTCCTGCGCTGGCTCAAACCCAACGGGCAATACCTGGCGGTGAATTATTTGATCCCGGACAAGGAAGGTCCGCCGTTTGGCACCACGCGCGAGGAATTATGGCGACGGTTTTCGCCGCACTTCGATTTGTTGCAGGAATGGGTGCCTAGTTCCTATCCCAATCGCACGGGTTTGGAACTGATGCTTTGGTGGCGCCGAAAAATGGGAACATGAGGTCGAAAGTTAGAATTCAGCAAGACCGACATTGTTAGACGACCAATCACACGATATTTCAGGCTTCAAGGTGACTGCACCAACCGATAGAAGCGCGCGTCATAATTCGTCGCCGCGGTGTCGGTGAAGGTGAAGGTGTTGGTCGCAACGATGTTGGTGCTGATTGCCGTCCAGAGAGTCAAATCGAACGACGCCTCGATGACGTTGGTGCTGCCGGGGATGACCGACACCGCGGTCAGTTGGATGCCGACACCCGGCACATTGACTGCGGCGCTAAAACCGTAGATTGGGAAAAAGTCGCTCAAGTCGCGCGCGTTGGCCGCGTCACCGAGCAGCGGCGTCACGCCGAAGATTTCCTGGACGGTGCGCAAGGTGGAACTGTGGGTGTAGTAAAAACTGTTGGCATAGCCGCCACCCCGCGCCAGCGGCGAATCCACGATCAGGCCGATCGGGCCGTCGCCGGTGGTCGATTCGTCCCAGGTGATGAATAACGCTCCGCTGTTCTGGTAGGCGGTCGAGTTGAGAATTTTGGGGACTTCAGCGGCCAGCCAGTTGTCACCTTGCCGCACGGGATTAAATAGCGGCGCGCAGGAATCATGCGTGTCGTTGCACAGGTTGGGCGTGATGAAGTTGTAGCGTGCCACCGTGTTGTTGGTCAGGTCAGCGGCAAACTCGGAGTAGGGCCGGCTATGCGCGATGCCGTAAGGGTGGCTCGGATCATTCGTCCCCGTCACGTCGTCGAAATAGACAAAGGGGTTGTGGCGCACCGCATATGCGTTGGTGT
The DNA here is from genome assembly GCA_003140275.1 of Limisphaerales bacterium. Classification (GTDB taxonomy): domain Bacteria; phylum Verrucomicrobiota; class Verrucomicrobiia; order Limisphaerales; family PALSA-1396; genus PALSA-1396. Next base: position 2,330 of record PLJQ01000464.1, read on the forward strand.
CGCTCAACGGGACGCAGGTGCCGCTGATGTCCTCTTGATAGGCCTTCCAGGGAACGTTCGCGTTGTCCAGCAGTGTCGCCAGGTGGTCCGTCGTCGGCTGATGGTTGGAGGCGGGAGGCAGGTCATCGTAAATTCCGAAATTCGTTCCCGCTTCCAGCCAGAGATAATTCGGCAGGCTTGGATGCACGCCGGGCGGATTATGGTATTGCTCGCAATGGGCGGCCATGGGCAGCAACAGGTTGTTGAGGTACGGCGCGTCGGGGCTGTCCTTGAGGTCCGTCCAGTCGTGGTTCTCCATCAGGATGAGAAACACGGTTTGGATTGGCGGCAGACTCGCACCCAGGCTGGTTCCCGCAAGCATTAAAATCCAAACCAGATAAAAACGTCTCATAACGAATCTTACTTCTGGAACGGCTGAATAGCCAGAATCTCCGTCTCGTTGCGAGCTTGCCGGCAGCAAAGTGAGGCGATGCATTCGGTTGATCGGGCTTGTCTCCGACGTTTAACCTCGGCCGCTTTTAAAATGGGTACGCCACTCGGCTGCGCATTAAATCGGCGTGCGATCCGAAAACCGCCGTAAGCGCGCAGCGGGCTGCTTGCCGGATCGGGAGTTACGGCACTCGCAACCGATAAAACCGTTGAAGGTCTGACGGGCTGACATCGGTGACATTAGTGATTGCGCCAACACCCGGCACGTTTGTCAAAGTCGTCCAGTTCGTGCTGGGCAATGAATTATTGTATTGCACGGCGTAATTCGGTCCGGCGGTGCCGTTGGTTCCGGTGGCGGTGGCGAAAGAAAGGATGAAGTCATTGACACTTTTGCTGATGGATGTGATTTTCACCGGCACGATGGAGTTGGACTCACCATTGAAATTCTTGGGCGAATTGGTGGGGGATAGCACCATGCTGGCGCCCGAACGCACGAGCGAAGCGTTGCCATCCGTAGGCAGGTTGCTGTAAGAGACTGAGTCGTTGGGATTGCCAGGTGGCACATAGGTCACGTCGCCACTGCCTGGGAAAATGAAATTGGGAGGAATGATATAGTCAGGCGTCAGACCGCCAGGGATTGAACTTAGGTTGGTCGTACCGATAATAAGGGTTTTATTAATGGTAGTGGAGGAGGGTAAATCTTTATCAAAGAAGTATTCATTGGTCGCCAGCGGACTGGCTACCTGAAGACTGGCTCCGTACGTATTCAGCAAATACTCAGAGTTAGAGCTGGGTGTTTGCAGCAATTCGATGAACTGAACGCTGCCGTCGGCGCTCGAATAGATTTCGTTCACTTTCCAAAGGTGAAAAAACGCGCGCGCGGTCTCTGGCAAGAAAAACATCACCGAACAGATGCCGGTCAATAGCAGTATGATTCGCGGCAATCGTGCAGGCTTTACATGAGAGCGAACAACCGTTTTAGGCGACGTGGCAGTCATAATTTTCAAATTCTTGTTTTTGGTTTACAGATTAAGATCTCGATATGGCTCGACTCTTATTAAGAGGGTTCTTGGGCAAAAATGTTCCCGGATTTCTTTTATCAGCAAACCAGAAACTTTGCTTTGCCCTTTGCTGTGAATGTCCGCTACCCGGGAGAAGTCTATCCCCCCATTACGCGCCAGCCTTGATCTCCACGTCATACACACCGGTCAACACCCGGCCAGCGATGCGGACTTGAATCCAGAGCCGATACGGGCCCGGTTTCGGGAATTGGTAAGGGAACGAAACCCGATTGGGTGGCGTCTTTTCCAACGAAGGCAACGACATTGGGGATGGACTGTTCCCGGCAGCCGTGTCGTTGGTCGGGTCGATGGCACTATCGCGTCGCCGGAACGCCTCCTGCGACGCCATCGAGAAACTGCCCAGCGGATGCAGGTGCGCGAAAACCGAACCATCCGCTTGTCGCACCGCCGCGTGGCCGAGCATACCCATGTAAAGTTGAAGGACTGCCTCACCGCCGTCCGGCGCGAAGGCCGCAAAGCGCAGCGACGTTTCGTGTCCGGCGGCAACCGCATCCGCATTTTCAAAAAACAGCGTGTGCCCGCCCATGAGCCGGCTGACGAGGCCACCGGCAGAGTGCTTGACTGTTGCTCGGTTCGCAAAACCGGTCGGCCCGGTTTGACCAACATGCCACGAATCGTCCATGTCGCGGATGGCTTGCCCGGCATTCGTCCCCAACGCCGGCGGTAAGCCGCAGATCACCTCACCTGCAAGGTCCGTGGCCAGCGGCGGCAATGCCAACGGCGCTCCGACCGGCTCTGGAAGCGTCACGCGTGCGATCAACGTCTGACTGATGCCGTTCTCGTACGTGACATCGCCGTAAAGTTGATAACCCCCCGCCGGCAGCCTTGGCACGTCGAGAGCAAAAGTGTGAGCGTCCGGGCGGAACGGATGCAAGTGGGCGAACACGTCCAACCCCGGCTCGCGAATCAGAAACAAGTGCATGAGCTTGCCGTGGTCAGGCACCAGCGCCGTCCACGACGGACTCGACACCGATTGATCTGCTTGTCGCAATTCAAGAATCGCTCGATCAGTCTTGGCGCGCACTGCCACCGTCACCGGCTCAGGTTTTTGTATCCCTTGGGTGCGATACGCCAAAGCCATACTGTGCCAACGAATCGCGCCCAATGCCACACCCGCTGTCAGCAACAAAACGGCAAAGCCAGCGCCCCAGCGTCCGCGCACATGATGGAGCGCAGTTGGCTTCGTGCCCGGGTCAAGACAGCCCTCGCGCGCTATCGCCACGACAATGAACACGGCACTCAAGAACAGCAGCAGCCCGGAGACCAGCAGTATCACTCGCAATCCAGGCTTCATTTGCTGACTCTGCATCCCCACGGCATTGACCGGCACGGTCGCTTCGCCCAATCCCCGTGGCCCTTCGATGCCGATTTGCATCGTGTAGGAACCCGGGCGCAGTAACCACACTTCGGCGCTCCAAAGATTTGTCTCCCCCGCCACCCGCTGCGCTGCGATCGGTTGCGGCGAGCCTTGTCGGCCGGCTTGCCACATCACAGGCAGCAAGGACACCGAACGAATGTCCAGTTGTTGCACACGCACGCTGACCTGCGCCGCGCCGGGTAAAGCCGCGGGCGGACGAACGACCGCGTAAACCGAGTACCCCCCCGCCCGCCCTTCAAAGAACACGTTCGGGCTCCCCACGTGCGCGAATGCGAGCGGTGCAACGACCAACAGAACAACAATGGGCAGGAGAACTCGTTTCATCGGCGCAATTTGCTCAACCATTTTCCCACACGAAGTCCAATCCATGCTGAAACCATTCCAAAAACGACTGCCAGCAATGCCGCTCCCCACGTCAGCGGATCCTGTTTTAAACCCCAGAACATGACGCGCGCCTGATCAATCTTGAGGAAGAACGGCCAATGGTGGCCCCCGCCCGCAAATAACCAGTTGTCCGCAGCCTGGGACAACAGGAATTTCGAGAAGAGCCACTGAGTCGGAACAAATGCGACAAAGAACCCTGCCCCGGCCATACCGGCCAGCCATTTATCTCGCGAATTCATTGAACCCGGATTGAACCGCGCACACAACAAATCCAGAGCCAGCGCCGGCACCACGAACAGCAACGGAAACGGCGGCGGCATCATGCGGCTGGTCGGATTATGAATCGGCGACGTGAGTGGGCGCGCGGGAAACATCGGCAGCAACCAGACCATGGCACATACGATGGTCATAGAGGCCAGCGCAACGCGCGTTACTCCCCACCTGCTGTGCGACGCCCGGCCCGCCGCCAGCAACACGGCCGGATAAATCGCACATGAAATCAGATGGAACGACGCCGTATGCTGCCAGTTCGGATAGTTTTTTATTGCAAGGATGAGCATGCACATTGTCAGCAACAACCCGCCTTCCCAAACCGAGAGCGCCGCCGCAGTCCGCATCGTGACTGCGTCATTCGATCGCGTTCCCGCGCAAAGTACCACACCGCCGAACAGGAGAGTGAAAAAGCCGACTGCTTTGAGGAGTTGCGGCGGATGCCATAATCCCGCGCCCAATCCGTACGCCATTTGCCACCAGTTGTCGAAGAGCAGCGCGGCTTGCATCGTCGTCGCCCCCCAAAGTAAAATCCACGCGCCCGACGGGCCGCACAATGAGCCAATGTTCACGCCTGTCGTCGGGACNNACCGGAATTAGCGTGGTGGCGAACGCGGCCCACCAAAGATCAATGGGTCGGATCAGCGTGCGCTCATGAGTGCCCTCGCGCGGTTTTCCCAGAGAGATTAGTTTGGGGAGCGCGATGCCATTCATATTGTCGATGCCGCGAAATCAGGTGCGCACCGCACGCTTCTCGTTTCAGGTGGAGCAAGCCTGGCATTCATTTTAGGTGTGAGCTGGCTTGAAGCAAATTTGTTCCTGCGCGGCGTCCTATGAAGGCGCAGTTCAGTTTTGGAGTAACATCGGTAGAACGCTGATTCTCATGCGCACCAGACGGAAGCCCGGTGCCAGCAAATTGCAACGCCAGAACTGATTCAATAATTTCCCGGTTGGATTTAAATGAGGAATTCACGAAGTAAGAGTCTGAAAGGTGCAATTTGTTCCCTGACTAATTCAGCAGCAAGTTGAACCCGAAAAACATTGCGCATTTTTATCTGCTCCTTCACATTACGATCAGTGTGGCCGGAGAGATGGCTGAGTGGTTTANNGTTTAAGGCGCACGCCTGGAAAGCGTGATTACCCTAAAGGTAACGTGGGTTCGAATCCCTCTCTCTCCGCCAACTTCACAATTATGCTGTAAACACTGTGTTTTAATGGATTTAGTTGACTGTTAATGAGTGCGAGTAAGAATTGAAGTAAGAATAGAAACGCCGATAACGTCGCGCTTCGCCCCTTTGGAGATTTTTTTTCGTGACGCAACGCATCCGAAATCCCCGCCTCGAAACTGAACTGGACGCCGGGGCTGTTCTTTTTTTCGCTCATCCAACTCTCTGCTGATGGGTCTATAGGATCGAGACTGAACCTCCCGGATGATCTGCTTGCTTTGCCCAAGCACCTTTTCAGTGCAGGTATTCGCGCCGCTGAATCTCCGAGCGCTGCTTGTCCCTGGCGTTCTACTTTAAGTATGGCTACCCGGCGCGCCTGATGCTCCGGCGTGCGGCCCGCTTCTCCTTAAAGGTGAATTCGCCCGTCTGTGCGAAGCGTCCATCCGCCTTTCCGCCCGCGCTCGGACTCGCCTCGTCGCCACTCTCAGCGTTATCGGCGTTTGCTGCATGTCCGTCCATCCGTCCATCCTCCTTATGGCGTGCGGACGGATGGACGCGCGTCACCGTTTTAACTGGCCTGCTCGGACTCAGAGCTGGCGTTGGCTTCCGACTCAGAGTCACTTTGTTTCAAACCGAGCCAATCGTCATTTGTCGGGTGTTCGCTCAGGATTTCTGAAAATGGGCCATTCCATTTCAGAGCCTCGTAAGCGCAGCTACGGCCAACGCTTGCAATCTCCATCAACGATTTTGCTGCCTTACTGCGAGGCTGCCACCGTTCGTCTTTGAACACTTGTCGGACGTGTTCCTCCTTGACCTTTGGTTCACGCTTGGCGTTGCCACTGTCGAACTCCTCGAAATTAAAATCCGTCACAGGTTCAAACCAACCCGCCTTGCGTTCCCAAGCCGTGCGCTTCCCAAGCTCGCCGTCGTTGTTTTTGGCGGGCGTGAGGACAACCCGCGCGTCCTCCGTGTCATCGCTCGCGGGTTGCATCACCATGACACTCCGGCAAAAGCTCACCAGCACGTAAGAGCCGGACAGCAAATTCGCCAGGCTGCGGCCTCGGTGACGATCTTCCGAGCGGGGCTTCCGCAAATGATGAAGAATCAGACAGGCTGCGTCCGGCACTTCGGCCATGACTTCGCGCAACCGCTCGAACGCTTCCAGAAAATCCTTCTCCATACTGTCTCGCGTAACGTTGTTCCACGGGTCAACGATCACCAGTTGCGGCCCAAAGTCACGCAATGCCGCTTTCAAGTCCGCTCGGAAATACGCATTGGCGAACTCGAAGCCCCGGTAGGAAGGGAACGCGCTCACGCGCAGCCAATCGTCCAACCCGTCGCTGTTCGGGATTTGCTCAAAATCCCGGTGCAGGCGCGTCAGCCCGTTTTCATTTTGCACGATCATCGTCTTGAAACGGCAGCGCACGGGCATTCCAAACCAGTTGCCCTCTCCGCGCGCACCCAGGACACCGAGCCAAAGTGTTGCGCGGCTTTTGCCGCAGCCAGGTGGCCCGGCCAGCACACTCGGCGCGCCGCGCTGCAAATGGAAATCCCCGACGAGACACTGATTCTCCGGCGGCGTGTAGGGANNGTGTAGGCTTTCAACTGGCTTGGTGAGTAGAATTCAATCAGCGGCTTGGGCGGTTTCTTTTCGCGCGCCGTCTGGCCTTCTGGTTTCGGCTCGCCGTTGCTTTTCGGCTTCGTCTCCGCGTGGTCGCCGGCCAACGGGTCAAACTCGCCGGGGCGCGGTAAATACTCCTCGTTCACGGCAATACCTCGCCGAATTTTCGCTCGCGCTCCAAACAGTCCGCGCTGATTCGGCAAACGTCCGCAGGTCTTTGCCCTCGCGCCCGTCCACTAACACCAGCCCGGAAAGGTCGAAAGCCGTAACACGCGACGCGGCTGCTTGATTCAACTGCCGCGCCCAGGCCCGCGCCGCCGTCCGGCCCGCGTCGTCAACATGCGGGTAGAGACAAACCACCTTGCCTTTGAACTGCGCCAGAGCTTCAGGTGCGAGCGCGTGATTGCTCGCGCCCAAGATGCCCACCGGCACAACTGCCTGCTCCTTTCCCTCGATCAGCAAGAAGTGAAACGCGGCGAGAAAATCCGGCGCGCCTTCAACACAAGCCACTTTTGCAAACGGCTCACTCTCCATCGTACCGATAGGCCAGTGTTTGCCCGCGCCCAAGCAATGACACTTCCGCTCCGGCAGGCGGCCGTAAGCCGGCCACTTGTGACCGTCCAGGCGCCTGAACTCATACAGCGCCCGCCGCGCGTCCGTGATGCACCAAGCTGAATGGCCCCAAAAAGTGGTGAACCACAGAAAGCCGCGCCGCTCGGCCAAGCGCAGCGCTTCTGTGTTGAACCCGCGCCGCTCAGCCAGCTCGCGCAATTCGGATTCAGTGCCCCGGCGCAACGGCGGAATTTGTGGCTTTTTCGCCGCGTCCGGTTTGTGCTCCGATCGTGGGATGCCGAGGCGGTCCTCAACGAAACGAATCGCTTCGGCCACGTCACAACCACGCGCCTTCGTAATCAGGTCAAGCACTGAGCCAGATTCGCCGGTGCTGAAATCTTTCCAGCGCGCGCCGTCCGCAAACACGCTGAAGCTCGGATTCGCATCGCCGTTTTTGTGCCCGGCAGGAAAAGGCGAGCGACAAATCTTGCCTGGCTCGCCCGGCAACCCAAGATCGCGCCAGGCGCGGTCAATCCGGTAACAATCCTTGAGAGAGGCTATTTCCATTTCCCCCCTCCCGCGCTTGCAGGTTTTTCGTCAACGAGAAGCACAAGGCGAACTTCCACCACGGGCGGCCATGATTTTCCTGCCCGTTGTGCCTGCTCGATCAGCAATCGTATTTTGGCGAGGGCCAGTTCCGGCTTTTCGGCATGGCCGACGAGTTCAAGCACGCTGTCGGTGCAACCCAACCATCGCATCCCAAAAGATGAGAACCCGCGCGCCTCCATGTCCTCCACACGTCCCACGAGAAACGAGATCGCTGAAGGGCGAAAGCAGATTAGGAACATATCAATTCCCCTCCTTCCCCTTGGTCTGCATTTCCATCTCGGTGCGAAGCCAAGCGAGCAACGAGGGAACGTGCATCAACACCTTGCCTCGCAACTTTCCCTTCTGGCGCACACGGACGAGGCGAAAGTCTCCGGCCTCGCCGTGCTCCACGAGCCACGACCGGGAGCCGCCGCTGATCGGGCAACGCTCCTTCGGTGCGGGAAGTGGTGCGAACTCCGGCAACTGGCCGGGCGGAGCGGGTGCAAAGAACTGCTCCATTCCGCGTGGCGGTCCACCGAGCAACGTCGGTTTGCCGGTGAGCAACGGCGAATCTTCGATCTTGAGCGCCGGATTCGTCGGCTGCGGCGCGCTTTCTTTGTTTTCTGGCATAGACGGCTTCAGTGAAGCCGCCTATATCAATAATCACAAAATCGGCGGAAACAACAATGCTGTTAAGCGGTTTTTCCAGAATTCCGCTTAGAAGCGCGGCTCGCCATCGTCTTCCACGCTTGGGCAATCCGGGTTCGCACTTGATTCCAGATATAGTCCGTCTTGTCGTCTGCGAGTCTGCGGTCGGAGTCCTTTTCGCGGACATAAACCGCTTTCCGCATGGCGATCAAATGCTCGAACACGCTGAGCCTCATCGCGTCGTCTTGCGTTATTCGCCGAAGGAATGGCATCACGATTTCCATCCAAGCACGCACGTTGTCTCGCGCTGGCAAATCCTTCAGTCCGGGCCAATCGGCCGTTACGTAAGTCTTTCCCGGTTTCGATCCACTCTTATCGTCCCCCAAACTCCAAAGCCTTCCTTGCCACAAGTGTTCCACAAAAAGGTTTATGTTTTCATTCTCACCCTCGCGGACGGCGAACACATTTTCCAGAATCTCGGCCAGTCCGTGTTTGCGATACTCCTCGGTACGCTTGCCGTTTTTCCAGCCAATGAAACGTTCCTTGCTCAGGATCAACTCTCGCAGCCGTTTCTCCGGGAGTTTTTGAATCTTTGGGTGGTAAATGTGCAGCAGCAGGCAATGCCAATCAGGATGCAGAGCCGACAGCATCGCCAACAACTCACGAGCCTTGTACTTTTTTAGAAGCTGCTCAATCGAAAGGCGCTTCGTCACGCGGCCCGTCACCTTTGAGCCATATACCTTCAGCGTGTCTTGTAGAACTTCGACAACCGGCGGAAGCTGCCGGGCCAGCAGCAGGTCGCCCTGTCCAATCAGCACGCGAATACTCTCGGCAATTTCCCACGCCAGGTGTGCGAGGTGCAGCCCGGCGTCGTTGGTCAACTCACCTTGCTTGAGCCGCCAAACACCCACCTTCTCACACGCATGAATGAATTTCTTCGCCGACCAATAATTGTCGTTGGTCACATGCTCAATGCTCAGGTCGTGTTCCACTCTTTCCTTCGGCCCGGCGAAGTACGCGCGAAAATACGCGTCCAATTTCTGCGCCGATTCTTGAGCTGAGGGGTCAACAGGAGACTTCTTGCGATGCACCGGTCGGGCTTTTCGTTTGCTCGACTTAGCCTTCATTGTGCGCCGCACCCGCAAAAATTCCACTCGTGCTTTGTTGCCAGATGTGTTGATAGACACGTTGCGCCATCGACGCTTTCTCCTCCTCGGTGAACGGCGGCGTCGGCAACACGGTGAACAGTTCATCCCGGATGAGCACCTCGACCTCGGCCTTGGTTTCTTCCTTCTCGGTCCAGCGTTCGCGCTGCGCGATGAGTTTTCGCAGGGCATCAAGCAAGCCCTGACTCGCCCGCTTCACTCTTTCCCGCTCCGTCTTTGCCAGGTTGTTCTTCTGCAACAGACAGAACAGCGCGTATTCATCTTCGCTCAAACCCTCCTCCGCGGCGCGGTGATCTTCGGCATCGAGACCGCTTATGAAGTCCACCAGCCGCGCAAAAGTATCCTCGATCGTCACGCGGTCCTTGTCGCGGTTGTAGTCGGCGATGATCTCGGAATACTTCTTGTAGAAATCCATCCGCAGTGGATTCCGCGCGAGCATCTGCTCCAACTTCTTTTCCACCACCTGTCGGATGTCCTCCACTGCCGAAGCTTGCCGCTTCACCTTTTTGGCGAACTCGTTGCGCAACTTTTCGAGGTCAATCGTGCTCATGTCGAAAAGCTTCGCGTCCATCTGGTCGCCACCTGGTTCGGCGGCGCGGATGGCTTCATTGACGATGCGGTGCAACTCCTTTAGCAAATCCGTCACGTCCGCTGTGTCGCGACGTTCCTCCAGTGCTTTGTAAATTGCCTCAATGTTGTCGTGCCGCACCGCGTAATCATACGCTGCGTGCTCTGTGACCAGCGCTTTGAAGCGGATGAACACCTGCCGGGCCAGAATCTCGAACCGCCGCCGTCCCTCGTCGCGAGAACTGACAATCGCCTCGGCGCCGTCCGCAATCGCCGCAATCCGCACGAATCCCTTCGCCCCCGTCAAACGGTCCGGCTCGAATCCCAGCCCGCGCAAATGCTTCTCGGTTTCCTCGACGGCCGAAAACAACGCCTTCACGCGTTCCTCGATTGGCGCGACAATTTCCTCCTCGCCGCCGCCTTCCTCGCCGAGTGCGTATTGCGCCAGCGCCTCGCGCAAACTCTTGTAGGCATCTTCCAGCGCCACGTACTTCCCCACCACCCCGATCCGCACCGGGCGCCGACCCGTCTCCACCAGGGCGGCCACCCGTTCCCATCCGCTCAAGTCGACGGGGTGGACGTCGTCGTCGATGGCCAGGGTCCGGCA
>PLJQ01000354.1 GCA_003140275.1 Limisphaerales bacterium
CTTGACCTGACGCATGATGGCGGCAACGGAGGCGGGCTTGCATTTGCCCGCGGCAAATTCCTTCCGCGATTGTTTCACGGTGGCGACGAGTTCGGCGCGACGGAGCGATTCAATCACATCCAAGGATTGAGCAAACGATGTCATGCTTAATAACTAGCCCATTTTCTTCCGGCTGCCAACCGGAATCATGGAGGAATCATTTCGCCGTCACGACGACGTAATTCTTTTTGCCTTTGCGGAGCAGGACGTGTTTGCAGAAAAGCAAATCGCTGGCGGTCACCGCCCGCGTGGCGCTGGTTTCGCGGACGTTGTTGATGTTCACGCCGCCGCCTTCGATGTCTTTTCGCGCCTGGCCTTTGGACGGACACAGGCCGGAGTGGACGAGTAATTCCACCAGCGGTATTCCCGCGCCTGCAAGCTTCGACTTTTCAATCTCCTTAGTTGGAACTTCGCCGACGATTTCGTTGAAGGTGACTTCGGATATGCCGTCGAGATTGCCGCCGAAAAGAATTTCGCTGGCGCGGATTGCTTCCGCCGTGGCGCTCGGGCCATGAATCAAATCGGCCATCTCTTTCGCCAAAGCTTTCTGTGTAGATCGAGTCTCTTTAGGTCGGCCAACCAATTCTTTGATTTGGGATTCGTTGAGAGTGAACGTGAAGTACTTCAGATAGCGCTCAACATCGGCATCAGAAGTGTTGATCCAGAACTGGTAGAAGCGATACACGCTGGTCTTTTTCGGATCGAGCCACACGGTACCAGCTTCGGTTTTGCCGAACTTGGCGCCGTTGGCTTTTGTGATGAGCGGAAGTGTAAGTCCGTAAGCCGTTTTGCCCATTTTTTTTCGGCACAGGTCAATGCCGGTGGTGATGTTGCCCCACTGATCGCTACCGCCGATTTGCAGTTCGCAGTTAAGATCGCGCGCCAGCACGTAAAAATCAAATGCTTGAAGCAGCATGTAGCTGAATTCGGTGTAGCTGATGCCCGCCTCGCGGTCTTCCATGCGCGCACGGACGCTTTCCTTGGCGACCATCTGGTTGACGGAGAAATGTTTTCCGATGTCGCGCAGGAAATCGAGATACGAAACGCCCACCGTCCACGAAGCATTGTCCACGAGTCGCGCAGGGTTTTGTTTCGTGTCAAAGTCAAGGAGTTTGGCGAGCTGCACCTTCACGCTGGCGATGTTGCGGTCGAGGACTTCCTTCGTGAGCAACTGGCGCTCCTGCGTTTTGCCGCTGGGATCGCCGATCGAACCGGTCGCGCCGCCCGCGACGGCGATAGGATGATGACCACACAATTGAAACCGTCGCAGCCCAAGCAGCGGAACGAGGTTGCCGACGTGCAAACTGTCAGCGGTAGGGTCGAAGCCGGCGTAAAGTGTCAGTATCTTATCCGGGTCTAAAACGCGGAGGATTTTTGATGGTTTGATTTCATCTGGAAGAGCATCTACAGCTTGCTCTGTTTCTGCCAATTCTTTTACAACCTCTGGATACTTACTAGTAAGCTTTGGAGGTAAAAGCTCAAACGTCTGGTCTGCGATCAGACCACGCCATTCCAGTTCGTCGTAAATATTCATCCGCGCCAGAGGCTAGATTGCCAACGGACAATTGCCAAAATAATTCTCTGAATTGGCAGGGCTGCGCTGCCGCGCAGCACAAATTTGAGAACGTGCAGCAGCACGCCCCGGCGAGAAACAAAACAGGCGGGCCGTTGACAGCCCGCCCATTTGAATCTCAATCTGGCTTTCGACTGCCCGCTTACCTGGTTTCGTCCGCCGCGTCGAAGGCGTGTTGGAGGGCAACGAGGTCTTCGCCGGGGCGCAAGGCATCGAGCACCGCTTGCTCGGCTTTGATCTGGTCCGGGGAGTAAGTCGCGGCCTTGATCGATAAACCGATGCGGCGGTCTGTTTTGTCAATTTTGATGACCCGGGCGGTGGTTTCCTGGCCGACTTTAAGCACGTTTTTGATTTTATCGACGCGCTCTTCGGTGATTTGCGAGATATGCACCAAACCGTCGATGTCATGCTGCAACCCGACGAAGGCCCCGAAGCTGGCCAGTTTGGTGACGTTGCCCGTGACGAGGTCGCCGACCTTGTAATACTTGTCGATGTTGCTCCACGGATCTTCGCTGAGCTGGCGGATGCCGACGGCAATGCGTTGGTTGGCCTTGTCAACTTCCAACACGATGGCTTCCACTTCGTCGCCTTTCTTGAGGACTTCAGAAGGATGATTGATTTTGCGCGTCCACGAGATGTCGGACACGTGGATCATGCCGTCGAGTCCCTCTTCCAGTTCGATGAAGGCGCCGTAACTGGTGAGATTGCGAATCTTGCCCTTGACGTGAGTGCCGGGAGGGTATTTCTCCATCGCCTTGTCCCACGGATTGGTTTCAAGCTGGCGGATGCCCAGCGAGATTTTCTGTTCTTCACGGTTGATGCCGAGCACGATGGCTTCCACTTCCTGATCCAGCTTGAGCACATCGGAGGGTTTGGCAATGCGCTTGGTCCAGGAAAGTTCCGTGACGTGAACCAGGCCCTCGACGCCGGGTTCGAGTTCGACGAACGCGCCATAGGGAACGAGGTTGACGACCCGGCCTTTGACGCGAGTGGTGACGGGGTATTTGGTTTCGATCTTGTCCCACGGGTTGGTGAGTTTCTGTTTGAGGCCGAGACTGACGCGCTCTTTCTCGAGGTTGATGTCAAGGACGACGACGTCGATATCCTGGCCTACCTTCAGAATATCCGACGGGTGGCCGATGCGTCCCCAACTCATGTCCGTGATGTGCAGGAGGCCGTCGATGCCATTGAGGTCGATGAAGGCGCCGAAGTCGGTGATGTTCTTGACGGTGCCCTTGCGGATGTCACCGGGCGTCATTTCGCCAAGAATTTTGGCGCGCTTGTCGCTCCGTTCCTGTTCGATGAGTTCGCGACGGGAGAGAACGATGTTCTGGCGTTCCTGATTGATCTTGACGACTTTGAAAGCGTAACTGTTCCCGACGAAGATGTTCAGGTTGCGCGGCGGGCTGACGTCGATTTGCGAGGCGGGCAGGAAGGCTTCCACGCCGATGTTGACGATCAAACCGCCTTTGACGATGGCTTTGACTTTGCCGGTGATGGTCCCGCCTTCGTTACAAATGGTGAGAATGTTGTCCCAATTCTGTTTGAACTCGGCTTTTTCCTTGGAAAGAACCACCATGCCGTCCTTGTCCTCGAGTTTTTCGATCAAGACATCAATTTGATCGCCCACCTTGACGGTCTTGATGTCCTCAAATTCATTGGCGGTGATGACACCCTCGCTTTTGTAGCCGATGTCCACGAGGACTTCCTTGGGACGGACTTCGATGATGGTACCTTTGACGATTTCGCCAGCGACAAAGCGCATGGCGCTTTGCTTCATGGCTTCTTCCATGGTGAGCATAATGATTCTGCGATAACAACTGCGGGAGGCTTGGTCATCCCGACAAAGGGGATTCCGAAGACTCCATTGCCTAACCGCGCTTCGCTCACGACAGTGACCGTCGAGGCAGGCGGACCAGACGTTGCAGGGCAACGGAGGTTAAGGGCTAGGTTATTGGTTAACTTTTTTTTCTCAGCCTCAATGAACTGCCACACACGCGGCGTTCAGGCAAGGGTGAGAATAGGTGGAACGGCGGGGGATGCAAGAGTTTTTTTGGAAGTGGTACAGTTTGAAAACGACGCCTTATTCCGATACTTCGATATGAATGGGGTAATACGGTGGTGGCGGATCGAAGTGTTCAGGGTTATAACGTCGCTCCGTGAGCGGTGGAAGAACCGGCGGTTTGCGAGCACCTCCAATGTCAGCCGGGTGATATTCTGGAATATCGGCCTGAAGAAAAACCGTCGAAGAAAGGAAAATGAGTCGGACGGTTTGGACGGTTACTTTGCCTCACTCCGTCGCAGAGCCCGCTCGCGCTTCTTGATTTCGGCGCACAATAATTCTTCCGCGGACCAGCCACACTCTTGGGCGTATTGAGTGAGAGCAAAAAGATTTTTAGCCAATTCGGCTTTTCGGCGGGGACGCGCTACCGCGCGTCCTTTTGTATTTTGGGCTGCGCGGCAACGCAGCCCTACCGGAATATCGAACAGTCCAGCCGTTCGCGCTTTCTTGACGAGCTTCTCCGCGCGCAAAAGAGCTGGCAGATGTTTGGGAATTCCGTCGAGCGCAGAAGGTCGGGCGTGTTTCGTTCCGTGCTTTTCGGCGTGTTTGATCTTTTCCCAGTTAGCCCAAACCTGATCGACATTCTTCACTTTGACGTTGCCGAAGACGTGCGGGTGACGCCGGATCAACTTGTCCACGATGTGGAGACAGACCTTCTCAAAATCAAACGCGCCGCGTTCTTTCGCCAATTGACAATGAAAGACCACTTGCAGCAGCAAATCGCCCAGTTCCTCAGCCAGTTCGTGGTCATCACCAGCCTCGATGGCGTCGAGCAACTCATAGACTTCTTCCACCGCGTGCCAGCGCAGCGATTGATGATCTTGCTCGCGGTCCCACGGACAGCCGGCGGGTGAACGCAGCCGGGCCATCACGTTGAGTAAATCGTCAATTGCAGTTTTGTGTTTCATTTTCGGAAAACATCGAACATTCAACATCGAACTCTGAAAACCCAACTGAATTGCATCGGACAACCACCTGGACGTTGAACGTTCGATGTTTGATATTCGATGTTCAAACTACAAAATCACCAGATTGTCCCGGTGGACGATTTCGACGCGCGTAAGTTGTCGTGCCTTGATCGTCGCTGAATCGAAATCGCAGATGCCACGGGCGAATTCCGTGCCATCCTGGTCGCAAATCCGCACCACTTCGCCCGCGGCAAAGCCACCCTCGCAACGCGCGATTCCCGGCGGCAACAAGCTTTTGCCTTTCTCACGCAATGCGAGCTTCGCGCCTTCGTCCACAAACAGTGCGCCTTTCGGGTGGTGAAAGAAAGCAATCCAACGTTTACGACCCTGAAGTTTGGTTGGTTGCGGCTTGAAGATGGTGCCCTCTTCGCCTCCTGCCACAACGTCGGCGAGCACTGCTTTCTTTTTGCCCGACGCAATCACCAGCGGAATCCCGGCGCGGGAGACCATCTTGGCCGCCTGAATTTTGGAGGCCATGCCACCGACCGCCGTGGCGCTGTCCGTTCCGCCCGCCAGCTTTTCCACGGTACCGTCAATTTGCGCGATCATGGCGATGGTTTGAGGATTCGCTTTGCCGAAATTTTCGATCACGCCATCCACCGTGGTCAAAATCACGAGCAGATCAGCGGGCAACAGGCAGGCCACCAGCGCCGAGAGCTTGTCGTTGTCGCCGAATTTTAATTCGGTAAACGAGACGGCGTCGTTTTCGTTGATGATGGGAACGACTTTGTGGGCGAGCAACGAAACCAGCGTATTGCGGGCGTTGAGATGGCGTTCGTGATGTTGCAGGTCTTCGTGCGTCAGCAAAACCTGGGCAACGTGCAAATTATGTTTGGCAAACAGTTTCTCGTAAGTCGCCATAAGGCGCGACTGGCCGACCGCGGCGCACGCCTGCAGCTCCGCCAATTCGTTCGGGCGCTTTTCGTAACCGAGCACGCCCATCCCCGCGCCAACGGCGCCGGAAGTCACGAGCACGATTTCCTTGCCCGCCTGGCATTGCGCGGCGACTTGCGCCACCAACTGCTCCATCTGGGCGAGGTCGGGCTGCTTCCGGTTGTCGGTGAGGACGCCGGTGCCGAGCTTGACCACGATGCGGGTGATGTCTTTGAGCAACTCTTTTCGCACGCGAAGGTGGTAGCAAAACGGCAGTCGAGTGTCGAGGGACCAAGGCTGGACTCGTTTTTGGCCGTGCATTTTCCGACGCACTCGACCCTCGACTCCCGGCCTTCGACTTCCTATATTCGGCCCATGCGCGAACCATCTCTCAAATTCCTACAAACGCTCGTCAACACTCCCAGCCCGACTGGCCATGAGGCGCGCGGACAACGCGTCTGGCTGGATTACGCCGGCCAATTTGCCGATGAAACTTTTTCGGACGCTTACGGCAACTGCGTGGCGGTGTTGAACAAAGGCGGCACGCCGCGCCTGATGCTGGCCGCGCACGCCGATGAAATCGCGATGGCCGTGAATTACATCGACGCGGAGGGTTTTATTTACGTGCGCAAGATGGGCGGTATCGATGCCGCGATCACCAAGGCCCAACGGGTCGCCATCCACACAAGCCACGGGCCGGTGAAGGGCGTGGTTGGGAACGTTGCGCCGCACCTGACGAAGCAGGAAGGGGAACGCAAGCCTCCCCAAATGCATGATCTCTTTATCGACATCGGCGTGAACAGCCGCAAAGCGGCGCAAAAACTGGTGCAAGTCGGTGATCCGATTACGTTGAACGACGAATTTGAGATATTGCGCGACGATCTGGCGGTGGCCCGGGCGTTTGACAACCGCATTGGCACGTTCGCGGTAGCCGAAGCCTTGCGTTTATTGCAGGAAAACAAGAAGAAGCTGCAGGCTGAGATTTGCGCCGTTTCCAATATTCAGGAGGAAGTTGGTTTGTTTGGCGCGCGGCAGATTGCCTACTCGCTCAAGCCGGATGTGGCGCTGGTGGTGGATGTGACGCACGCGACCGATTATCCGACCGTGAGCAAACCGCAACATGGCGACGTTCACATTGGCAAAGGCCCGGCCATCACGCACGGCGGTTGCAATCATCCGGAAGTGGTGGCGCGCATCGAGCGCGTGGCGAAGGCGAAGAAAATTCCGTTGCAACACGAAGCGATGTCTTCGACGAGCGGCACGGACACCGACGCGATTTTCTGGACGCGCGGCGGCATTCCGAGCGCGCTGATCAGTCTGCCGAACCGTTACATGCACTCGCCAGTGGAAGTGGTGAGTTTGAAAGATCTGGAGAAGATTCCTGAGTTGATGGTGGCGTTCGCGCTTTCGCTCAGGGGCGGCGAACTGTTCAAAGTCAAGATTTGAGAGTGGTCTTACTTGTTTGGCAGGGAACTCTCGGGGATGTTGAGAAAATTTCTGAGGTTGCGGTATTGTCGTTAGTTTTTCTCAAGCTTTTGTAAAATTTCACGAAGTTCCTTCCCGTAACGGGGAGATTGAGGAGCGCGCCGATTGCAGTAAAAACGGAGACGCTCGTCAAAGCCACGTCCGAGTAGCCGTGTCATGCAAGCCAAGGCCAGGTCGTCCTCATCATCAAGGGTAATGAAAATGCTGTACAGTGCCGCGGCGACGACTGTATTTTGGTCGGGCGCAAGCAGCCTGATAAAATCGGCTTGTTCGGAATTCGTTACTGAGTCAACGTAGGGACGATCGTCTTTCGTAACGATTTCCTTGAAACCGTACAACTCAGCCAAGAGGCGACGCGGCGAAATTATTGGTTCGGTCGCTTGCGAGCTATCCGTCAAGCGGCGCGGATAGTTGGACGTCAAGTCGTCGAACAGCCGCATCATGATGCCGTCTCGAGCACCCGGTCCGCGTTGCGCAATGTAAGATTCGAACAAATGCTTGCGCGTGTTGGCGTCTTTTTCTTCATAAAGGACGCCGCGAACAAATGCTTCAATTGAAAACACATCGTATCTACTCCTATGCAATTGTCCTATTACCAAGGGTTCACAGGCCTTGGGATAATAGTACGCCAATCGCAAATAGGCTTGCAGCCGTCGCTCTACGGTATCGGGTTTGAGAAAATCCTGAACGAGCGATGCCTTGTGTTTCGCCGGAGTCAGAGAGTTCCATTCGTTGCTTATTGCGGAGAGCAGCTTGGAAGAGTGCGCAGGTGAACTGACGTTGATGATCGCCGTGTGCTGATATCGAACTATGTTAAGGTTACGGTTAACGATTTGGCCAACGGCAACAAAACACAGATCACCGACGGTCAATCGATACTCTGTGGGCTGAGTTATGTCATGTGAAATCGCCCGGCGTACATTGTCCAAGTCGGGAGGCGTCTGTATTGTTCTATGGTTGTAATCGTACTCATCTCTGAAAAACAATCCACCGAACAGTCCAAATCGGTGTTCTACTCTGATTTTCGTTTCCCGTTTATCGTCGAGATGGGCGATCAAAAGTGGCATTGCCTCCGTGCCCTTACTTACCAGCTCTTTAATGGTGGACGAAGACGCCAAGGGCACTTGTCCAATCTGTCCAAGCACAGAATTAAGTGTTGCTTCACTACGAACTGGAGGAAAAACACTTCTCTTGAATGCTGTACTATAGCTGATGTCGGCTTCCGAAACCTCAACAAGCTTGTTGATGAGCGAAATCGAATCCGGTTGTGTTCTTATGCTTTCGTTCGCAAGTTCACTGGGATGCTTTGGGAAATCGATGCGGCCCTGTTTGAGCATGATCAGGAAAATCCCGCCGTAGAGGTCGCGGGAGGATTTTACGTTGTAAACCACCTCNNTCGTTGGTCCAGCCGATGTCGCGTTGCTCATTCCTGGCTGGATTGCCCAGGTCGGTGAATTTTGCCCTGCCCAGCGTCAAGTTTAACGTGTCGATGCCTTCAAACTCATACTTCGTTCCAATAGATTGATTCTTTTTCTCGCTGGCCGAGTGCCTTTGCATTTTGCCCGTTAACGCTTCGACGTTGGGCCGGCCAGCGGCGTTCTTGACCACGTTCAGTTCGGCCAGGTTGAATCGCAAAAGAATTAAATGAAGTTTTTGAAGCGCGAGCGCGTGGCGGTCGTATTTCACGTGCAACTCCGGCACGTCCAAAAGAATTGAACCGCCGAATTCGGCGGTATTGTAGAGCTTGAAGTTCTTGATCGTCACCGTGGGGGAAAGCAGCGCGACGTCGAACGCGCCGATCTTCACGTCCATGCCAGTTTCAGCGCGAATCCGCCTTACAGCAACCGCCTTGAGGATGTCGTTCTTGAAAATGATCAACGCCATCAGCAGCGCCAATGCGACAATGCCGACCCGCTTCGCCCAACGGAGGAAAACTTTCATCCTCTCAAAGTTGAATATCTTCCGGCTGGACATCGAGGCACTCATCCTGATCTTCCCACGTGACGGCGGGATAATGTTCGAGCAACTTGGGCAGGAGTTGACGCGCGGCAAACGCCAGCAAGCGTTCGGCTTCCTTGGCGGCCTGCTCGAACGCGCGATCGTAATTGCCCGCGCTTTTTCGCTGGCGGTCCTCCCAGTGCGCGACGGCATGAACCGGCGCATACTTGGTCCCCCACCGGTCCAAATCCGACCGCAGCTCGGCAGGGATTTCTTCAAACGGCACCAGGGTTTCGCTGCAATGCTGACAGATCAAACCCGACTCCTGCACGTCGCGCGTGAGCAGGGGCAGCAGCGGCGCGCGACAACAGGGCGATTCCGGATAAGCCGACGGCGGCGTGACCAGACGTTTCAACCAGACCTGTCGATCATGTGCCGATTGCGCGCCGAGTCGATAAGCGCCCAGCAATGGATGCGAAAGCCGCCAGGCGTGTCCTTCCAACTGACTCAATGTTTGCGACAACCAACGGGCCAGCGTCACATCATCGAAGTTGCGGAACACCTGGCTGTATTCCTTCCACAGTAAGTCGAGCGGTGCATCAGGATCGTTTGCCATTGTCACCAGATTGCACTTGCGGAAAAGGTTTGTCGAGAAGCGACGTGTTGGGAGCACGGTTGACACCGTTTACGAACTGGGTAACGTGCCGACATGAAAACTCGCGCACTTTTTTCTGCTGCTATTCTCCTCGGACTCTCCGTTTTTTCCGCCAACGCCATTGACTGGTTTCGCTGGCGCGGTCCGGACCTCGATGGCATTTCCAAGGAGACCGGCTGGCTGACGACGTGGCCCAAGGAAGGGCCGAAGCAACTCTGGAAAGCCTCCGTCGGCATCGGGTTTTCGTCCATGTCCGTCAGCGATGGGCGCATCTATACGATGGGCAATGAGAAAGACATCGAGACGGTTTTTTGTTTTGACGCGAGTACCGGTGAACTCCGTTGGAAACATTCCTACGCCTGCCCAATCGATCCGCATGTTTATGAAGGCGGGCCGAACGCCACACCTACCGTGGACGGCAAAACCGTCTATACGTTCAGCCGCAAGGGACATCTGTTCGCGTTTGACGCCGGGACCGGCAAGGTCATCTGGTCAAAGAATGTTCACGATGAACTGGGGTTGAAAATTCCGGAGTGGGGACTTTCCGGTTCGGTGCTGGTGGAAGGAAATCTGTTGATCATCAACGCCGGCGTCTNNACGCCGGCACCGCGCTGGACAAGACGACCGGCAAAGTCGTCTGGACTTCCAGCAAGGAATCCGCCGGTTACTCGACGCCCGTTCCGTTCAATCAAGGCCCGCAGCGCGCCGTGGCGCTCTTCTCCACCACCGAACTCGAAGCGGTGACGGCGGCGGACGGCAAATTGCTTTGGAAGTTTCCATGGAAGACCAAGTACGGCGTCAATGCCGCCGATCCGATTATCAACGGTGATAAATTTTTCATTTCATCAGGTTACAATGAAGGTTGTGCGTTGGTTCAGATCCGCAGCAACAAGGCCGCCGTGCTCTGGCAAAACAAAAACATGCGCAACCATTTTAACAGTTCCGTGCTCATCCAGGGCAATATCTACGGTTTCGATGAATCAGACCTGAAATGTCTCGATTGGTCGAGCGGCGCCGTCAAATGGGCCGAAGGCGGTTTGGGTAAAGGTTCGTTGATGGCGGCGGACGGCAAGCTGATTGTGCTGGGCGAGAAGGGAATGTTGGTCGTGGCCGACGCGTCGCCCGCCGGGTTCAAACCGATTTCCCACGCGCAAGTCCTCGGCGGCAAATGCTGGACGACGCCCGTGCTTTCGAATGGAAAAATTTATTGCCGCAATGCCAGGGGCGATTTGGTTTGTGTGGATGTGAGTGGAAAATAAACGGTGCGGCGGAGACGTCGTGGCTCAACGTGAAGGAGGGAGGGGAGAGGGAGGTTGCGTGACAATATTTAACGCCAAGCCGCCAAGGCGCAAAATCGCGGAGCGACACGGGAAATTAGCCAGCTACGAAGTG
>PLJQ01000050.1 GCA_003140275.1 Limisphaerales bacterium
CCTGGGCTGATTGATGGAATCCCGTTGGGATTCTCGGAGCGACCGAGCAGCTGAAATTAAGAGCCGACCGCATTGGGTTTGAACAAAAGCGTCTCCATTCCGCAGTGTGGACAGGCGATGGTCTGTCCCAAGCCATGTGCCGGGAATTCGATGAAGATGTCGCAATTGTTGCACGGACATTTGATGTAACCGTCCTCCGTCTTGGGTTCTCCGCGTTGGGAAACCGCTGACAGCATCTGCTTTACAGCCGAGTTGAGCGTAGAGCCAATACCAGTTCTCGAAGTTTGAAATAATTCCTGGAGGCCGGATTTGCTCGCGAGCAATATCGCTTCGTATAAAACAATCGGTATCTCTCGATTATCATTGAAGCGTCTGTCAGGCCCACCTTTCTTGTTCACGTATCTCCAAGTTTTATCAACCACCCGCGTGTCGCTTGGAACGCCATCACCTTCAATGAATCGCTGCTCGCCAGAGCTTACGTCGAGTTGTTCAAAGCCAACCGCCCCAACTCCGTTCGTATCCCAAACAAGAATTCTGTCAGGCAGGAAATACAGACGTTTTCGCCCAGCAGGAAGTACGGGAATCGAAACGTTGCACTGAAAATACGGGGGCGAACCAGTATGGGGAGTGAGTGCCTTCCGTTTCACAAAGGAACTCGCTCCCGCATTCACCTTCCAATCGTATGTTGTCGCGATGTTGCCCCTCGATTCGATATGCCACATTCGAGAACAGGCCCGTAATGAATCAAAGGCGTTGTGAAGATTCTGAAATGCTTCCTCAATGTGTGGCTCTAGTTCGTAGAACAAAACGACGGTCTTTCGTAATTTGTCGGCGTGAACGGCCCAAGCCAAGCCGCCACCGCAAAGAGGAACAAGCAAACAATAAATCCAAACAGGCGAGTTCGTGGCTGCAAGAACAACGAAGAGGCAAATGCTGAGACCCAAGGTCCAAGGCCAAATGAGCGGCTTCTTGGACTTGGAACTGATTTCTTCGAGCAACGCGGCTGATGACGAGTCAACCATCTGGCTGACACTCCCACTTTCAATGTCTTTAAACTCAACGCTCGACGATTGTTCTTCTGTAACTTCAGATGGAATTCTGCGGCTGTCGGAACTCGAAGAACTCGGAAGCGTCTGACGGAAGTAGATTCCACCACGCCCCATGTGGACATAGTTGCCTCTTGGTCCAGTTCCGACCCTGAATCCTTTAATTCCAGTGGACAGACCGATTCCAGATTTGCTGAGATTAAATCTGAACGGGCCAACGTTTAGGCTTTTGCGAAGATAAAAACCCACGCCGGAGTTGTATCACCTTATTTGCGAAAAGGGCAACTCTCCCGTTGTTATAACTTCAAATCCGCATCGGTCACCGCTCCGAGCGAGGCGCTGGTGACGTGGGCTGCATATTTGGCGAGCACGCCGCGGGTGTAACGGGGCGCGGGTTTCTTCCACGCTTTCTTGCGCTTCTTCAATTCGGCGGACGGGACTTCAAGCGTCAACTCCCGTTTCTCGGCATCAATGGTGATGAGGTCGCCGTTCTCCACGAGGGCAATCACGCCGCCGACGTAGGCTTCGGGCGTCACGTGGCCGACCACGAAGCCGTGGCTGCCGCCGCTGAAACGTCCATCGGTGATGAGCGCGACTTCTTTGCCAAGGCCCTTGCCCATGATGGCGCTGGTGGGTGACAGCATTTCTCTCATGCCCGGTCCGCCTTTCGGCCCTTCGCTGCGGATGACGATGACGTGACCTTTTTTCACCGTGCCGTTGAGGATGGCTTTGAGCGCTTTTTCCTCGGACTCGAACACGATGGCTTTGCCGCTGAACTGGAGTCCTTCCTTGCCGGAAATTTTGGCGACGGCGCCTTCGAGGGCGAGGTTGCCGCGCAGGATGACGAGATGACTGTTCTTTTTGACCGGTTGGTCGAGTGGTCGGATGATGGTTTGCCCGGCGGGATACGGTTTCACGTTGCGCAACGTCTCGGCCATGGTTTCGCCGGTGACGGTGAGGGCGCCGGCATGGAGCAGACCGGCGTCGAGCAGCGTCTTCATGAGCGGACGGATGCCGCCGATAGCGACGAGTTCGGACATGAGATGCTTGCCGCTGGGCTTGAGGTCGGCGAGCACGGGCACGTGTTTGCCGATGCGGGTGAAGTCGTCAAGGGAGAGCTTTACCTTGGCGGCGTGGGCGATGGCGAGCAGGTGCAGGACGGCGTTGGTTGAGCCGCTCAACGCAATGACGACGGTGATGGCGTTCTCGAAGGCCTTCTTGGTGAGGATGTCGAGCGGGCGGATGCCCTTTTTCAACATATCAATCACGCACGCGCCGGCGCGACGGCAATCGTCCATCTTGGCGGGGGAGATGGCGTCTTGGGCGGAGCTATTGGGCAGGCTCACGCCAAGCGCTTCGATGGCGCTGGCCATGGTGTTGGCGGTATACATGCCGCCGCAGGAGCCGGGACCGGGAACGGCGCATTGCTCGACGGCCTGGAGTTCGGCGTCGGAAATCTTGTGGTTCGCGTGCGCGCCGATGGCTTCAAAAACGGACACGATGTCGAGCTTCTTGTCCGGCGCGCTGGTGATGCAACCGGGCAGGATGGTTCCGCCATAAACGAAGACGGACGGGCGGTTCAGCCGCGCCATGGCGATGATTGAGCCGGGCATGTTTTTGTCGCAGCCGCCGATGGCCACAAAGCCGTCCATGCCCGCGCAGCCGACGACGGTTTCGATGGAGTCGGCGATGACTTCGCGCGAGACGAGCGAATACTTCATCGCCTCGGTGCCCATGCCGATGCCGTCGGTGACGGTCGGGAAACCGAAAACCTGCGGCTTCGCGTCCGCGGATTTCAGCGCCGCCATCGCGCGGTCCACCAAGGGTTGAATACCCGCGTTGCAGGGATTCATGGTGCTGTGACCGTTGGCAACACCGACGATAGGCTTGTCGAAGTCTCCATCGTCGAAGCCGACCGCGCGCAGCATGGCGCGGTTCGGTGACCGGGCGAATCCCTGGGTGATGATGCGGCTCCGGCGGTTGTTCGGCACAGGGTTTACCTCTCTCGTATAATCGTGACGTCCACAAATTCTAACAAAGCGGGCAGCGATAGCTCTCTACGTGCGCTGCGCCGCACTCTCAATGTTCGTTCATCCTCAGTTCGATCCCGTCGCCGTACAACTGGGCCCGCTTGCGGTGCGCTGGTATGGGCTGATGTACATCGTCGGCTTTATCCAGCTCGTGGTCCTCGGCAAGCTTCGCGCGCGTCAGAACCTGTTGACCGGCTGGCATCCGCGCGATGTCGACGACATGCTGTTCTATGGCGTCTTCGGAACGATACTCGGCGGTCGACTGGGCTATGTATTCTTCTACAAGCCGTTCTACTATTTTGCGCATCCCGCCGAGGTGCTCGCGATCTGGCAGGGTGGAATGAGCTTCCACGGCGGATTTCTCGGCGTGCTGATCGCGCTCTGGCTTTTTGCGCGCAATCGAAACAAGCGTTGGCTCGACGTCACCGATTTCGTCGCACCGCTGATCCCGCTTGGGCTCGCGGCGGGCCGGATCGGCAACTTCATCAACGGCGAGCTNNGTCTATTTTCCGCAGGCTGCCGCCGAAGACAAAGCGTGGATCACCGCTTTTCCCCAGGAAGCAGCGGCGCGAGGACTGGCTGCGATCTATGAGCGCGTCGGAATGCTTCCGCGGCATCCTTCGCAGCTCTATGAATCTGGCTTGGAGGGATTCGTGCTGTTCGCGCTGCTTTGGATTTTCGCGCGCCGCCGCCGGCCGCTCGGCGC
>PLJQ01000503.1 GCA_003140275.1 Limisphaerales bacterium
CTTGCGGAACGGGCAGTTGTTCGCGTTCGGCCACTCCCGGCATTTACAACCAGTGGAACGCCGAAGGCGAGAAAAGATTCAATCGGCGGAAGAAAATTTTCCAGCAGCCTGAATCTCAAGTTCCTTCACCCATTTTCGGCAAAGCCACAGCGGAATGAATCCGAACACGCCAAATGAACAATCAATTAACCGCCAGTAAATCGGAATCCCGCGAACGGCGCCGAAGACGAACGCGTACGGCACGACCAGGACGCAAGCGATCATGCCGAAGGTAAGGATCCAGACGTTGCGGACTGGATCGCGCAGCACACCGATGAAGACCACAGCGATGGCAAAATGTCCGAACGCCAGCCAGTCTGTGCCGTAGGCCACGAACGGAAATTTGGCGTCGATCTCGTGCAGTGCTTCGTGAACCTTGAGAATCCACTGCGTCAGTCCAGAGCTCGCTTGACCGCTGGAGAGATCACCGACCCCCGGTAGCTTTGCCAACACATCCAGTTCCCATTGCAGCGGAAGGGCCGTCGCGCCGCTGACGACGAGGCCGATGATGAATAGCCACGTCAGCCATTTAATTCGCCGGCGAAGAATCTGTTTCCGATTCATCACGAGTTGGCCGCTTTTCCGTTAGCGATCTCCGCCGGCATCAGGTGTGTCGGTTGCAAATGCGTCAGCGCGTAGAGCATCACGTAGGTGATGAACAAAAACGTCGCGAACAGCACAAGAAACGCGGCGGATGAGCCGTTCATCATCCGTCCGTCCGCCCAGGCGTCAAAGCCGCGATAAATTTTGCCCGGCCTTAGAATCACGTCCCAACTGTTGAAGCGCAGGAACCGGCCCAGAAAAATCCCCACGCTGCACAAACCCGCCGCGGTTGCCACGAAGAGCCAGCCCGCCACGCAACCGAACCTCCGCGTCACGACCGATTGCATCAGGTAGAGCGATACAAAACCGAGCACGAGTCCGGTCAGCGCGCAGAGCAGAATCATCGTCAGGTCCACCCAGAAATGTTGGTAGCGCCCATACATCAAGTGAATCATGTCGGTGAAAATGTAAGGCGCGTTTGGGAAGAACAACAGCCATGCCGCGCTGAAACTGAAGAAACGCCAGCGAGTTCGGCCCTCCCGAAGAGCCTCGCGCGCGAGCATCGCAAAAACCAGCGGCAGCCACGCCAGAAAAAGGTTCCAGACAAGAAAAGCGTACTGGAGGTTTCCCGTCCACACGACGCGCGCACTCACGAGTAACACGCCTGCCGCAGAGGCAAATGTCAGTGCGAAGATCGGGGCCATCGTTTCGCGTTTATAGATCAACCTGAGCAATTTCATAGACTATCCATCATCCTCGTTGGTGTGTTGATTTCGAGTTCTGCCCGCCGCCGAAGCCAGCACTCACGACACAATTGTATCACCGGCACGGCCATCAGCGCGTGGGCGACGCCGAACAGTGGCCAGTTGAACCACGAAGGTAGCACCTTGCGGATCACATCCATTCCCTGGTCTGCAACGCGAATTGTGTCCGACATGAAGACATAGACCGCCAACGCTACCCCGATGGAATTCAAAACCCACACGCGACAATTTGACAACCAATGGGCCGGTGTTCGTTCAAACTGACTGGCGAGTGTGCCCCATAAAATCATCAGCAGGGCAATCGAAACCGGCGCGAGCACTGGTCCCCACCACGGCAATGGCAGCAAAAACAGAATGTCCCAATCCAACAGCGAGTTCGGCCAGTCGCACATCACTTTGAGAAACAGGTAATAGAAAATATCCCACACCCCAAATGCGACGACCATGTAACCGAGCCGTGCGCGCCAGTTGCGTCCCGCCAGCGCGCCAACCGTGAACAGCATTACCAGCGTGGCGAATTCGCGCGCCAGTTCCACCGGCCCCAGCCCGCCGATGAGCGGCAGCGGATTCACGCGATACGGATCAATGCGATCCACCATCGTCCGCAAATAGTAAACCACCGCCGACTCGACCCAGGCCATGCCGATAGCGTAGGTTACAACCGTCAGCCAGCGCTTCCATTCAGAGTTGCACATAAACGTGTTCAATTCGCACGTTCAAGTTGGAGGTTCGCAGGTTTGGCCCAAAGCGCAGGAACGCCCGCAGTCTTCGGAACTCGCCGCAGCGAACGGACGAAGCGCATCAACTGCCGCGTCACCCCCGAATAAAATTCCCCGCGCGATCCGCCTATGGCTTTTAGACACGGCGCGTGGTTTATCCACAGCATCGTGCCTGCGGCGTAACCAAGGAGCAAAAATTGAATCCGCCATAACAGGCCGCGCAACTCCGGCCTCGGGCAACCCGCCGCCGCCAGCCGGTCACGCTGAAACGCCACGTGACCCGATTCGTCGCGCAAGATTAACTCGCACATCGCGGCGAGCGGGCCGTCGGGCGAATGATTCCGCAGCAAGCGGTAGTAGGCCGTGCTGACGAGTTCTGTGAGCGTGAGAACTTGAAGCTCAAACTTCACACCGAGCACGCGGCGACAAAAACAAAACGCCATGAAACTCCAGTGCGACGTGATAATCCGTCCGCCGAACCTCTTGACCGCACACCCCAACAGCCGCGCGTGCTCTGCCTCTTCCGCAAACCAGAGGTCCACGATCTTCCGCATCTCTGCCGTGCGGCTCCGAAAGCTTTCCGCATTGTAGGCAATGAGCGAGGCCGGCCCGCCGCCGTCGCCGAGTCGGAACTGCTCGACCGACCGCAGCATCGGCTTGAGCACGGCCGGCGGCACGTTGATGAGCGCGGCCCAATCCGGCTCCGGGCGGTTTTGCTTGTTTCGGGTGAAGTGTTCAATCCAGCTGGCGCAGTTCATGTTTCTTTCTGGCGTTGGCTGCTAAAAAGTCAGGTGTGAATCCAAAACACTTCGAAGCGCCTCAGCGAAATCGCGAAGACGTTTTTCTACTTCGTCTATCACCGCATCCGGTGTCGAAGTCCCCGCCGTGATGCCAACGGTGTCGTCGCGGCGCAACCAGTCTTGGTGCAGGTCGGCGGCGGTTTGAACGTGATACGCGCGCGGGCAATGGTGGCGACACGTCTCGACGAGTTCGCGTGTGTTGTTGCTGTGCGCGCCGCCGATGACGATGACCATGTCGCACTGTTGCGCAAGTTCAACCGCAGCGTTCTGACGCTGCTTCGTCGGCTGGCAAACGGTGTCAATAAACCGAACTTCGGAATTCGGGAAACGTTGACGAATCAGTCCAACCAAACGTCGCGCCTTGTCAATCGACTGCGTGGTTTGCGCCGCGATGCCGAAACGCCGCCGCTCGGGGAGTTGGGCAACGTCGCCGTCATTCAAAACCACGTCGAACTCCACCAGGTCTTCAGTCAAACCGCGCACTTCCACATGGTCGCGTTTGCCAATGATGACCGGATGAAATCCTTGCCCAACGAGCTTCGCGACCGCGCGGTGCGCAACCGTGACGAGCGGGCACGTGGCTTCGAGCACGTTCAAGCCGCGTTCGCGCACGGCGCTCATCCGTTGTTCAGAAGCGCCATGCGCGGTAATCATCACCATGGGTGTTGTGATAGCGGCGACCCGGTGCTCAATCTGCACTCCTTGAGAACGAAGTTGATTGAGGACGGTTTCGTTGTGCACCAGGTCGCCCAGAATGGTCAGCGGCTGTTCCTTCGCCTGTTCACGGGCCAGCGCAATGGCGTCGCGCACGCCAAAACACATGCCGAGATGTTCAGCTCTAATAATTTGCATGTTTTACTTCGTTAGGCAGGGCGCGATGTTCTCATCGCGCCCCGGGATTCCGGGCGGCACGCTCGGAGAGAGTGCCCTACCTTTTCTGTATTGCACTTTGTAATACAAAGTAAGAGACCGCGATGCGGTTTGTTCGTTCAAAGTTATTTTTATTTAACCTTGGTCTGCTGGACGATTTGCTCCAGCAAGTCGATGTAGGCGGTGAATGCCTTCTTGCCGGCGGCTGTCAGCGCGCAGGTCGTGAGCGGCCGATTGTTCCGATACGATTTTGATACTGAGACGTAGCCCGCCTCCTGCAACGTGCGCATGTGCGAGGTCAGGTTGCCATCGGTCATTTCGAGCGCGTCACGTAATTCGGTAAACGACAACTCCGGCGAGGCGGCGAGCATGGACATGATGGCNNATGGCCAGCCGCCCTTTCTCGTGAATCACGCGATCGAGCTGAAGAAATGGTTCCGGGTTCACGCTGCATTCTTCCTGTTCTCGGTGAAATAAAGATAAACGGCATAAGCCAGATGAAGCGCCCCGAAGAAAAACCCCATCACCCCATGCGCATAATAAAGACGCTCAACCCCATCAGGAATTCCCAGCGCAAATAACCCACAGCCGCCAATGATAAAGGCCCAGCCGAAGATTCTTATGCCGCGCGGCATGAAGAATCCCGCAGCGTGCAAAGCACAGCCATAAAGCACAACCCAGCCAAGCGGCAGCCAAAGCATTGCCAGGACGCTGCCCATTGTTGCGTCCGCCGTACCGACGCGAATTAGCAGAATGGCGCCGATGATGAATCCAGCAGCCAAAGCCGGTAGCATCGCTTGTGTAACTCGTCGGGTGGGTAACGACCAAAAGGGTTCCGCATCTTTCAGCGCCTGCCGACGCACTACGAACAGCGCACCCGCCACCGCAACCACGCCGACCCCAATCCAGTAACCAACAAAAGGGCGCGGCAAATCTATCTTAAGAATGCAGCCGCACACCGCGGCCAAAGTGCCTAACGCCCCGGCAAATATCATGACCGGCGCCAGCGCGCGGCGATACAGCGCGGAACGCTCCATCAACGTGCGGATGGTTTGAAGATGTTCCGTGACCCAATTATTATCCATGCATACACTTTGCATTGCAAAGCTTGGATGTCAAGCGCCTTTTTGAACCCGTTTTTTGAACCCTGCGGATTTGGGTGTTTGGCAGGCAGGCTCTTCATTCTGATTGCGCGTGCTTTCAGATTTCGCTAAAAACCACACATGCACCTCGCGCAATAACTTTTATCGAGAGCACCGCGCCTGTCGAAACAAGCTTCTGAAAACCCACGAAACCAATCCCGTTTCTCACTGCCCTGCTCACGACTCTCTTGGCCGCGAGCGCTTCGAGTTCCCTCCACGCCGCCGCGCCGCAGACGCCGAACATTGTTTTCATCCTCGCTGACGATCTCGGGTATCAGGATGTCGGCTTCACCGGCGGTAAGGAGATCAAGACACCCAACCTCGATAAGTCGCCGGAGAAATACAAAGAGCCTTACGCCGCTTTGAAAGAACCGCGCCGCACCTACGCCGGCATGGTCGCCGCGATGGATGAGGCGGTCGGCTAGATTGCGGCTGCCATTGATGAAACCGGTCGGCGCAAGAACACGCTCTTTATCTTTTCCAGTGATAACGGCGGTCCTGCTCCCGGCAAAGTTACGGACAACGGTTTGCTGCGGGCCGGTAGGGCCACGCTCTACGAAGGCGCGGGCGCGTGTGCGCGTTCGTCACGTGGGAAAGTAAACTTTCAATGATGCCGGAACGGTTGCTTGCCCCATCAGCCGATCAAGAGGCGCGCGATTTGATTTATTATCCCAGTCGTCCCGGTCAAGTGCCGCTGCCCGCTTTGCCGTGATAATTAAAATCACGATCCTGATANNTGATATAACTATTATGGGTTATCTTCAGAGTTTGATCCGCGGGTCGCGCGAAGCAATTCAGGGCTTGCAAGCTCACACATTTCCACTACAAGAATCCTTGAAGCTATGCGCCAGCCATTCATTTCATGGTGTGCTATTGTCCTTTCAGGCTTTTTCATCTTTCCGACAGTCGAAAGTGCCATCGCCAGGAACGAGGATGTGCCGTCGCATTTGCGGTCGCAAGTCGATGTGGCCATCGCCAAGGTGAAACCGGCGCTCGTGCGCATTCGTGTCGTTTCTGTGGAATACAGCGAGGGACGCGAAGTTAAAATGCAGGCGGTCGGCAGCGGCGCGATTATCACCGNNTACTTGATCACGAACCATCATGTTGCCGGGCACGCCAAGCGGTTGTTTTGCACGTTGTGGAACCGCGAGGAGATTGAAGCCGAACTTGTCGGTACAGACCCGCTCACGGACATTTCCGTTCTCAAACTCAAACCGGAGACGCCCCGCGAATTCACGCCCGCCAGTTTCGGTGATTCATCGAAAATGCGCGTCGGCGATAACGTGCTCGCGATGGGCAGTCCCATGGCGCTGTCGCAATCGGTCACGCTCGGCATCATCAGCAACACCGAGATGATCATGCCAAAATTCTTTGGCCCGCTTGGCCGCTTCAAATTGGACGGTGAAGATGTCGGCGCATTGATAAAATGGATTGGGCACGACGCTCCAATCTATGGCGGCAATTCAGGCGGTCCGCTTGTCAACTTGGACGGCGAGATCATCGGTATCAACGAAATCAGCTTCGGTCTTGGCGGAGCGATTCCGGGCAATATCGCCAAGAGCGTGGCCAAACAAATCATGGCCAAAGGCAAAATTCAGCGGAGTTGGCTGGGCGCTGACGTACAACCTCTTTTCAAGCACGCGAAGAAGGAGAGGGGCGTTTTAATCAGTGGAGTCCTCAAGGATTCACCCGCCGGCCAGGCGGGGATGATGCCCGGCGATTTGCTTTTGGGTTTGGGCGACGCGGCGACTGACGTTCACTACGACGAGCAAATGCCCGATTTTATGAGACTGGTCACGAGTTTGCCTGTTGGCAAAGAAGTGATGGCCGTCGTTAAGCGGGAAGGAAAGGAAATCAAACTTCACGTTAAGCCGGCTGAGCGCGGTGAGCTTTACCCGAAGCAGCAGGAAATAAAACAATGGGGATTGACCGTCCGAAATTTCTCGTTCCTCACCGCCAAGGAAATGAAACGCCCCAGTCTGGACGGTGTGTTGGTCACTTCCGTTCGTCCCGGCGGGCCAGCCGGCAATGCCAAACCTTCCTTTGACTCGAGGGACATCATCGTCAACGTTGGCGACACGCCGGTGAAGAATGTTCAGGACTTGATTGATGTCACCCGCACACTGACCAAAGGCCAAACCGAGCCAGTCCCAGTCGTCGTCACTTTTGAACGCAAGGCCGACCGATATTTGGCGCTGGTCAAGGTCGGCCTTGAGGAGTTGAAAGATCCTGGTCTGGAAGTCACCAAAGCGTGGCTGCCTATCGAGACGCAGGTCATCAGCCGCGAGATTGCGAAACACCTTGGCCAGCCGGCACTGAAAGGGTTTTGCATCACGCGCGTTTACCCGGACAGCACGGCCGAGAAGGCCGGCCTAAAACCGGGGGACTTCGTGATCGCTCTGGACGGCGAGAAGATGACCGCCTCCGGCCCGGAACACGAAGACGAGCTCTCCACGTTGATCCGGCAATACGACGTTGGCAAAACCGTGGAGCTAACCGTTCTCCGCGACAAAGCCGAAACGAAAATTCCCGTCGAGTTGGTCCGCTCACCGCGATTGAGGCGCGAGATGAAGAAATACGAGAATGAGAATTTCGAATTCACCGCCCGTGACGTCTCGTTCTTCGACGCGGCCGAGGAACAATGGAGCAGCGACCAACACGGCGCCCTGGTCGAAGACGTCAAGTCCGGGAGTTGGGCCGAACTCGGTTCGCTCTATGTCGGCGATTTGATTCTGGAAGTGGAAGGACAATCTGTGGATAATGTGGACGCCCTCCGAAAGAAACTGGAGCTTGTCGCGGTGAACAAAAAGAACATGGTCGTCATGAAAGTCATGCGCGGCATCCACACCGTGTATGTGGAACTTGAACCGGACTGGAAAAATTGACCTGTTAAAGGAAAGGACGTCTATGCGTTTTAAACCAACCCCAACTATCGTTGGTCTCGTTTCCCTGCTGGCGGGTCTGGTTTTGCCGGGCCGCGCCGATGAACTGGCGGAAAAGGGCCGCGACATTTTCAACAAAAATCAGCATGCCGTCATCACCGTGCAAATCGTGCTGAAGACGAAGTTCTCCGTGACAGGCCTTGGCGGGCAGGCCAATGAATCCAAACAGGACCTCACAGGCACAGTAGTGGACCCCTCCGGCCTCACCGTGCTCGCGCTCTCGGCCTGCGAACCCGGTGACATGCTGCAAAACATGATGGTCGGCGGCGGCGGTGAGGATGCGAAGTTCAAAATGGACACCGAGTTGACCGATTTGAAACTCCTTCTCGATGATGGAACCGAAATGCCGGCGGAAATCGTCCTGCGCGACAAAGACCTGGATTTGGCCTTCGTCCGGCCCAAGACCAAGCTCGCCAGCCCGATGACCGCTCTCGATTTAAGCAAGTCAGCCACGGCGCGGGTTCTGGATCAAGTCATCACGCTCAACCGCCTCGGCAAAGCCGCAGGTCGCGCCTATGCCGCTTCAGTGGAACGCATCAGCGCCGTCGTTCAAAAACCCCGCCTGTTCTATGTCCCCAGCGGCGAAATGACCTCAACCGCAGTCGGCTNNCGGACGGAAACGTTCTCGGTGTGTTCGTGATGCGCTCGGTCAGCGCGAAAGGCGGTGGCTTTAGCATGTTCAGTTTTCGTCCTGAAGGACTGACCACAATCATCCTTCCCTCCGAAGACGTCTTGAAAGCCGCCAAACAAGCTCCCGAAGCCAAAGGCGACACTGAGAAAAAAGAAGAACCGAAAAAATCGAAGGAGGAAAAATAATCGTCAACCTATCAGCGCGAAGGCATCAAGATGGCGAGGGGCATCACCGACAACGCGCCGGTGCATGGCGGCAAAGGGATGCTTTATGAAGGCGGCATTCGCGTGCCTTACATCTTCCGCTGGCCCGGCAAAATTCCTGTTGGCCTGGTTTGCGACACGCCCCTCAACAGCGTTGACCTTTATCCGACCTTGCTCGAAGTCGCGGGCGCGACACCGCCGCCCAATTACCCGCTCGACGGTGTGAGTTATCTGAAACTCCTGGAGTTCTTCGAGGATGGACGGCTCGAACTTTACAACCTACGCGAAGACCTCGGCGAAAAAAACAACCTTGCAGCTAGGATGCCTGACAAAGTCAAAGAACTACACGCGAAGTTGGAAACTTGACGTCGGGAATTAAAAGCCCCTATGCCGACGAAGAACACTGAGCAACGACCACACTCCAAACCCGAAAGGCGCGCAAAGAAACGCACCAAGGCCGACGATGGAGAATGAACAATCACACCGCGAGCCGCGCGAAATTTTTCAACGCCACGCCGCGCTGCCACGAAGCAGCCGTGGAAATTAGCCAGCTACGAAGTGGCTGGTTTGGTTTCAAGAACAATGTGTGTCCCGGAGGGACGATGGAACTGCACTCAATATGAATCAATAATCCGGCGTCCCGCAAGACCAGGAGTTGCTTGCGGATTTTACCCTCGCGCTAAAGCGCAAGTGCTCTCGCCGCCTCGGTCATATTCTTGCAAGTGACGAGTCGTGGTGGGTGCGCGTAGTGAAAAGCCGTCAGGATGTTCAGTCCGATGTCCTTGCTCGGATCAGGAATCACGCGCACCACCAAACCCACGCCGCTTTGGTCAACCATCTCCATGCCCCGGCCAATCTCCGTCAAACAGGCCAGTTCCATGTGCTCCAGGCGGGCGGTGTTCTTTCATCTCAAGCACCGCTTCCCGGACATGCGCCCGTTACTTGTTCGAGATGAAATCCACAACAGACGATAATCCGCATTCGCAGATTCGCCGGGGGCTTTCCCAGCTTTACGAGTATCGCTACATCCAGAACGTGAAGGAGGCCAAGCTCGTTTTGGTCATCGAAAATCCGCTGCCAAAAGAAAACCGTTGGATGGAGGATTATTTAATCAACGACCAAGGGGTGCTGCTGGTTTGGGATGGGAACGGAAAATTCAATTGTTCGCCAGACATTCGCAAGCATCTTGGTTTCTTAAGTTGAAGGAACGTTCACCAGCGCCACGGCTTCAAGTGTGGCTTTGTTGCAATTTTCCGGCTTTTGTCATGGCCGCCTTTTGCTGTTCCAGACATTTCGGACAGATGCCGTGGGAGGTGGGTGTGTCAAAGCCTTGTTGCATGAATTCTTCCAGTGGCATCCATTGCCCTTTGTAATCAATGTGGTGACACCAGGCGCAGATGCGCATGAATTTTTCCAGATAGAGGATGCGGTCGAGAATCCGGCGCGTGGAGGTGCTCACCAGCAACCAGACCGCCAGAATGAGCAGCATGCCCAAGGTGGAATGGCCAAACCGCCAGGGGAACGGATAGTCGCGGAAAATCAGGGATGGCAATTTCAGCAACTCATCGAGGTAGCCGAGTAAAATGATGAAAAGGAAACCGATGTTTTGATACATCAACAGTTTCGCCAATCGTGATTGCGTTTGCATAAGCACAGCCTCCGAAGCGGTAGCGGCGGCTGAGCAAAACCGGGCGCGGTTCCAACCGTGCCTTCCGAGCGTTGTTCCGGATAATCCAGTCCACTTCAAAATCTCCGAGCTTATCCTCCTTGCGTCATCATCGAAGGTGCCGCCAAAAATACCAAACGCAATAAATATACTCGATGTTCAATCCGCGCGCAACTTCTGCCGGAAGTGTTCAGACGGGTTCAAGGTAGGGCGCGTCACTTCATGCACGCCGTTCGTCTGGTTTTGATGAGTCGGCGGCGGGCAGCGGAGTGCCCGCCTTGCCTTCTGCGAGTTTTTCCTTCCATCAGACGGTTTTCATCTCCTTGCCGCTCATTTAAGCGACAACCGCTGCCACCATCACAACTCGATTGCCTGCAACGCTTGGAAATAAATCCAATGCCCGAAATCGTTGGGATGATTGATGTTGTTACCCAAAAGGTCTTCCGGCTTCTTGCGCGCCGCGATGCTCATCCAAAGGCGATACACATCGGCAAAGGCGCAGTGCTTTTCGCGCGCCACCTGTTCGGTCGCGACCGCGTAGGCTTCCATGCTGTGGGAGCTGTAATGCCATTTCGGGTTCGGCGGAAAGGCGGAAAATAAAACAATCTCCGCGCCGGTGTCGGCGCGAATCCGGTCGATCATCGTCCGCAAATTTTCGGCAAACGCGCTCACGGGTACGCCGCCGCGATTATGGTCGTTCATGCCGAAGCCGATCAAAACCAGATCGGGCTTTTGCGAGAGCACCTTGGCTTGCAACCGTTGCAAGCCTTGCACGGTTGCGTCACCGCCGGTTGCGCCATTGATTGTTTCGATGGACGAGCGCGGATATTTTCGGCGGAGCGCGTCCGCCCAGCGTTCCCAGAAAATCAAGCCCGGCTCGGAGGCCTCACCACCGGTGGTGATGCTGTCGCCGTACGCCACGATGCGGATCTTTTCGCCCGCCTGGAGTTTTTTCCGCGTGTTCGGCAAACAAGACGCGTTCAGCCCGGATTTTTGAGACGCGGGGCGCCATTTTTCGCGGTGAGAGTAATCGACGTAAACGAAGAAGCGGCCGTTGCCAAAACCGGGAAACTGGCTGTGATTAAAATCCTCTTTGCCAAAGAGAATGTTGGTGCCGAAATCCGGAATACGTGACTGGGCTGTCCTTCGAATCTGGCTTGACGCATCCAGCAAATAGTCGCGTCCCGGCTCGTAATGAACGGTCTGCGGCAGTCCGTCGCGATACGTGCTGCGAACGTTGTCTGGCTTGGAGAGCAACGGGGCAAAAACGAGGTTTGCCGGCTCTTCGCTCACAAGGACAACCGATTCACCGGTTTGAAAATATGCTGCATCGTTCGGGCGATCACTGACGCAACTGGTCAGGAACATTGTGAGGCTGTTGAGCATCAGACCTTGTAGCAATACACGACGGAACATGAGCAAGTGATGCCGGACTTCGGCTGGAACCGCAACCGGTTTGTCGGTGAGCGCTCGAAGCCGTCTTCTGCTCATTTGACGATTCAGGGGATTGAGGGATGTTGGTGGCAACCGAATGAGCGAAACGGATTGGAACTTGGACATGCAAGCAATATTATCCAGCAGCAACAAGCCTTCGTCTAAAGCGATCGCCTTTACGCTGATCGAACTTCTGGTGGTGATCGCAATTATAAGCATTCTCGCGGCGTTACTGTTGCCCGCCCTGGTCGGCTCCAAGGAACGCGCCCGACGAACGAGTTGCAAGAACAGCCTGCGCCAGTTCCTTCTGGCAGTGCATCTGTATGGCGACGACAACGAGCAATGTGTGCCGAGCGGCGCGCCCAACAAACCCAAGCCTCCAAATGACGACCACCTGCCGGTGATGAGCGCCGCCACCAGCAATGCCATTGTCCAATACACGGGCAACGAGCGCATGGTTCACTGCCCCAGTTTTGCCGACTTCTTCATCAAGCAGCAGGTCAAGCGCCCCTTTGAAGAACAGCAGTATGGCTACGTCGTCGGCTACAACTATCATGGTGGTCACACAAACACGCCCTGGCCGGCGATCGTGGGCACAGCAACCTGGATATCGCCACAGCGGTTGACGGACAACAGCAGCCTGGTTCTGGTATCGGACATGAACGACTGGTCGCCCGGCTACGGCCAAACGTTTGCCCCCCATGCCAAAAATGGACCGATTCTGATCGACCAGGATGCCTCCAATCCCAAGGCCAGCGGTGCCTCTTCCGCTGCTATTGGCGCGGTAGGTGGCAATGTGGGCTTGCTCGACGGCTCGGTGTCGTGGAAAAACGCCAGACAGATGCAAATCTATCGCGGCTCGCAGTTGTGGGGCAACGACGGTTGTTGGGCCATGTGGTGATTGGGTTCTTTGAGATAGCTTGACCGCCGGTCGGTGGCTTTGCTTCGGCTCACATTCTGCTCAGATTATGGGTTGAAGTTATGAAGCTGTTTAACCGTTTTCTTGCTCTTGGCTGGCTTCTACTGGCAGTGCGTTTGCCCGCCGAGCGCATCAACCAGGAAGGCCGCATTCTCGGCCCGGCAACAATCGTGACCAACGCGATTCTGTTCAACACGCCGGAGGCAGATGCGATGGTCTCGGCGATGCAGATTTTTCCGGTCACCAGCGCCTGGAACGAAGACATTTNNCCATCAATCTGAACCGGCGTACGTTGCGCGCGTTTTACGAAATGAATTTCGTGCTCGTGCCGGACAATCAACCGCGCCT
Organism: Limisphaerales bacterium; assembly: GCA_003140275.1. Lineage (GTDB taxonomy): Bacteria > Verrucomicrobiota > Verrucomicrobiia > Limisphaerales > PALSA-1396 > PALSA-1396. Next base: position 13,021 of record PLJQ01000503.1, read on the forward strand.
CCCGATCCATTTCCTGGATTACCCGGAAGAGTCGGACCTCGATGGCGGCACGGATCCGTACGGCTCGTATCCGATCCCCTCGAACATGCCGATTGAAACCTGGCCGCATGACAATACCAACACGCTCGCGGCGTGGCAGCAGGACCTCAACAACGACGGCGGCGACCGGCACGCCATCATCGTCCAACCGGGCAACGGCTTCATTTGGGAAATGTGGCAGGCGAAGCGAGTGGGCACGAATTGGGAGGCGAGCAATGGCGCAAAGTTTGATTTAAAGAGCAACGTGCTGCGTTCGAACGGTTGGACCTCCGCCGACGCAGCGGGTCTGGCAATGTTTCCCGCCCTGCCGCGCTTCGACGAGTGCGAGCGCGGCGTGGTCGAGCACGCCTGCCGCATCGTGGTCGCAAAATCTAAATACAATTCTTACATTTATCCTGCGACTCATTACGCCGCGCCAACGAACAACACGAGTCCTAACCTGCCGTCGATGGGCCAGCGCGTGCGGCTCAAAGCAAGTTACGTCATCACGAACTCCTGGACGAAACAGGAGAAAACCGTGTTGGTCGCGCTAAAGAAATACGGTGCCATCGTCGCCGACAACGGCAGTTTCTTCTCGATCTCAGTCACGCCCGATGATCGTTGGCCGTCGAGCTGTTTCAATAATTTTAACAGTCTCGACATCACAAATTTTGAGGTCATTCAAACGACTGGACCGAATGAAGGCCCGCGCTCCGCGGGCGCGCCAGCGGCAAGTGCGGGTGCGGATCAAACGGTGACGTCAGCGAGTGGAACTACTTTACAGGGTTTTGTCAATTTCACGGGTGCGCCGCCAACAAATCAGTGGAAACTTTATTCCGGCCCGGGCACGGTTACATTTGGCAACGCGGCGCAAACCAACACCACCGCGAGTTTCAGCGCGCCGGGAGTTTACACATTGTTGTTGAGCGCGGACGATGGCATGCACGCGGTCGCCTACGACGCGGTTGTCATCACGGTTATCCAGGCCATCACGCTCAACATTGCGCTTCTGGGAACGAACGCGAGTCTGAGTTGGACCGGTGGCGTGCCGCCATTTGTAGTGGAACAAACAGATTTTTTGCCTGCGAGTTCGTGGAGCGGCGTTGTCACGACCAGCCTTCAAACTGCTGGCGTGCCGCTCACCCGCTCAAATAGTTTCTTTAGAGTGCGGGGAAATTAAGGTAACGAACCGCTATCTTCGCCGCGGTTGAATCAAACCGAACTCAGTGGCATCATCACGGCGATGAAAATCCTTGAACTGAATCACGTTGCCCTCCATGTGGCGGATGTGGAAAAGAGCTGCGAGTTTTATCGCAAGATGTTGTCACTCGACCCGATGCCGCGTCCGGCTTTCAGTTTTCCGGGTGCATGGTTCCGGCTTGGCGCGAATCAGGAACTGCATCTCATCGGCGAACGCGGCGAGCCGGTTTCATCGGGCAATCGCAGTAATCATTTCGCGCTCAGAGTGGATGAACTGGATTCGTGGGAGAATCATTTCCATAAGTTGGGCGCGGATTTTCGGCTGCGCAAACAAAGGCCTGACGGCGCGTGGCAGGTGTTCCTTCGTGACCCGGACGGACACATGATCGAACTGTTTACGCCACCGTAAATCAAAAGGAGTTACCTCTTGTTTAGAGCCTGGTCGAAAAGTAGCGGCATCTTGCCGCCCGGAGAAATCACCGGCGTTGCGGAACCGCTCAGATTTTACCGGGTCGTCCGTGCTTTCGGCGTTTTTCCCGCCGGGCTGGAAGCCCAGCTCTACGTCAGCCAAGATGGCTGACGCCACAGTTTTCAAAGAGGCGCTTAGAATCAAGGCGGCGAGGGTAGCGTACTTCTCCGGTTACATAACTTGCTCGCAGGCTGTAAATAAATTTGCGACGTGCGCCTTGCGGCATTTGTCGATTGGACATTCATCCGGGAAATCCTTGTCACGCTTGTTTACAAATTGGAAAGGCGCGAATAGGCTATTAAAACTAAAAAGAGTTAGACCGCAGCGTGCGGTCGAATAACGCTGGGCTTGGAAGCGGTACACCATGAGTAGGCAGCAAGGCAGATCGACGCGAAAACGAAACGCACCACTGAAATGGGTTGGTGTGGTGGTCGGTGTCAGCCTAGCCTCGCTCTTAACCTCGACTGCGGGTTCGGCAGAGGAAGGGCGTGACCCGGTGGCGTTGGTTCGCGCAATCGAGCGCGAGGATTCGAGATCCGTAGAGCGAAACGCCGAAGGAGTAGTGCTGAGTCTGGATCTGCGGCGAGAATGGTGCAACCGCACCAACCTTGCCACTGTAGCAAGAATTCAAGAACTCCGTGAATTGAGGCTCCATAGTGGCGCATTAGATGCGGCGGGCGTGGGGTCATTGGCGACCAGTCCAAGCCTATCCTCGCTTAGTTTTGTTTGCTGCGGTCAACTTCCTGCGGGAGTGTTGTCGGCCGCTGCGAAGTTACCCAAAATCCGGCGACTAGAACTGCTGGCTTCGGACCCACCGTCGTCCGAGTACATGGCGCTGGCGGGCATGAGCAATCTCACCGAGCTGGTGATTACATATTCCCGCAACTTTACCGATGTCGACTTTTATAACCTAGAGAATGCCCCCGCACTACGGAGTGTGGAGATTCAGAGTGACGCACTAACTCCGTTCGCCACCAAGATGCTCAGTCAATTTCAATTTCGTTTCCTCACCAATGCCCTGCTTTCAGGCAAAACAGTGTGGAGTACGAACTGGCAGCCACACGCCGAACGCACAGAACCTCGAGACAAGCGATGATTTGCAGCCCCAGATGCTTCACCGAATGATGAGGAGCGCGATCACGTTACGGTTCCATTGCGACCATCCTTGGCGCGCTCTTTGTCATCGGTCAGTTCGTTAGACATCGCGGCACTCGGAGGATTTTTGGGATCGCGCAGTAATCGTTACATTCCCAGCTTGGCCAACTCCGCTTCCAATGCCGCCTGAAACTGTTGCAGGTCGGCCGCTGACGGTTTGTAGCCAGGTTGATTGGGTATCAGACCGGGACGACCCATTTGGTCGATATACCAGACGGCGTTCATACCATCGCTAAACGTCACGCTGCCACTGACAGCTGCTCCGGGGCGCGCCAACTGATCAACCGATACCGAGATGCCTGCAATTCCAGGGGGTGTTCCACTCGCGGTTCCCTCACCGGTCGGGGATGTCGGATCGGGCGCACCCGTCGATGAGGCGCTCTTTTCAACGGGCTTGATTGGTTCAGGATCTTTGGGAGTCAGTTTCAGGTCGTCCACCAGAAAACGGATTTCCATGTAGGTCGGGTGAAGGTCGAGTTCGGAAGCCAGTCGCTTTTGAATTTCGGCAAGTTTCAGGCCTTCTGCGATCCAGGCAGACACTTTCTTTTTCTGTGACTCATTCAAGTTCATAAATTATTCGGCGGGGTTCAACGGCGAACAAACACTTTTCCTGTCGCCGTCGGATTGGCCGGTGCTTATACTTGGCTACATGAAATCTTTTGCAAGCCGCGTTTTCCGCCTGGCGTCGTTGGCGCTGTTTTTCCTGCCGTTTCTGGCGTCCGCCGAAAAGAGCTATACGCTTGGTATGATTGCCAAATCGCAGGGCAACCCATTCTTCGAAGCGGCGCGTGTGGGCGCGAATGACGCCGCGCGCGAGCTGGGCGCGAAGCACGGCATCAAGATCAAGATCGACTGGCGCACGCCGAACGAGGAGGACGCGCAAAAGCAAGCGGAGTTCCTCGAACAACTTGTGTTGAACGGCACCGACGGCGTCATCATCAGTTGTTCCGACGCCACCAAACTAACCGACGCCATCAACAAAGCAGTCCGCCAGGGCATCCCGGTGATCACGTTTTCCGGCGACGCTCCCGCCAGCAAAAGATTTGTCGCGCTCGGCATCGATGATTTCAAATGCGGCGAGCAGACCTTCGAGAATCTGGCAAAATTGTTGGACGGAAAGGGCATTGTGGCCGCCATCGACGGCAATCCCAACGCGGCCAATTTACAGCAGCGCGCCGCCGGTTTCCGCAGCGCGGCGAAGAAACATCCCGGCATCAAGCTGCTCGACATTTATTATCACAAGGAAACGCCGCCGGACGCCGTGGCGAAGATCGAACAGGTGATGCAGGCGAACCCGGACATCACCGGCTGGGGGTTGCTCGGCGGCTGGCCGCTCTTCACCGACAACGCGCTGCGCTGGAGTCCAGGCACGATCAAGTGTGTCGCGGTGGATGCCTTGCCGCCGGAACTGCGCTATGTCCGCAGCGGACATGTGGAGTTGCTCCTGTCACAGGATGTCTATGGTTACGGCTACCGCGCCGTTGAGCACCTCATCAACAAACTCCACTTCAAGAAAGACCCGGCGCACGTAATGGACAACACTCCGCTCACACCGGTGACAAAAGACAACGTCGAAGCTTTTGCGAAGAACTGGGAGAAATGGCTGCCAAAGTGAAACTTCGGCTCGGCCGTCTTCGCTGCTCGCTCCGATCCAGGCGAAGGCGGGTGGTCCGGCTTGTCGAAAGCTCGAATTTATCTCGATGAAAATCCGTCCTGACAGGGTATCCCCACACTCTTCCTCTCAGTGGGGATGGGTGCTCGTTTGATATTCGCCGTCCTTTGCAATGGTTGACCAAGCGCCATTCAGGTCTGATCTCTTTCGCGCTGACAGCAACCAAATCGTTCCTGGGGTAACCCCGGTCGAGTCGAGCGCAGGAAATTAAATTTCGACCGATCACGGTTGTTCGACCGCTCGGTAGAATCGATACGGAAACTGGGTCGCGTTCGTATCGGTAAAATTAAACAGATTGGTAGGCAACAACACATCACGATTGGGCGGTGACATGTTCGTGTTGAGCGAGATCCAATTTGTAAAATTCGTCGTTGCCTGCAAGACGTAACTTTTTCCGACCAGACCGGACAATTGCAGTTGAAATCCGCCGTTGGTGAAGGCGCCTGCGGAAGAAACAAACACCAGCCTGTAGGTCGGGTAAAGCTGGCTCTGCGGGATGATGGTTTTGGCGGTGGAAGGACTGCTCCAGGAAAGTTGGGCCGCGGCGCCGCCGCCGTTCTCATAGTATTCCATCGTCATCGGATACTTCTGCCCGGACGCGAGGGTGATTGAGCCGCTCCATTCGGTCGGCGCCTGGTCAATCCACTCATCAACTATCAACTGGCCATTCACCCATAACCTCACACCGTCGTCGGTTCGGGTGTAGAAACTGTAGTTCTCGTTAAACTGGGCCTGCACCGTACCCGTCCAACGAACCGAGAAGTGATCTACGCTGATGCCCGGGTCGGGCGATCCAGCGCCCCAGTCAAAATTCACCGTCGCGTCAGTGCGAACCAGCGTCGGCGGATTCGTAAAGGTCCTGAGTTGGTTGGAATAATACGCGCCGGCCAGGCCGGTGCCGGTGCCGATGGCAGTGCTGCTCAAGAAGGTGGCGATGGCCACGCCGCTGTTTACCGCGCCCGCCTTGAACGCTCTCGCCCGGACTCCCACGGAGTTCGTCACCGCAAACGGACCGGTGTAGGGAATGGAATTCGTCGTCGGAACGGTGGTGTCCAGCGTGTAATAAATGGAGGTGCCGGGGGTCGCATTGGTCAAGGTGACCGTGACGGAATTGGTAAAGGTGCCGCCGTTGGGAGTGATGCCGGGCGTGGCCAGGAACGTGCCAAGGCCAAAAACCGACACGGCGTATTCCGCGCCGACATAAACTTTGCCGTTAGCGACGGTCGGCACGGTGAACTTGACCGCTCCCCCGGGATTGTCCCGTGTTCCAGCTTCGGGCTGGCTGCTGTTGTAAAGTTCCAGCGCCACATTGGCGGCGTTGTAGGCGTGTAACACGCCCGGCCCGCTGCTGGCGTAGGCGTCGGACTCGACCGCCCAGACAATTGCGTTATTTGTGCCGTTGGCGGAAACGCTGGGCGTCGCGCCGGGGAAACCAAACGGGTTGGGACTCTGCGACGCCGGAGTCGGTGTGATTACGGCATTGGAAATAGTGAACGCCTTCAGCCCGTCGCCCGCGCCAAGGTAAAAAATTGTTTTGTTGAAATAAGCGGGCGTGTCGAAGCTGCCGCCGATGGCACCGGGGAGCGATTGCACGATCTGGGTGTCGTCTGCCGCATTGAAATGCCCCAGGTTGTCCCGGTCGATCAGGTATATTTTTCCGTCCTTGCCGGCGCCCACCAACAGATGCGGATGACTCGCGCTGCCCGCCTCGTCCGGCAACACCAACGGTCCGCCGGAACCAAGGTCCGCGTCCCGGTTCGCCAGGTCCTGCTGATCGTAGGGCGTGAAGTAATCGGCCAGCTTTAGTCCATTGGTGACGGAGCATTTGAGGAAGCTGTCGCCATAATCGTTGTTCGTCGTGGCATCAAAAGTCCCATTTCCGGTGATCAAGTAGAGGTTGCCGTTGGGGTCACAGGCGGGACCGCCGCCGGCTTCCCAAATGCCACCCAACCCGCCATTCGGCGTTACGTTGAAAACGCCGGCCGGGAACAGCGTCTGGGCGTTGTAGCCAAACAGCCAGCCGTGATACGGGCCGTTGTCGCAATGCGACGCGCAGCCGAAGTAAACCACCCCATTATTCAGCAGCAGCCCGGCCCGGTTCATGTGCCGCAACGCATCAAAAGGCACATTCCCCTGGCCATCGTTCCCGTCGCCCGTGCCCGCCACGCTTGCCTGAATGACACCCGGCCCGCCGAATTTCTCCGCGCCGCTCGTGATGTCCAACGCGTGCAGCCGATGAACATAAGTCACCACGTTGGCCACCACTTCTCTGGTTTTGGCCTCGACGTAGATGGTGCCGGCAATCGGATCAATGACCGGCGTGCTGGTGATGCCGATTTCCGGCACGAGGTCGCCGCAACTCACATCGCCGCTGGGAACGGACGTGATGCCCGCCGCCGGGTTGATGAAGCTGACCTGCCACAGCGGCGCGGCATTGGTGCCCGCGTTGCTGTCGGCGTCGAACGCATACACGCTGTCGTGCTCGGTGGCGACATAGAGCACGTTGTGGGTGCCTTTGCCGGAAATCGTCACGTTGGTCATGATCAACGGCTGGGCATAGACATCACCGTCCACCGCGTAACTGAATAGTTTGCCAAAGTTGGCGGCGTTGACGTTGGCCGGGGTCAGAACCGTCTCGTTTGTGTTCTGACCCGTGCGCGCGTTGTCATTGTGCTGCGTCAGCACCGGCACCGAAGCAGGCAGCGGATTCGTGGCCGGCGTAGTAAAACTTCTGGCCGGCGCGGCCCACGCCGTCCCCGCCGTATTGACAGCCTTGGCGGTGTAGAAATAATTTGTGTTCGACGACAGCCCCGGGATCGTCCGGGCGAATGACCCGGCCTGCAAACCCAATGCGATGCTCTGCGCCCAGCCTCCCGTATTCGTGCCCCCGTTGTTCAATCCGTAGTAGAGAGTGACTGCGGGCGTATCATTCCCCGTCGAAAGGATCTGGCCGTTGAGCGTCGCGGCCATCGCCTGAATGCTCGTGGCTGCCAGATTGGTGACGCCGGGTGGAGTTATTGGGCCGGCACTCAGGCCGCTGACTGCGTAAACGGCGGTGGCATTCGCCGCCGCCTGATCGAATGTAATGCTGACCAGCGGCTGATTATTTGCCCCGAATAACGCCGCCAGGTCCAGTGTCGTCTGGTAAAAACGCGGATCGTTCGGCCCGCCTTCGGTGTGGCCGTCATTGAGATAAATGCGGTCCACGCCTTGCAGCGCAAAGCCGCTGTTGTAAAACCAGTCCGGCGCGTTGTAGTTCGTGACAAACGTGCTGCCGTCGTTGAAACGCAGCGTCACATTTGGCCTGCCGCCCCCACTGCCCGAATGGGCGATGAAGGCAATGCGACTGTAGGCGGCCGGCGTTGCCAGCGTCAGCGTCCCGGATGCAAGTCCCGTCTCGCTGCTCAATACCAGCGCATTATTGTTCGTATAGGGTTGAAACTGGAATTGCGTCCCGTCGCCGATGGCGCTGGCGAACAACCCGGACGCCGGCAGCCCATAACTGGTGCCGGGCAGTCCGCTTTGGTAAAACGCGGTGCCTTCACCCGGATTGAATTCGACCGCCCCGCTGGTGTAGGGCGGGCCGGCAGCGTCGCTCTCAATCACCACGTCCCGATTGAAACCAGTCACTGCGATGGGCGTCATGTTCACGGCGCAGACCGACGGCGCGGCAATCACGACCAGGATCAGCCACAGAAATCTCTGGGCCCAAGCCGTTACTGGAGTTGATTTTGGGGTCGAGTCAACCGGGCAAATGCCCACGCAGATCACCTGCCTGTTGCTATCGTACATGACAAACCTGAGTTTAATTGCACTATACACACGGCCCCGGGAAACACAAAGGCTTTCTGACAGGGCGATTGTAACACGACTTGGTTTTCCCGCATCAGGCGGGGTCAAAGCCCGGGATTGGAACCATTGACGGTGGGGACGGGAAAATTCATGTTTTGCTCCCGCTCCCAACGAAGCTGCGGGGGCACTGCCGAACGGCTGCACTGCCGTTGCAGTGGTTCGGCGGTGGCAGCGCCACGGTCGCAGATGGCACCAAAACGCACTTTGGCGCAACTGCTCTAACAGGCAGATTCGTTGCCATAGCATGGTTTGTGACGGCTTCTGCCGACGCAAACCTTGACCTGGCAAGTTCAGCCCTGCTCCCAAATGAAGCAGTCATCGGGATAATTTCAAAAATGAATTGAGCCGTCAGCCCACCGTCACCGGCAGAGCGTCATCGTGTCGTTGCCGAGAATATCTATCACCAAGCGGCTGATTTATTGAAGGACAAGCACATTTCGCCCCCGGCCATCCGGCTATTGAAGAAGGTCAGCGGGATGCGGCAGATTGAAATTGCGGAGATGGTGGTGACGGCCAATAATTTTTTCACCGGTTATGCAGAGGCGCTGGTTTTGGGAACGGCCAAGGACCAACTGGTCAATCCCGATGAGCCGAAGAAAAAGAAGGGCATGTCGGCGGAAGACATCGCGCGCATGGAGAGTGAAATGGAATCGCTGGAACGCGACCTGAAAATGGCCAGTGACAATTACACGGAAAACATGTTCACGCTGCAAACGGCTCAAACCTATGTCAAAAACCTGCTGAAGAACGCGAAGGTCGTCCGGTATCTGAACGCCAATCACGCCGAGATTTATTCGGAGTTTAAAACCATCGCTGCCGCAGAATCAGTGTGAGCGTTCGCTGGTGAGCGGGTGGCAGCCGGTGCATTACATCGGCAGCTAATTTTCATGCTGCACGACAGATGCCGCCTGCGTAGGGTGCATCGCGCATATTCAGGCTCACGTTGGTTGCCATGCTTACATAGAATTCCGCGATTGTTTCGCAACGGCACTCAACGTAATCTCCCCCTGTTAGCAAAAAATCAAAACGACCAGAAAACACATTTAACAAATAATTTCGCGTAGCTTCGGCTGCTGTTCAATACGAAACGGGAAATTTCGACTTCAAGAGCAGCGCTCGATGCGCGCCCCACTCGGGGCGCGCTGAAAGCGCTTCTTGAAGGGCATTCCCGTGCCTGTATTGGGGCGTAAGTAAGTGTCGCCCCCTTCTTTTTACAGGCACAGGTTTCCCTTCAAGAGCAGTCTCTCAACACGGCTGATTCGCGCGCGAGCGAACAGCCATGCCCCGTATTTTCGATAACATCGAAGCCGACCTGATGACGGCTTTGCGCGAGACGCTCGACGGCTCGAAGCGTGCCGATTTCTGCGTGGGCTATTTCAATCTCCGCGGATGGTCGAGCTTGGCAGATTTGGTGGAGGCCTATCCGGGCGCGGAGGCGGGCTGTTGCCGCGTGCTCATCGGGATGCACCGTGCGCCGGAAGAAGTGATGCGGGAGATGCAGAAGGCCGCGCGGCAGGAGCAGGAGTTGGACAAGGGAACAAAGCTCCGTCTCAAGAAGCGCATCGCCCAAAGTTTCAAGGAGCAAATTGAGTTTGGACTTCCGACCGCCACCGCTGAAAAAACTTTGCGAGAGTTGGCCAAGCAGCTTCGCGCACACAAGGTGTGCATCAAACTTTTCCTTAAACATCCACTTCACGCGAAGCTCTATCTTCTCCATCGCACCGACAGGATTGTGCCCCTTGTCGCTTACCTGGGCAGTAGCAATCTCACGCTCTCGGGACTGTCGCACCAAGGCGAACTCAACGTGGACGTGGTCGAGAAGGATGCTGCCGATAAATTGCAGCGTTGGTTCGATGTGCGGTGGGATGACGAGGATGGATTCGATCTTTCAGACGAACTGGCCGAGTTGATTGAAAATAGCTGGGCCAGCGAGAAGTTGGTGAATCCGTATCTCGTGTATCTGAAGATGGCATTTCATCTTTCGGAAGACGCGCGGATTGGCGAACGCGATTTTAAGCTGCCGAAAGTCTTTCAGGGAATCTTGCTCGATTTTCAAGTGGCCGCTGTCCAACTCGCGTCGCGTCTGCTCTACAAAAACGGCGGCGTGCTCGTTGCCGACGTCGTCGGATTGGGCAAAACGCTCATGGCCTCAGCCATCGCTCGAATTTTTCAAGAGGATGACGGGAGCAACGTCCTCATCATTTGCCCGCCGAAGTTGGCGGAGATGTGGACCTGGTATAAGGGCACTTACGGTTTGGCCGCCGAGATCGTGTCATTGGGTGCTGTCACAAAGGAACTGCCGAACCTGCCGCCGTATCGGCTTGTGCTGATGGACGAAAGTCACAACTTGCGCAACCGCGAAGGCAAACGGTATCGCGCCATTCAGGATTACATCGAGAAGTGCAACTCACGCGTCATTCTGCTGACGGCCACGCCTTACAACAAACAGTTCACCGATTTGAGCAATCAATTGCGCCTGTTCGTGGACGAGGACGCGGACTTACACGCGAGGCCGGAGCAATTCTTCCAGCAATGGCAGAAGGACGGATTTACCGAGGCCGAGTTTTTGGCAATGTATCAAGCCTCACAACGTTCGCTGCGTGCGTTTGAACTAAGCGACCACTCCGAGGACTGGCGCGACCTGATGCGGCACTACATGGTTCGGCGCACGCGGCAGTTCATCATGCAGAACTACTCGACGTTCGACGCCAAAAAGCAGCGTTACTTTTTCATGTTGAACGGCGAGCCATTTTACTTTCCGGTGCGGCAGCCAAAGACGTTGACCTTCACGCTAAAGGACAATGCTCCGAACGACCCTTACGCCAAGCTTTATCGCGACGAAGTCGTGCAGGTAATTGCGAACCTGGCGCTGCCACGTTACGGGCTGGCCAACTATCTTATTCCGTCGGCTGAGAAAAAGGCGACGCTGGAGGAAAAGAAAACCCTCGAAAACTTGAATCGCGCAGGCAAGCGGCTGCTCGGATTCTGCCGCACGAATCTTTTCAAGCGGCTCGAATCGGACGGCTTCAGCTTCCTGCTCTCGTTAGAGCGGCACGTTCTCCGCAATCTCATTCATGTCCACGCGCTTGAAAACGGTTTGCCCGTGCCCATCGGCACGCAAAACGCGGCAGCGTTGGACACTTTGGTTGCGGATACAGAAGACGAATTCGCTCATGGCAACGAACAAGGCGTTGGCGGTGAAACAGACGAGGATCACAGCTACGATTTTGAAACCGACCTGAAAGTTTATCAGCTGCACGCCCAACAAACCTATTCGCTCTACAGGAGCGAGATGGAAAGCCGCTTTGACTGGCTGAATCCAAAGTTCTTTCGGGCGGATTTCAAAGTCGAATTACTACGCGATGCGAACGCGCTGCTCTCCATCCTCAAGCGAGCAAGCCGCTGGCAGCCGCAGCAGGATTCCAAGCTCCAAGCTTTGCGCAAATTCCTAACCAAGACCCACCCGCATGACAAGGCGCTGATCTTCACCCAATACGCCGACACCGCCTGCTACCTGGTCCGCGAACTTGAACGCGCGGGCATCAAGCAATTGGCGGTCGCAACCAGCGACTCGCCAGACCCGGTGGCGCTCGCGCGGCGTTTCAGCCCACATACCAACGGCGGCTTGAAGGCGGGCGAGACAGAACTTCGCGTGCTCATCGCCACGGACGTTCTTTCCGAAGGCCAGAACCTTCAGGACACGCATATCGTCGTCAACTTTGACCTGCCGTGGGCCATCATCCGGCTGATTCAACGCGCGGGCCGCGTTGATCGCATCGGCCAGAAGCACGACACGATTCTGGCCTATTCGTTTCTGCCCGCTGAAGGTGTCGAGCGCATCATTCGGCTGCGGTCACGCTTGTTCGCCCGGTTGCTGCGAAATCAGGAGGTCGTCGGCACGGACGAAACGTTCATCGGCGAAGAGGCGAGCAGGAGACTGCACGACGCCTATTACACCGAGAAAGGCGTGCTCGACGACGATGCCGACGAAGAAGTTGATCTGGCGAGCTTCGCGCAACAGGTCTGGAATACCGCGACGGAAGCAAACCAGAAGGCGTGCCGCGCATTGCCGCCCGTTGTTCCGGCCTCAAGAGCGACGCGCGTGGCCGAACCTAAAGCCGAGCCTGAACCGCCGGGCCTCGTCACCTATTTGCGTTTTCCGGACGGGACGGACGCGCTCATTCGTGTGGATGATTCCGGCAAAGTCGTTTCCCAATCCATCAGCGCCATCTTCCGCTCCTCCGCGTGCGCGCCGGACACGCCAGCGTTGCCGCTGGCAGCCAATCATTACGATCTCCTCGCACAATCCGTACAGGCGGCGCATGAGGAACAAGTCTCTTTGAGCGGTCAATTGGGCAGCTTCCGCAGCACTCGGCGCAAGATGTATGAGCGGCTGAAGAACTACCGCGAAAAGCTGAAAGCCAGCCCAACGCTTTTCTCGCCGCAAATTCTGCAAAAACTCGAACCCCTGTTGAACACGTTGTTGCGCTCGCCGCTGAAGGAATCCGCCAGCGACTCGCTGCGTCGCCAGATTCGCTTGGGCGTCTCCGATGAATCACTGGCCGACAATGTTTTTCGGCTGCAAGAGGAAGACCGTCTCTGCCAGGTGACGGAAGTCAAGGAAACGCCCGAGCCGCAGATTTTATGTTCACTCGGAATTCAGAAACCGCCCGCCGCGTAACCCATGATTCACTTCCAACGCACCCGCAATCTCCTGCGCGAGTTCAAGTTTCAAGACGTGTTCCGCGAACTCGGCTGGGCCAACCCGCCGCGCATCCCTGCGCCGGAATTTCATATGGACGGCGCACGCTACCGATTCACGCCGATTGCCGAGCAAGGCGGCCTTTACGCCTTTGAAGTGAGCGACCTCACGGACGGCAGCATCCCGCCGCGCGCCACACAGCTCGCGCTCAAGCGCCAGTTGACGCCGCTGTTTGCGGAGCACTTTCTCGTCTTCGTCAACCGTGCTCGAAGCAGTTCGCTCTGGCTCTGGATATGGCGCGACGACCAGACGCGCAGGTCGGTGGACCAACGGTTTGACCGGATTCAAAGTGGCGAATTGCTGTTGCAAAAACTAAGCGGGCTTTTCTTCGATTACGACGACCTCGACGACGAGGGCAAAACCAGCATCGGCCAGGTGCTGGACCGGCTGAACGCGCAGTTCTACGCCGAGAAAGTCACCAAGCGATTCTATGAAGAGTTCCGCGACTACAAGGACAAGTTTATCACCTTCATCAAAGGCATTGAATCGCTGGACAACCAAAAATGGTATGCGTCGGTCATCCTAAACCGGCTCATGTTCATTTATTTCATCCAGCAGAAACGTTTTCTCGGCGGTGACCCGGAATATCTGCAAAACAAATTCGATCATTGCGGCGAAAACGGCCTGAACTATTATCGGGAATTTCTCTGCCCGCTGTTCTTCCAAGGTTTCGCCTTGCGCTCCGACGAGCGCGACAAAGCCACAAACAAATTGCTCGGCACAGTGCCTTATCTCGACGGCGGCTTGTTTCTTGAGCATCCGCATTTGGAGGCCGACGGAAAACTCCGGCACATCCGAATCGAAAACGCGCCGTTCAAACGCCTGCTGAAATTCTTTGGCGAGTGGAACTGGCATCTCGACGAGCGTCCGCTCAAAAACGACCGCGAAATCAGCCCCGACGTGCTCGGCTACATCTTCGAGAAATACGTCAACCAAAAGCAAATGGGCGCGTATTACACCAAAGAGGACATCACCGAATACATCAGCAAGAGCACGATCATCCCTTTCATCTTCGATGCCGCCGCGCGCAAATGTCCGGCGGCGTTCAAAGGCGACAGCGCCGTCTGGAAACTCCTGCAACTCGACCCCGACCGCTACATTTACGACGCGGTCAAGAAGGGCGTGGAAATTCCGCTGCCGAAAGAAATCGAATCCGGCATCAAGGACGTTTCCAGGCGCGACGGCTGGAACAAACCGGCAAAAGAAGAGTTCGCGCTGCCGACGGAAACCTGGCGCGAGGTCGTCGCCCGCCGCCAACGTTACGCTGAAGTGCGCGCCAAGCTGGCGAACGGCGAAGTCCGCGACATCAACGATCTGGTGACGCTCAATCTTAACCTCGGCAAATTCATCGAGGACGTTATTCTCGACTGCCGCGACCCAGAACTGTTGACGGCGATTTACTACACCATCGCCGGACGCATCCCAGACCCGGAGAAGCAATCCAATCAGGAAATACAGCCCGGCCTTAGCGTGCTCGATATAACTTGCGGCTCAGGTGCGTTCCTGTTTGCCGCGCTGAACATTCTCTATCCGATTTACGAGTCGTGCTTGAGCAAGATGCAGGAATTCCTCGACGCCGAGGCCGGCAATGCCACGCGGAAGCACAGCCACTTCCGCCGCATCCTCGACGAAGTCGCCGAGCACCCGAACGCACGCTACTTCATCCTGAAATCCATCATCGTCAACAATCTCTTCGGCGTGGACATCATGGAAGAGGCGGTTGAAATCTGCAAACTGCGCCTGTTCCTCAAGCTGGCCGCGCAAGTGGACGCCGACCCGAGCAAAGAAAACCTGGGCGTTGAGCCGCTGCCGGACATTGACTTCAACATCCGTGCTGGCAACACGCTCGTCGGTTACGCGACGCGGGCGGAAGTGGAGAAATCCGCCGAGAGCGACATGCTCCGCAAAATGGCGCTGCCACAGATTCTTGAGGACGCGGAAACCACCGACCGTGCGTTCAAACTTTTCCGCCAACTGCAAACACGCTCGGGCGCGACTGCGAAAGAAAAGGCGCAATCCAAGAGCGCGCTCCAACAGCGGCTGACCGCTCTGGAAGACCAACTCAACTGTTTTCTGGCAGAGGACTACCAGTTGGGATTGTCGACGAAGAAAAATGCGTTTGAAGCGTGGCTCAAAAGTCATCAGCCGTTCCACTGGTTCATCGAATTCTACGGCATCCTCCACGCTGGCGGTTTTGATGTAATCATCGCCAATCCACCGTATGTCGAAAATGGCGCGAAGCTACAGAGTCAGTATCAGGTCAGGAATTACGCAACCCTGTCATGCGGCAACCTTCACGCTTTCTGCGCTGAACGGAGTCTTGTTCTCAGTTCGAAACGTGGTCGCATCGGACTGATTGTTCCGCTCCCGTCTATCAATACGGATCGAATGACTGCGCTTCAGTCAATCGTTAAGCCGCAACTGGGTGCGAAAGGAAGGAGTCTTTGGGTGTCCGCGTTTGACGAGCGCCCCAGCAACTTATTTAGTGGGGTGGACCAGCGATTGGTGATCGAGATATTCGGCGCGGAACTCCAGCAGCCCGGCCTCGCCACGACTGGAATAAATCGTTGGGCAGCGAAGACTCGCGACAATCTCTTTCCGAACATTTTTTATTCAGCCCAAGACCATCAATCTACGGGCCGAACGCGAACGATTCTCAAAATCAAAAATGTGAGTGTCGAAACGTCTTTGCTCGCGAAGCTGTATTCAAATGATCCCATCGAACGATTTCGCTCCATGCTGCCAACCAAGAACCTAGTCGCATACCGCACCGCTGGTGGAAGATATTGGAAAGTTGTGCTCGACGTGCCGTTTGAGTCTGAGGCTCTCAGCGGAAAGGTCGCTTACTTGCAAAATCTGTCTGGCAGGCAAGCTGTGGCCCTAATCAGTAGTTCTACATTCTGGTGGTATTATTCCTGTCACTTCGACATGTATAACCTCAAGGACTACATGATTTTTGGCTTTCGGTTTTCAAAAGCATCGCAACAAGTTCTTGATGAGTTGGATTCCCTTGGACGGAAACTCGTGAAGTCCCTCGAATACAATGCGGAAGTTCAAACGATGCAGTCGCAAACTCGCGGCGTCGTTGAACAGAAAATTTACAACGCTGGTAAGTCCAAACTGATCCTCGACGAAATCGACGGTGTGCTCGCGCGGCACTACGGCTTCACGGCGGAGGAGTTGGACTTTATCCTGAACTACGATATCAAATACCGTCTTGGCCGCAACGCGGAAAGCGACGACGAATGACGCCCATGCTGCTCAACGCCACCGACGCCCGCTATCCGGCACGGTTGCGCGAGCGTTTGGGCAAGGACGCACCGCCACAACTGACAGCCCTTGGCAATCTGGACTTGCTGACGTTGCCCAAGACGGCGCTCTTCTGCTCCACCCGCTGCCCTGGTGACGCCATCCTCCGCGCCTGCGACNNTTCGCCCGCCAGTGGCGCGACGAGAATCGGTGCATCATAAGCGGTTTCCACTCCGTAGTTGAAAAGGAATGTCTCCGCATCCTCTTGCGCGGTAGTCAGCCCGTCATCATCTGCCCCTCCCGCAGTCTGAAAAAAATGCGTCTCGCAGCGGACTGGAAAAAACCTTTGGCCGATGGCCGTCTCTTGGTTCTCTCCTGTTTCAGCGGAAATGAGCATCGCATGACCAGCGCCCTGGCCATACGCCGGAACGAATTTGTCGCCGCGCTCGCCGATGAGGTTTGGTTCGCGCACGTTGCGCCCGGTGGCCAGATGCAGCGCTTGGCAAATATAATCGCCAATCGGAAAGCGGTCGGTGTTGCCGGACGGAGCAGTAGAGGAGCGAGCGCGACGGACGGCAATACGGACCGCCGATGAACCGAATCCGTCGCGGCGTGTGCGGTAGTTTGGCGAAACGAAATGAGTGGAGGCAATCGCCCGCATAGGCCAGCGCGGACAAACGGCGGAAATCGCCGTGGACATGACTGGATTTTTCTTGGATGAAGCACGGACGCAGACTGTTCGCGGCAACGGACTAGACATGGACTGGCCAAAGATTCGGGCTGTGTGCGGACACTGACAAATTGTGGTCGTCTGTGAACAATTCGTTGTTCATCTGAACCGTGGCTTCGGGTAAAAGGAAGCCCATGAGCGATCAATTGCCAGCCCCCGTCGCCAGCAACACGTTCGTGCGCATCAAGCGCGTCAATCCCGCCGAAGGCCAGGAGTCCTGGTCCGCGCGCGATCTGGCGCGCGGGTTGGAGTATCTCAACTTTCGCAACTTCCAGCCGGTGATTGCAAAGGCAAAAGAAGCGTGCGCCAAAAGCGGCCATGCGGTCGCCGACCATTTTGCGGAAATCCGCAACATGGTGGGCATCGGTTCAGGCGCGCAGCGCGAAGTGGAGGACTGGACGCTCTCCCGCTACGCCTGTTATCTGGTGATTCAAAACGCCGACCCCAGCAAACCGCTGGTGGCGCTGGGGCAAAGTTATTTTGCCGTGCAAACGCGGCGGCAGGAACTGGCCGACGACGAGGCGTTGAAGGAGGACAAGACGCGCCTGTTGCTGCGCGGCGAGATGAAGAAGCACGACAAGAATCTGGCGGGCGTGGCGAAACAGGCGGGCGTCATTCAGCCGTTGGATTACGCCATCTTCATGGATCACGGGTATCGTGGGCTATACGGCGGATTGACGGCCAAGGGCGTCCACCAGCGCAAACGGCTCAAGCCGAAAGAACCTTTGCCGGACTACATGGCAGCACGGAACTGGCGGCAAATTTGTTCCGCGCCACGCAGACGGAGGAAAAGTTGCGGCGCGAAAATGTGCGGAACAAGGAGCAAGCCAATCGTATTCACGAGGCCGTGGGCCGGACGGTGCGCCGGACGATTCACGAACTGGGTGGCACGATGCCGGAAAACCTGCCGCTGGCCGAGAGCATCAAAAAAGTCGAGAGCCGGGAGCAGAAACGGCTGAAGGCCGAGCAAAAGGGGGCGACGAAATAGAACCCGGTTTCGAGATTACCGCGGATTAAAAAACTTCCGGTGTCCCTGCTTTCCAGGAAAACCAACACGCCGCTTGCCAATTCTCCGCTGGTCAGCCACACTCTGCTTAAGCCCAGCGCACATGATCAATCTGAAAGTCAATGGTGCTCGCCGCCAATTCGATGGCGACCCCGAAATGCCGCTGTTGTGGTACCTCCGCGACGAGCTCGAGTTGACGGGCACGAAATATGGCTGCGGGGAAGGGCTATGCGGCGCTTGCACCGTTCATCTGAATGGCTCACCCGTGCGCAGTTGCCAGAGGTCCATGGAATCCGTCGGCGGCAAAGACATCGTAACTATCGAAGGTCTCAGCAAGAACGCCTCGCATCCCGTGCAGCAGGCGTGGAGGCAGGCGAACGTGCCGCAGTGCGGCTACTGCNNCGGCACCTATCAGCGCATTCGCGAGGCGATAAAAGCTGCCGCGGCAGGCGAACACCCAATCGAGGTGAAGAAATGAGCCAAATCGAAGTCCTCACTCGCCGCACGTTTCTGGGAAATCTATTTTCCGCCGGGGCCTTTGTGCTGGCTGCTCGATTGTTGCCTGAAGAAGCGTTGGGGGCATCCAGCCCGAGCGGCGCGGGCAGCACCGGCAAAGCGGCGACCGCTGCCTGGTCGCCAAGCGTCTATTTGGGAATCGATACTGACGGTAAAGTCATCATCGTGACGCACCGGTCGGAGATGGGCACGGGCATTCGCAGTGTGCTGCCGAGGGTGTTGGCCGATGAACTGGAAGCCGACTGGGAGCGCGTGAAGGTCGAACAAGCCCCCGGCGACGCGAAGTACGGAAATCAGAACACGGACGGTTCCTGTTCAATCCGCGATTTTTATGACGCCATGCGCCAGGCAGGCGCCAGCGCGCGGGTGATGCTGGAACGCGCCGCGGCCGAAAAATGGGGCGTGTCCGTCGCCGAATGCAAAGCGCAAAACCATTGGGTCGTTCACACCAGCGGCAGGAAATTCGGTTACGGTGAACTGGCCGCGGATGCCGCCAAACAGACCGCGCCGAAGAAAGAAGATCTCAAGTTCAAATCCCCGGCGGAGTATCGCTACATCGGCAAAGAGTTGCCGACGATTGATGTCGAGGACCTCTGCGCGGGCAAAGGCACTTTCGGCATTGATGCCAGAATGCCGGGAATGGTCCACGCCTCCATCGAACGGTCCCCGGTTTACGGCGGCAAGCTGAAAAGCTTCGNNTCGCCGCTTACGCCACCCTATGGATTCAAGCCGCTGGGCGGTGTTGCGGTCATCGCCAACAGCACCTGGGCGGCGATGAAAGGCCGCGAGAAGCTCAAAGTCGAATGGGACCCGGGCGAAAACGCGGGTTACGATTCGGCCAACTACAAACAAGCCCTGCTGGAAACCGTCCGCAAACCGCAAAAGGCTGCGCGCAACATCGGCGACGTGGACGCGGAATTCGCCAAAGGCGGCAAAACGTACGAAGCCGAATATTACGTGCCTCACCTGTCTCACGCGCCGATGGAACCGCCCGCTGCCGTTGCTGATTTCAATGATGGCAAGGTCGTCATTTACGCCGCGACGCAAAATCCGCAAGCGGTGCAGGACACCGTCGCCACTGCGCTGGGCATTGACAAGAAAAATGTCGAATGCCACGTCACCCTGCTCGGCGGCGGTTTCGGGCGCAAATCCAAACCTGATTACGTCGCGGAAGCGGCGCTGCTTTCCAAACAGGTTGGCAAACCGGTCAAAGTCACATGGAGTCGCGAAGACGACATTCGCTTCGATTATTTCCACGCCGTCGCGGCGATGTATCTGAAGGCTGCTTTGGACGACAAAGGCAAACCCACCGCCTGGCTGCAACGCAGCGCTTTCCCGAGCATCGGTGCGATGTTCAATCCGGCGAACAACAGCGGACAGCCATTCGAATTGAGTATGGGCTGGAACAACCTGCCGTTCGACATTCCGAACCATCGCGCGGAGAACGGACCGGCCAAAGCGCACGTGCGCATCGGCTGGCTCCGTTCGGTAGCGAACATCTATCACGCATACGCTGTGCATTCGTTCGCGGACGAACTGGCGGCATTGGCAAACCGCGACCGCGTCGAATACCTGCTCGAAATCCTGGGCCAGCCTCGCAAGGTCGATATTGGCGCCCGCGGCCCGATGGCGGACAAATTCCCCCTCGATACCGGACGCTTGCGGCGCGTGATTGAGCTGGCGGCGGAAAAATCTGGCTGGGCCAACAAGAAGCCGGCCAAAGGCCACGCGCTGGGCATTGCGGCACACTGGAGCTTTTACAGCTACGTCGCCGCCGTCGTCGAAGCGGAAGTGGACGACGCGGGCAAGGTTCGCATTCCGCGAGTGGACATTGCCGCCGACGTGGGAACCGTCATCAACCCGGATCGCGTCAAAGCGCAGTTCGAGGGCGCTTCGGTCTTCGGCGCGAGCATCGCGCTGATGGGCGAGATCACTGCTGCCGGCGGCGCGATTGTGCAATCGAACTTCGACACCTACTCCGTGGCACGGATTCATGAAGCGCCGATCATTACGAACGTGCATTTGGTGCCCAGCACCGAACCGCCCGCAGGCGTAGGCGAACCGGGCGTGCCCCCCATGCTTCCGGCCATCTGCAACGCCGTCTTCGCAGCCACCGGCAAGCGCATTCGCGACCTGCCTATTCGCAACCATAAACTGAATGCTTAAGGGCGGAGATCCAATCCGATGTGCAATCGGAAGCAGACCGATTTAGGACTGGACAAGGCTGCGTGGCTCAAATGAACCGCGGAGCGTCAAAAGCAAATTCCTATCAGTGCGGGGTCGCCGATTCAGCGTGGCTAAAAACCCTAAAAAAACCGGTAGTGTCCTAATTTGAAATTATGATCGCGATTTGTGTGAGTTCGCGAGCCTATCGGAAATCTCTTGGAATGCCTTCTTTGCGTCTGGGACCTTTACCGGAATTCCTTCACGAACTCCCTCAACGAAGACTAAGAGCGTATTGGATTGCCCGGCGTAATTCTCATCATGCAGGACGGCGGCTATCTTCTCCAACACGAGCACGGCATTGCCATATCAGCACCATTCTGCAATGATAACCTAGCAGCCTGTCGGACTTAGNNAAGTCCGACAGGCTGCTAGATGGCTGAATATGAACAACCCAAAACCTCAGAGGCCACTTTCAGGTATTCCTCATCAACGTCATACCCGATGAATTTTGAGACCAGATCACCGCACTCCTTTGCGGCCAAGCCAGAATGTCCGATACCAAGGAAAGGGTCTAAGACGGTGCAATTCGGCTGTCCGTGAAGACGTATGCACTTCACAGCAAGCTCTGTTGGAAACGTTGCCGGATGTGGCCGTTGCTTGGCCCTCTGGTGAATTGTTTTGTATGGAATGAACCATGTATTTCCCCGACAACGCTTGTCCTTCCCCTTTGTGTGCGCCCATCGGTCAATGTTGGTCTTATCCGCATACGGCACACCGACTGCAAGGCGATCAAGCTTTGTTTTGCCTTCTGGTGTAAAGTGAAAAACGTATTCGTGACAGTCATTTAGAAAACGAGGTGAATTGATTGGTTTGAAATGTCCATATGATTTTGCCTCTCTGTCAATCGAGATGGACTTAATCCAATGAATCGTGTTCTGGAGAACAAAAAACTGCTTCATCGACATAGCCACTTCAAAAGCGAAAAACGGATTTTCAGAGGCATCACCAAAGTTGAGGAAAAACGAACCGCCAGGCTTCAAAACTCGACTGATCTGAAACGCCCAATCTCCACACCATTCCAAATATTCCGCGTCGGATTTATTGTCATCGTAGGAATTATACTGTTTGCCGAGATTGTAAGGCGGCGAAGTCACCACAACATCCACTGATTGAGAGTCAAGTTGCCTTAAACCTTGCACGCAATTTCCAAGCTTGATTACAAACCTTTCGTCTGCTGATCGGATTTTGGTTAGCACTCATGCAGATTAAGTGCTTGGCAATCGTACCCCATGCAGCGTTGGAGTTGTGTTGCCTTATGTCTAAAACAGGCGCGGCAATTCTCGACGAAAAATTCGTTTGACTCGATCCTGCCAACCCCCTCCGCCAAGACGGTAGTATTTGTAGATTCTGCCTCTTTGTTGCGCGGTAAGCTTTATAGCACCGTTAGTCTTGTCGAAGTTCTTTTGCAGAGAGGAAAATAAAGATTGCCAACCGCCGGTGCCGTGCGTCGTGGTTTCATCAAGCAAATCCCTTGCTTCATCTTGACTCAAATGATGGATTGTCTCCTGTTCCGTCGAGTAATATGATGGGCTTCGCCCTGTCCCTTCAATTGCAATCGTAAGCATCGGCTGATCTCCTTTAGTAAGGTTGATGAGCGATGCTGCGACGCTTGGTGATTTGGGCTTTAGAAATGGATACATGCCCTCAATAGCGTTGATAACTCGTTGCCTTGTGATGCCATCGACCATGTTCATGCAAGCTTGTTTGACAGCATCATGCAACGTCACATCTTCTGATCCGGGTTCTGACAGCCTTAACTCCCTTTGCTTATGACCCGCCATATTGCGTAGAGCACCTTGCAATGCCACAATAGCTTGATCTATCTGGTCTCTTTCCGCAGATAAATTATCAATCTGCGCCTGAATCGCATTTGGATCAAACTTGCCCATGAGACACAATACAACACAAACGCGATTTTAGCGCAACAAAAACCTTCACTTGACGCGATTTTTGTGTTGACTTGTGTTGTATGTCCCGCAAAGTTACCCCGAATCGTAGCTGATTCGGGTTTGGGCGCGTTGGTTAATCGGTTAAACCGCCGACGCTTTACACCCCGGAGATGCGGGTCCGAACCCCGCCGCGTCCATCCGAGTCAGTAATGCGGGTTATGTAGAAAGTCCAGAATAAAATTTATAGCAAACATCCTATCAACCGAAAAGAAAATCTTGGCGGTTTCCATGATGGCCGAGGGCAACAGCATCCGCTCTATAGGTATCAGTTTAGATTGATTTCAAATTAGGACATTACCAAAAAAACCCTTGCTGTGTTGCTTCGGAGACAGATACTTGATCTGAAATGAACCCGACGCAAAAGCAATTCCCCCTTGAACCGCGTAGCGTCAAAAGGAAATTCCTATCAGTACGACAGTATCTGCTTGTCACGACCCGCTCGGCCCGAGGCAAAGGTGAGTTGGTTGCACTGGCCCTCAGCGACAAATAATTTTCACACCACGAGCAAACCTCAACGCAAAGAAAGAAACCTCCCATGTGGATCCCAAAATGGCAGCGTGATCGAAACAAGGGCGTGGACTCGCCCATCCCGACGCAGGTTGTTTCAACCGAGGAATTCATCCCTCGCCCTCAGAACGAAAAGCAGAAGCAATGGGAGCATCTCATTGGCGAGCTGGCCGGGGAGAAATCTAAGCTTCTCGGCATGACCAAGCGCGATTTTCTGCGCAGCTCCATGGGCATGGCCACGGCGTTCTTCGCGAGCAACATGGTCTATGGCCCGTACTGGAATGTGGAGGCGGCTGAAACGCTGGAAGGCGCGGCCGCGGCGGAGAAGTTTCCAAAGGGCGAGTATTTCATCTTTGACGTGCAGACGCATTTCACCGATGGCGTGCCGCTCGGGTTTCGCAGCGCGCCGTTCGTCAAGGACATGGGCTTCAAGCTTGATGAGAACCCGGCGGCCTACAGCTTCAACAATTTCGTGAAGGAACTTTTCTTCGACAGCGAGACGAGCATGATCGTGATCTCCGGCGTGCCGGGACGCGAAAAGCATAAGGACAACGAGGGCACGGTGCTCGAAGCCAAGGCCCGGGGCGGTGGCGTCCTGCCGAGTTGGTTGATGTCGATGCGCAAGAAGGAGCTGAATGATCTGGCCGGCGGAAAACGCGCGTTGTGTCAGGGCAACTGCGCGCCGAACCATTACTGGGATCGCGCCAGGAACCAGCCGGACTTCCCCGCTCTGTTCGAGCAGATGGATCGGGAGAAGAAGCTCTACGGCATCGATTCCTGGAAATGGTATTGCCACACCGATCCGGGCCGCTCAGGCAACGGCTTCCGTCTCGACGACGAGAAGATGACGTATCCCTTCTACAAAAAATCGATCGAACTCGGGCTGAAAACTTTCAGCGTCCACAAGGGGTTCTCCTCGCAATCGGAGACTCTCGGCCACCTCGCCCATCCGGGCGACGTGGAGAAGGCGGCGAAGGATCATCCGGAGTTGACCTTCATCATCTATCACTCCGCGCTCAAGCATGGTTCCTGGGAACCGCAATTCAAGGAAAGCGGCAATTACGATCCGACGACCGGCGACTTCCTCTGGCACGCCGAACTGATGAAGATCAAGGAGCGCAATCCGCATATGAAAAACGTTTACTGCGAGATTGGCTCGGCGTTCGGCATGTTGTTCATCGCACACCCGGAGATGTGCATGCACCTGATCGGTCGCAACATCAAAACCTACGGCGTGGACCAAGTCATCTGGGGAACCGACTGTCTGTGGTGGGGCTCGCCGCAATGGGTCATCGACGCCTTCAAGCGTTTCCAAATCACCGACAAGTTGTGCGAGCAGTTCGGCTACGGCAAACTCACCAAGGAGGACAAGGCCAAGATCTTCGGCCTGAATGCCGCGAAGATCTACGGTGTCGATGCGACGGCACAACTCAAGGCGTTTCCGAAAGACACCCTGTCCCGGCTCAAGAGCGCCTTTCTGGATCGTGGCGGGCAACGTGACAACACGGCGTATGGTTGGGTGCGCGCAGAAGTGTAGTACCGCTTCCGGTGTGCGCCGGCGGGCTGGATTGCAATCCGGGTTCGCGTTGGGCGTTGCGGCGGTGTGCTTCGCGCTTGGGACACTGCCAAGTCCGGCGGCCGACCCGCCAGGAGTACTGGATCCGACCGCGTGGGGTTGCGACCACGCGGGCACAGCCGTCCCGGAATCCATCACTGGCGATGAATGTCTGTTTTGCCACCGCGTCAAGATCGGTCCGGGGTGGCCTCAAAACCGTCACCAATCCACGATCCGTAACATCGACCCTGAAGCGCTCGCTTTGCTGAAGACCTCGAAGAGCCATGCACCGTTCGCAGAAGTGGCTGAGTATGTTCTCGGCCGCACAAATCAGTGGCGCTTCCTGAAGCGATCCGGGGCCTACGGCCGACTCGACATGCTCTCGACACGAGTTCATCCGACCGGCCAGAAGGCCGTGTCTCCGTTTGCCGACGCCGGCGCGCCGCACTGGGAGCCCGATACGTTCGCAAACCAATGCGCGGGCTGCCATTCCACGGGAGTCGATTCGCGCAACAAAACCTTCTCTGCCATCTCGCTTGGCTGTTTCTCCTGCCACGGTGAGGTGGACCTCGATCACACCAAGGACACGATCAAGGTTTTGCTGGCACAAAAGCGCAACGACCCGGCTCGCGTCGTGATGTCCATTTGTGGCTCATGTCACATTCGGACCGGTCGCTCTCGCAGCGCCGCGTTGCCGTTCCCAAACAACTTCGTGCCAGGCGACAATTTGTTCCGGGACTTCGCGGTGGATCTTTCCGACGCCGCGGTCGCGAAACTGAGTCCGGTGGATCGTCACGTTCTGCAAAACGTCTGCGACGTCGTGGTCCGGGGCAAAGGGGAATTGACCTGCCTTTCCTGCCACAGCGTTCACCGTAGTTCGAGTTCGCGTCACCGCAGGCAGCCACGGAGCGCGATCTGTTGGTCCTGCCACGACGGCGATGTCGATAAGCTGTTGCCGAACTGGTCGCAAGCGAACAGCGCCACCTGCGGTTACTGAAACCACTCAAGACTTATGACTGACCAAAACAGACCCGACTTCGAGCACCTGCCCGCCGGCATGCCGATGGACGAAACCGACGTGAACCTGCGGGCTTACCTGTCCCGACTCAGCGATGAGCACCTTGCCCAATACGATTCCGCCTGGACCGACGAGCAAGTCATCGAGTGGGACGGCAACTTCAAGTCGGACGGCAATCTCATGCTGGTCTGTTGTGAACGCGACGTGGACGTGACAGATTTCCGCCGCGTGCTGGAGGAGCACCTGAAGTTTCGGTATCCCGCGGAATAACTGTTTTGATCCGGCGCTCTGATTGACGGCCACAACCGTTTCGAGATTGTTGCCAAGCTCCGGGCGCCGGTCCAGCAAAACGCCGGGCAGAGTTCGCCCACCCATTAAAAAACGCTTGGCACCAGCCCACGGAGGCGTACAGTCAATTCCCATGAACCCGACGCAAAAGGAGTTCTCCCTGAACCGCAGGGCGTCAAAAAGCAAAATCCTATCAGTTTTCACCCCACCAGGTATCGGCAGGGCCTTAATCGTTTGCCTGGCCTTGTCCGGCATCGTATGGCCGGTTCAGTCTGACACGCCCTTGACCCTGAAAGAGTCGGCAAAGACCATGGCGGGACATCGCGTTTCGAACTTCACGTTGACCGATCTCGAAGGGCGCCAGGTCGCTCTATCCGACTTCAGTGACAAGCGCGTCATTGTCCTTTTTATCATGGGCAACGGGTGTCCGGTGGCAAACTTGTACCTGACGGAACTCAAGAAGCTCCAAGGCACCTATGAAAAGAAGGGCTTGCAGATCATCGGCATCGAGTCGAATTCCGGGGTAACGCGCGAACAACTGGTCGAGCAGGCCCGTGATTTCAAAGTGACCTTTCCTGTACTCCACGACCCCGATCAACGCGTGGCCCAACTGCTCCGCGTGACGCGCACGGCGGAAACGCTGCTTCTTGATGGGCAGCGGGTGGTCCGTTACCAGGGGCGCATCGACGATCGATTCGGTTACACCCACAAGCGCAACCAACCTCGGCGACGCGATCTCGAGGAGGCTCTGGACCAGGTGCTGGCGGGCGAGTCCGTCACCATTTCTGAAACCGAGCCGGTGGGTTGTTTGATTACCTGTGCCAGGCAGGCAGCCGCCCATCCAGAGGTGACCTACGCCAAGGATGTGTCGCGGATCATTCAGCAGCGGTGCCATGAATGTCACCGACCCGGGATGGTCGGGCCATTTTCTCTGCTGGACTACGACGATGTGCTTGAGAACGTCGATATGATCAAGGAGGTGGTGACCCAGCGGCGCATGCCTCCCTGGCACGCGGATCCGCGGCACGGAAACTTTTCCAACAATCGGCGAATGCCCCAGGAGGAGGTGGACAAGCTGGTGGCTTGGATTGATGCCGGGACACCGTTCGGAGACAGGAAGGATCTCCCGCCGCCGAGAAAGTATGCCCCGGGCTGGGTGATGGGCGAGCCCGATCAGGTTTTTAAATTGGGCGAGTCCGTCACCATCCAGGCCGACGGGGTGGTGCCTTATCGCTACTACACGGTGCCGACCCACTTTGAAAAGGACATGTGGATTCAGGCGGCGGAGTGTCGCCCGGGCAATCGTGCCGTGGTCCACCATATCATTGTCTTCGCTCGGGATTCGAAGAAGGAAAACAACGAGGGGATAGGTGAATTCGTCACGGGCACGGCTCCCGGCGATCCGCCTCTGATTTTACCGCCGGGGGTGGCGCTGAAGATTTCACCGGGTTCCGAGCTGGTGTTTCAGATGCACTACACTCCGACGGGCAAGGTGGAAAAGGATCGTTCGCAGATGGGGTTCATTTTCTACAAAGGGGCAATGCCGCCCAAGGGCATCGCCCATACCAGGCCAGTCCTTAACATGTCGTTCGAGATCCCTCCGGGCGAACCTAATCACGAGGTGAAATCAAGCTATACCTTCGAGCGAAATGTTGTGTTGCTGGGGTTGATGCCGCACATGCATCTGCGGGGAAAGGATTTTCTATACCGCGCCACTTTTCCGGACGGCAGAAGCGAGATTCTGCTGTCGGTGCCAAGCTACGATTTCAACTGGCAGGGCAACTATAACTTCACCGAACCCGTGTCGGCGCCCGCGGGAACGAAAATCGATTGTCTGGCCCACTTTGACAACTCGGCGGACAACCGCGCCAATCCGGATCCGAGCCGGAAGGTCAGATGGGGTGATCAAACTTGGGAAGAGATGATGATCGGCTGGGTTACCTATGTCGTCCCGAGTCTTCCTGACGGCGGTAGCCAACCAGTTAAAGATGCGCGTCTTTCGGTGCCTTGAACGCCTTTGGGAAATCCGTGTACGACAGGTCGTAGCAAACCCGCGCTGCACCGGCGTCCTTCCTCTGATAAATGGCAAGAAAGGTTTTGCCCTGGTTGGGGCCGGCTGTGAAGTGTAGAGCGTTAAAAAGCAAATTCCAATCCGTTCATTGTCAGGAATGGGCCTGCGTAAATGTTGTTATCCGCGAGACATGTGATTGTTAGAACCGCCGGCAAACCAAATGAATCTCAAAGACGAGGACATTCTGCAAACGCTTATGAACTCACTTCATCGCATCGCACTCTTCGCACTTTATACCCTGCTGCTCATG
This sequence comes from Limisphaerales bacterium, assembly GCA_003140275.1. GTDB lineage: Bacteria > Verrucomicrobiota > Verrucomicrobiia > Limisphaerales > PALSA-1396 > PALSA-1396. The sequence goes on from PLJQ01000503.1 coordinate 41,514, forward strand.
GCGTGCCGCCCGGAAGCAAGCGCACAATCGGGTGTCGCCGTCTCGCCCGCCGACTGGCCGAGCTACAACCACGACCCTTCCGGTTGGCGGTTCAATCCCGCCGAGAAGACGCTGGGCCCCGGCAACGTCGGCAAGCTCGCCGAGCAGTGGCGCTTCCCCGCTGCCGGCTCCAAGGAGACCGTCGGTGTCGTCCACGCCACGCCCTCGGTGGTTGTCGGCGAGGTTTACTTCGGCACCGCCACTTATCCGGCCTTCTACAAGCTCGCGCCGGATGGGACGCTCCGCTGGGTTTACCGCAATCCCGCCCGGACGTCTGCGCTGCCACCGACCGATGGCGCGCCTGTCACAGAAAAACTGCGGGGCGCGGCGTCGCAGGCTGGAATCTTTTCCTCGGCGATGGTCGCGGATGGGGCGGTTTATTTCGCGGACGTCGGCGGATGGATGTACTGCCTCGATGCAGCGACGGGGGCTGAACGTTGGAAAGTCGATGGCCGCGCGCCGACGTTCCCCGACGCCCATTGGAACAACCTTTTTATGGCTTCACCAATCATGGCGGGAGGCAAGGTCGTGTTCGCGGGCGGCACGCTGGAACAACTATTCGCGGGCACCGCCTCATACCCGGGCAGCACCGGTCGCGGTTTCCTCGTGGCGCTCGATCCGAAGACCGGCAAGCTGGTCTGGAAATATGACGTTGGCCGGAAACCGGAGAAACTTGATCCGCCGATCGTTGTCGATGGCTCCTGGGGCACGAATAAGTTCGAATATGGTCCCGCGACGAGCAGCGTTTGGTCCACGCCGTCTTACGATCCCGACTCCAACACGTTGTTCTTTGGCACAGACGTGAACACCGCGCCGCGGAAGCCGACGCCCGACAACCCGGCGCTCCATACAGAGGATTCCTGCGCGATCGCGGCCATTGACGCCGCCACTGGCAAGCGCAAGTGGAGCACGCAAATCAACCCGGGCGACTTGTGGGTAGGCGCGATGCGCGCCTACGACCCGAAGACCGGCCTCTACAAAGACCAGTCGATCGGCGACACGCCAAAGATCTTCACCATCGACGTGGACGGCAAGGCGACCAAAGTCGTCGGTGCCGGCTGTAAGAACGGCGGCTTCTATGTATTGCGGGCCGACGACGGCAGGCTCGTCAAACACACACCAGTGTACACCGGCCCGCCCACGGATCCACCGGCCAAGCACGACCCGCGTGTGCTGGCACTCCCCGGCCCCATCGGCGGGTTGCAGACCGGCTGCGCGACCGACGGACGCACGATCTTCAGCAACGGTATCGACGCCCTGCGGTCGGCCACCCAAGACAGCCCGTTCGCGCGCGGGCAAGTGCCGACGGGCGGACGGGTGACGGCGACCTCGATCGATCTCGCATCGGAACGCTGGCGCCACGAACGACCGACGGTCCCGGAGATGGGCGGCACGCCCGGGAGACCCATGTACCGCGACGTTGGTGACGTCGTCGCTTCGGGCATCGCGGTGGGCAACGGCGTGGCGTACTTCACCGCCGTCGGCAGCGGCAAACTGGTGGCCCTCGACGCCGCCACCGGCGCGGTACTCAAGGAGATCGTCCTCGGTCCGGTGTGGGCCGGGCCGTCCCTGTCGCGCGGCCGGGTGTACGTTGGTGGGGGCAACACTCTGTTTTCCACCAACGAGTATGAGTGCTTCTTCCCCAAGCAGTACTTCGGCAGCGTCCGTTGCTTCGGGCTGCCGTAATGGGAACCGTGGGCGAAGGGGATGAATGATCTTCGCTCCTCGACAACCATGACTAATGAAAGCAAATGAAATCGTCAGGCGAGGAAAATAATTTTTCGTGGTCGTTCACGGTGCGTCATAGAAACACCGCCAATAAAGTCGTTCGTGCGTGTTTGGATTTTTTGCCATTCGACACTCATCCCGCATCACAACGCACGAAATGACCGATGGTTTGTCCCGTTTTGTCCCGTCCTCGGAAGGGGCGGGGGGGTAGCGCGCGGCGGTCGGATGAGTTGATGCAACCGATTCAAGCGCGCAAAACTTTTATACAAAAGGCCGGTGTCCACCACCGTTCAAGCCAGAATGTATTGTCCGTTCTTTTTTGTGCCGACGCGCCTCACCAGACCGGCTTTCATTAAAGGCCGCAGCAAATCCAGCGTGCCTTGTTTGGACACGCCAAGCGCATCCCAAAGCTCGCGCGGCGTCATGCTCTTGTGGTCGCGGAGCAATTGCAAAAGCTGTTCCTGCTTGGGACGCAAAACCAATTTCTCCTGTCCCGGTTGGGCAGAAAGTTTCTGCACGCGCGTCCAGACGCGCTCCAGTGTCAGCAACAAACCTTCGGCGGAGTATTCCAGCCATTGCGTCAAGTCTTCGCCTTCGTGGCGCACGTTGTCCAACGCCTCGTAATAGCGCGGGCGGTTCTCCCAATAAAATTCGTCCACGGAAAAAATGTGATGCGTGTCGAACCCGCGCAGGTAAAGCTCCCACAACGCCAGCGCGCGGCCCGTCCGTCCGTTTCCGTCGGCGAACGGATGAATGGCCTCAAAACGATAATGGACAATGGCGGAACTTAAAACCGGCGACAGCTTTGCTGCTTCCTTGTTCCACCACGTCAGCAATTCAAACATCAAACCCGACACGTCTGCGGGCGGCGGCGGCACATAACGCCCGACACGGACAGGAATGGTGTGGTAGCGTCCCGCCGTGCCCTGATCCATCACGTCGCCCGCGATGATTTTATGCAGACGCAAAATCTCCTCGTGCGAGATCGTTTTCTTGGCGGCGTTCTTTTCCACGAACCGCAACCCGGCGAAATAGTTCACCACTTCCCGTTTAGCGCGGGAGGCGACGGCAGGCAATTCCCGGCCCTCCTCCACGGCACGCACCTGTTCCAGCGTGAGCGGGTTGCCCTCAATGGCCGTCGAGGAATGGGTGTTGCGTGTGCGCGTGTCCTTTTGCAAGACGGGAATCCAGCGTACCTGCACCGTGCCGGCCAGGATGCGCTCGCGCAACGCAGCGATCTGCTCCACACGGGCGAGCAGCGCCGGGGTGACGGTGAATTGCGGCTGATAACTCACGCGGACAGCCTGCGCGTAAGTCAAGTGTAAGTCAAGTTTTTAGTCAAGCGACTTGGGAACGGCGGTTTCGGGCGACCTCGGCATGGGGCGGGGTGGGTAGCTCGCACCGGCAGGGTGAATTGACCCGATGAGTTTGGGTTCACAAAATTTTATTCCAAAAGGTCAATTTCACCGCACCATGTCGCCGGTGCAAATGCCCCGGCAACTCCAAACGCTCGATGACCTGCTCGCACAGGCCGAGCACTACGCGAACTATTCTACGCGGAACTCCGGACGCGTGCCGACGACGATGTTCCTGATCGGCGCGGACGGCCCGGCCAACTCTGCCGATTGGTCAGCGGGGGTCCTTGCCGGGATGCTTCAACAATCAATAGTGTCTCCCTGCGAAATGCGACCAAGCCTGACTACACAATATCCAGAACTGACAGATATATGAGCGTTGCCGTCAAAGAAATTCTACGCGTCAGTCGTCCGCCGGGCGCGCCGGGCCGGGCGGACAAATATCTGCCGGACATTGCCCATGACTTGCGGTGGTTGCTGGAGAAGAGCCAGCGCGGCTTTCCCGATCGTTCCGTGGTCTGGTCGGGGGAGCCCTGGAGCGAACTGGCCGCCGTGCTGGTGGAATTTGGCGAGGACCTGCACGCGGACTCCGGCCTGTGGCGCAGCCTGGAGAACTACAACCGTGAGTTCTTCGGCACGCCGCTCCCGCTGGCCGTCGGCGACAGCTCGGCGGACGTGCTCAACGGATTCGATCCGCGGCGAATCCAGCATCTGATCTGGACGCTGTGGATGGAGATGGACCCGGAGGTTTGTCCCATCCCCAGCCATGCGAATCTGCTCCAGTTCGCGAAGGTGGCCGGGACGTTCCTCACGGAGCGGTTCGCCCGGCTGCCGGCGGATTCTGGCGTGAAAAACTTCCTGGCCGGGCCCTCGCGCTTTGGCTGGGAGATCAAGCGCAAGCTCGTCTGGCTGGGCACCAAGTCCTACTTGTTCCGGTGGTTCTTCGCCAACTACGTCAGCGAACACGACGAAGGTGCAACCGTCGGGATCACCGACGATTTCATCTGCCAGGAAAGCACGGGGTGGTCGGGCTTGGGCGCGATTGACATCCTGGCCGGCGCGCTGGACGTGTCGGCGGAAGACCGCGCGACGCTGCGGACTTGGTATAAGCGGCACGCCGCGTTTTACCGCGTGGTGTCACGGCAGGATCGGGGGGGAAAAACCGAGAGCATCGTCGTGCGCAACCTCGTTAACGGCCAGCCCTACACCGTCCGCATGAACATGCCGCGTTGTCCGTTCCAGCCGGGAGGGGTCGTGTTTGGGTCGCTGACGCCCTGGCACGGCGAGTGGTATTGGTCGGGCGAACAGCGGCCTTACCAGAATGTGCCGGAGCAGGAGGAGGCCGGCCTGCGCAGAGAGATGCTGGAACGCCACCCGGGCATCGCCTACCGCTACTGCCCCGCCGAAGCGGCCCAAGCGAGGGCCGCCAACAGCAAACAGCACGACGAGTTCGTGGCCCATTGCGGCGGCGATCTGGCGGTATATCCCGATGGTCTAACGCTCGCGGCGGCCGAGTAGAAACGGATGGAAACCCTCTGGCGCGCGGCGGACCAGGAGCATGTCCGCCGGCTCATGCGGGAACGCGGCCTAGAAAAGCCGCGCCCGCCGATGCGATTTCCACGCGAGTTTCTCGACCACGACCAGGGCATCGGCGCGTTCAACAATCCCGAGGAAGGCCAGGAGTTCATGCTCGGGTTCAACCACGTCCTCTCCGGCCTGCACAAGCAGGGTGACGGCTTGTCCGACCTGGAGCGGGACGCGCTCCGGCACTTCATGACCAACCGGTGCGCCAGCCCGGCGTTCGTGCATCGAATGGTCCGCGAGCACGGCGGGGCGTCGCTGTTGGAGACGTTTCACCTGCGCGACTTGCCGCCGGATCAGGCGCTGACGTTCCTGCTGCGCTGCCACAAGGGCCGCTTTTACCGCAACCACTATCCCTCGCTCTCGCTCGTGCAAGGAGGCGAAAGCTGAACCGAGAACGGACACCATCATGCCAAGAAACTACGTCTGGATGCCGACCGACATTCCGCCCAAATGCAAATTGTCAAAGTGGCAGAAGCAAAGCCTGCAACGCGAGGCTGACCGGTTCGCAACCGAATTCTACAAACCCGCCATCAAACTGCCGCCGGACGATCTGCGCTTCAGCTACATCGTGGACTTCTCGACCAAGTGGCATGGGGCGTATCTCCAGTTCATCGCCAAGTATGCCTGCCCTGGCCCAAACGCGCTCTCACCGTTTTTCGAGAGCCTCTTTGCCCGGCTTGGCTACTTCGGTCCCGACTCCTGGAACATTTGGGCACGCCGGCACAACGACCAGTGGATGGTATTGGGCAGCGGGATGACGCTCCTGGAATGTTTCGAGGAAATGCGGACCAATCCGTGGTTCCACCACTGAGCCGCGAACACGCAACAGCGTTGCGCGTCCCGTCTGTCTCTGATCTTACCAAGCAGCGGAATCCACTCCGGTTGCCGGGCGCGTTTGCCGGTCACTGTTTGGTGACTGAGCCAGGCGAAGAGTGAGACAGGCAGGACGTGAACAAATTGCTGACGGCGCTCAAGGCACTGCTGCCTTACTACGCAGGGCAGGTGAAGTGCATATACATTGATCCTCCCTACAACACCGGCAACGAAGGGTGGATTTACAACGACAACGTCAATAGCCCGCTCGTTCGCGACTGGCTGGCGGAATTGAGAGGAGGCGATCCATCGCCTGGCAATGGTTTGAAACTTCTTATTGCGCTGCAAAAGCTCCCACTGGGTCGCGGCGACTTGTTCCTCGTTCGTTGTTTCGGTCGCGGGATCGTATGTGCCGGGCAGGGTTTTGGTCCCATTGAAACAGACAATCACGGTCTCCTGTCGCTCGCTGCCTTTCGTCAGTCCAAGCGCCAACGGTTTCATTACGCCGCGACGGGTGCCAGCTTGAGCGGATGGATGCGGCGGAAAATATCGGCTTCGCTGCGGTTGCGGGCGATTTCGAGATCGTAGTCGGCCTGAATGCCCATCCAAAGTTCGGGCGAAATGTTGAACAGGCGTCCGAGCTTGAGGGCCATTTCCGCGCTCACGCCGCGTTTGCGTCGGATGATTTCGCCGATGGCAATGGGCGTGACGCCGATGGCCTTGGCGACGGCGTAGGCGGACAGATCCAGCGGCTTCATAAAGTCCTCACGGAGCACGTCACCCGGATGAACGGGGTTGAGTCGGTCTTTGCGTTTGCTCATAACATCTTCAATGGTAATCCACGATTTCCACCTGCTCCGCGTTGCCACCGCGCCAGACGAAGCAAATCCGCCATTGGTTATTGATGCGGATGCTGTGCCGGCCGGCGCGGTCCCCTTTCAGGGCTTCCAGTCGATTGCCGGGCGGCGCAAGCAAATCGCGCAATGTCCTCGCCCGGTGCAGATATTCCAGCTTGCGCCGGGCGGTGTTCTGGATGTCCGGCGGCGGCTTGCGGGAGCGTTCACCCCGAAAGATGCGCTCCGTTTCACCGCACACAAAGGCGGTTATCACTGGAGAATGTTATCGTAGCGCGGTAATATGTCAAGACGCAAGGTTGGCGCGATCATTTCTTACGAGGGTCGGCTCGAACCGCATTTTGCGCGCTCAAACCTTAACCGTTTCCTTCAAAGAACCCGCGAATTTATTGGCTGAAACCACTCTCACCGTGCGCAGCACGGCAAACTTTTCTGAGCAATGTTCAAGATGGTGGAGGCGGCGGGAATTGAACCCGCGTCCCTGACTAACAAACCAGCCGCGACTACATGCTTAGTCCGGAGAAGATTTTCTGCTATGCGATGGCGTCCGGACTCGAATCGCACTGCCTAGTCCGCATGGAATTTTCTCGGCCAACGACGCGCGGTCTCCGCCGTCAACCATGCCTGCTGTTGCGTCCGTCCACCGTAGCAGGTGTCCAGTGGTGAACGTCGTGGCACTTAGGCCGCGAGAGCTAGTTCTTGATTAGCTGTTTTGTTTTGATGCGAATGATTAACGAGGCCAACGCATCGTCCTCGGCATGCCGCCTCTGGCGCATTTTCCAGGTCGAAACCAGTACGCCCCCATGTCGGCAAGAAGATCATCCTTTAATTTCGCATCGCGGTCAAGGGTAACGAATGCAGGGGAGCAGGTGAGTAAGTGAGAAAAGGAAAAAGCGAGGTTGGCATACGCCAACCTCGCTTGCTGTAATCTCAGTTCGTCCGAACTGGCTGAACGGCTTAGTAGTCCATGCCGCCCATGCCGCCGCCGCCGTGACCACCATGACCTGCGGGCGCTGCTTTTTCCTTCTCCGGCACTTCGGTGATGAGGCATTCGGTGGTCAGAAGCAGACCCGCGATGGAGGCCGCGTTTTGCAGCGCGGCGCGGGTGACTTTCTTGGGATCAACCACACCGGCCTTGAC
>PLJQ01000366.1 GCA_003140275.1 Limisphaerales bacterium
GACCGTCACGAACGTCGTGAAATCGGCGGGTGTCGGCGACGAGGCGTTTGATCTGACCGACCAACAGGTGCACGTAGTCAATCCGGTGCGAGAGCATGTCGCCCAGTTCGCCGGTGCCCGCGAGTTTGGCGACTTGCCGCCAGCCGACGGCGCGGGTGCCCCAGTCCTGCAAACGGCACGACCGGAAATCTCGNNGCAAACGGCACGAACGGAAATGATACGGCCGCCCAATGTCGCCGCGCTTCACCAGGTGCGCCAGGTACCGCATCGCCGGAACAAAGCGATAGGTGAACGCCGTCATGTGGCGAACGCCGGCTTTTTCGGCGGCGCGTAACATGGCAAGGCTCTCCGCGTGGTTCAAGGCGATTGGCTTTTCGCACAATGCATGTTTACCGGTGGCGATGGCGGCCAATGCAATCGGGGCGTGAACAAAATTCGGCGTGGCAATGATGATCGCGTGAACATCATCGCGTATTAAGATCTCTTCGTATTTGGTGGACGTAACGTTGACGCCGGTTTGTTGACTGGCGCGTTGAGGGACCACTGGGTCGTTATCGCACAGCGCGACAACTTTTGCGTTTGGACAAAGAGCCAGGCCGGGAAGGTGATTCGCTAATGCGATTCCACCGCAGCCGACCATGGCCACACCGATTTTGTTCATCTTGATCTCATTTTTCTTGGTTAAGCCGTTGTACTTCGGCATCGGCCAATGCTCGTTGATAAATTCGCAGCTTGGTGAGTTTCGTAAATTGCACGGCGACTTTTTCACCTAGTGCGCGCCGGGTCGCAACAAAAATGATTCCATCAAGCTCCACGCTTGACGGCTCGCCCCGGCTTGTATCGAATTCGACTCAACCCGAAACGCATGTGGCCCGACTCCCACTTTCGTAAGGTTGAAACCTTGCAGCGCGATTTATGAGAACGCAGACATTGACCTGTTTGGCCATCGGCGTGATCGGCCTTTTATCCGCCGTGCCCGTGCGCGCCGCGGGCGAGATCAGGGCGGGCGTCGGCAAGGTGGTCATTACACCCAGGCAAAACATGTGGCTGGCGGGTTACGCATCCCGCAGCAAACCGTCCGAGGGCAAAATCCACGATCTCCACGCCAAGGCGCTGGCGCTCGAAGATGAAACGGGCGCGCGGACGGTGCTGGTGACGAGCGACCTGATCGGAGTGCCTGCGGCGCTGGCCAATTTCACCGCGAATCTGGCACGGGAGAAGTTCCACCTGCCACGCGAGCGACTCATGGTCACAGTCTCGCACACGCATTGCGGCCCGGTGTTGCAGGATCGATTGCAGCACATGTACGGCCTGGATGCAACCCAAACACGTTTGCTGGAGGAGTATTCCAAAACCCTGCCTGACCTTTTCCTCAAAGCCATCGAAAGCGCATTGAACAATCTTGAGCCATGCCGGCTGGAATGGGGTGTTGGTCGGGCGGGTTTTGCCGTCAATCGCCGTCAATACACACCTGGCGGAGTCATCAATGGGACGAATCACATCGGACCGGTGGACCATGATGTTCCAGTGCTGAAAGTCTCGCGCAAGGACGGTTCGACCAAGGCCGCGGTGCATGACTACGCCTGCCACAACACCACGCTCAATTTCCAGAAATTCTGCGGCGACTACGCCGGGTTCTCGCAGGCTTACCTCGAAGAGAAACTGCCCGGCGCCACGGCGTTGTTTGTCTGCGGTTGCGGAGGCGACGCCAATCCACTCCCACGCGGCACAGTGGGGTTGGCCCAAAAGTACGGCGCGGAACTGGCCGAGGCGGTGCTCGCGGAGGTCAACAAACAACCATTGACTGAACTTAAAGGACCGATCTACGTGGCGTTTAAGGAAGTTTCACTGGCTTTGAGCACACCGCCGACTCGCGCCGAAGTAGAGAAGCAATTGCAGGACCCGAATGTCTATATCCAGCGACGCGCGAAGGTGCTTCTCAAGACGCTGGATGATAAAGGAGAGCTGCCGACGTCTTATCCTTATCCGGTCCAGTCCTGGCAGTTCGCAGACGGGATGCAAATGATCGCGTTGGGCGGCGAGGCGGTGGTGGATTACTCGCTGCGGCTAAAATACGAGCTGGGCCGGGAACGGACGTGGGTAATCGCCTATGCCAACGACGTGTGCGCCTACATGCCTTCCCTGCGCGTTTTACGGGAGGGCGGCTACGAAGGCGCCGAGTCGATGATCTACTATGGGCATCACGGAGCGTGGGCGCCGACGATTGAGGAGAACATCATTCGCACCGTCCATGAACTGACAATCAACACGAAGAATTAGTCCCTTCACCAACCGACGAAGCCACCCATCATGTCCGCCGCCAGTCAAATCAAACGGCAGTTCGCCAGTGACAATTACGCCGGCATCTGTCCAGAGGCGTTTGCGGCCATGGTCGAGGCGAATCGAGGTCACGCGGTCAGTTACGGCGACGATCCCTGGACGGAAAAAGCGGCCGATTTGATCCGCGAAGTTTTTGAAACGCGGTGCGAAGTGTTCTTCGTCTTCAACGGGACGGCCGCCAACTCGCTTTCGCTGGCTTCGCTCTGCCAGTCCTACCACAGCATTCTCTGTCACGAGCACGCGCACGTGGAAACGGCGGAATGCGGCGCGCCGGAATTCTTTGCCAACGGCACCAAGGTGCTGTTGCTGCCGGGAGCGAATGGGAAAATTGACCCCGCCGACATCGACCGCATGGTGAACAAACGCACTGACATTCATTATCCAAAGCCTCGCGCCCTCAGCCTGACTCAAGCCACCGAGGTCGGAACTGTTTACTCCGTCGATGAACTCAAGACGCTGACCGACGCCGCGCGGCAGTCGGGTCTGCGCGTTCAGATGGATGGCGCGCGATTTGCCAACGCCGTCGTCGCGTTGAAAGTGTCGCCAAAGGAAATCACCTGGCAAGCGGGCGTGGATGTCCTTTGCTTCGGCGGCACGAAAAACGGGACCGCCGTTGGCGAGGCGGTCGTGTTTTTCAATCTCGAACTGGCGCGGGAGTTTGATCATCGCTGCAAGCAAGCAGGGCAACTGGCCTCCAAGATGCGGTTTCTGGCCGCGCCCTGGGTGGGGATGTTACAAGACGACGCATGGTTACGGCATGCCCGACACGCCAACGAAATGGCCCGGCGTCTCGACGCGTCCATTCGCGCATTGCCCGGAGCAAAAATCCAATTCCCCTGCCAGACCAACTCGGTGTTCGTGCGCTTGCCCGAACCGGTGATCACCGCAATGCACCAACGCGGCTGGAGGTTTTACACGCACGTCAGTCAGGACGACTGCCGCCTGATGTGCAGTTGGGACACGACGGAAGCGGACGTGGATGAGTTCGCAGCAGATTTAAAATCGTTGCTTCATCCCGGCTGACGGGACGAGTTCGATCACGTGCGCATCGTCAGGCGGTTGGCGGTGGAGAGCTTTTCGGCAGCAACCGCGAGATGACGAAAAGAAGCACGACCACCACCAGTGCAAGCACCGCCCAGAAAATCACGCCGCCGCTTCCTGCCGGTATTTGTTCACGCCAGGAGGATTTTTTCAGTTGCTCTTCGCCACCGGAAAAAATGGCAGTTTTGTCAGCCGCGAGCATCTGTGCCGCAACCAGACTCAGGTCGTAACGCGGCGGCATGGCTTGGTGGTTTCCGTAATAAAGATAAACCGGCGACTCGAGCGCGGCTTTGAACAGCACGCGCGTCACTGGATAGACCAGCTCAAATTTCTCCAGGTCGATGGGCGGGTTGTCTTCGTTGTTGATTTCCAGAAACAGGGTGTCGCTTGTAGTCGAACCGGAGAGCGGCAGAACGAGTTGCCTGGACTTGCGTTCGGGTGTTTGCACCCAGGAGGCCTGGCCGAGCGTACGTTGATACTTCTGGCCCCGGTCATCCGCCACTTCTTCGTAGAGCAGGGCGTCGCGCTTAAAGAGCGGCGTCCGGGTTTCGCAGACCAGCCGCAAGAGCGGAAGCGAGCGGTGTGGAAGTTTGATTGACCAGCGACTGAGTTTTGGCTTTTTCGGATCGGTGGCGGGCGTGGCAGTTGGAGTCAGCGCACGGATGGCCGAGGTGGGTTCCAAAATGTAGGGAAGTTGTTTGCCATCGCGCACCAACCGCAGGTCGGCGAAGCCAGACAGCGCATGAGACAAAACCTCCGGATCAAGTTCGAGCTGCTGCACGCCCGCGCGACTGATGGGCACGCGCTTACGACAGACCCAGGCGGAAACATCCAATGCCGAACCGCTCGCCGAAACTTCCGGCAACGCTTCGGTGGCGCGATAATCCGGGCTGGCCGCCAGGGACGAAAGTTGCAGCGGTGAGACAGTGACGGCTTTCAAATTTGATTCGAACGAGGCCAGGTCGTAACGGGGCGCGGTCGCGCGCCGATTGCCGGTTAAAATCGAATGCGTTCCGCTTTGCCGGGGCAGGAAGATGAGATAAACCGGCCGGCGTAATGCGCGGACGACGGAAATTTGCAACGGCGGGCTGTCATCGTTTTGAATCAACAGCAACAGTTTGCGCGCCGGAGTTTGTAGTTCCAGCGGGAACTTGAGTTGCGCAGCAGCGGGCTGGCCTTCGGCGGCGACGCGATAAATCACCGCCGTCGCCAGCTTTTTTTCCCGGACGACATTCTCCACCATCTCCTGCGCAACGAGTGTGACTTTGCGAGTAAACAATGGGGCGGCCGCTTCGATCTCCAATTCGGCGAGGTTGATGCCCGCGGCATCAAAATTCAACGTGAGCCGCGTTTCGCCCGGGCTTTCGATCCGGTCGGTGATCCGAACTTTCAACGGCTCGCTCGGCACCACTTCAGCCGCCGCGGCGTGGATTCGCGCGCCGGTGAAGGGGACTGGCGGTGAACGTCGGTTATCCACGGTCAGCCGCAGAAACGGCCACGCGCCAGTCGGCACCACGACATGAAGCTGACTGAAGCCATTGGACTGACGAAAAATTGGTTGACCGGTTGCCAAAGGCCGCCAGCTTTTTTTATCGGCAGAACCTTCGACTTGCACGGCTTTGATGAAACTGCCGTCGGGCGTTGTCAAAGTAACCCCCTCAATGGGTTCCGTGAAACCGGTTTCGAGCGCGATGACGGTGAAGTCTTGAGTCAACGAATCTTGAAATTGTTTTGCGTCGCGGACGACTTTGCCGGTCGGTCGCGGGCGTTCGATCAGATAGGGAACTTCATTTCCGGTGTTGTCGAGAACGCGGAGGTCTGCAAGTCCCGGTTGTGCGGCGTCGAGCGTGTCCACCGGCAGATCGATTTTCACCAATCCCTGCGAGGCAATTTGGATTTCTTGACGATACTGCCAATCAGAAAACGGGGCCGCGCCGGCATCGCCCGCCATGCTGAACCAAATAGAGAGCACGAGGATAAACCGTCGTGTCGCTGCAATCTGCACCCGGCGGAACGGCTCAGACAGGCGGCGGCTTGTTGGATTGAGTTTCATTTCCAGTATTGTCGGAAGAAAGAAAGCGTTGGTAAAGGAACGAGGCCAGAATGGCGATGACGGCGACGACGATCAATGCGCCGATCCGGTAAAGCTGACCGAGTTTGGCGAGGTCATGGAAAAATAGTTTGAGCAACGTCACACTCAGCAAACCGAGGCCGGCGTAACGGGTCGCCGGAACCTTTCTCGCAATGCCAATGACCAGCAACCCCAGGGCAAACAGCGCCCACGCGATGGAATAGGTCATGTCGCGCGCGAAGTTGCCGGAGAATTGGAAGGTCAGCGTCGAGCCCGCGGCGCTGAAGTAATCCGCGATTTCGATGTTCAACAACAGAAACGCCAGCACCGTGCCCAACCCACTCAGGAGCGGCGGCATATTGTTGCCGAGAACCAAATGACGGGGCGGGGCCAACCGTCGCGCTCCCGCATACAAACAAACCGCGACGACGCCGTAAGCGTAGAGGTACCAGTTCAAAATCGCCGTGGCGCTGCGCGCGTGATAACTCAGCACCGCCGGGTTTAACGCGAGCCGGACAAACGCCACGAGCAACAAGCCGATTCCCACGTAGCGCAAGCCCGTATGCGGCACGCGATGAAACAGCCAGAGCAACGCGGCCCCTTCCAACGCCCACGCGACGGTGATCCATTGCCTGTCAAACTGGATGGGGAAAATGAGCGTGATAAAAAAGAGCGTCGCTCCGCCGAACCACGCGAGGAGATCGTTGCGCGCGGAACTGTCATCCGGAATTTTGCGAATGATAAAAATCAGGCCCAGCAACATTGGCAACGCGAAGGCCGTCGGCAGCAGGCCCATGAACTCATTGGCATACGCCGTCTTCACGAGTCGATGCACGAGAAAAAAATGCAGCGGGCCGGAAAGCGCCGCGACCGCCCAGGGAACAATTCGTGCGCTGAACTGTTGGTTAAACAAAAACGGAAACGCGGCAAAGACGGCGAAGAAAAGCAGATACCAGCCGAGCGGCAAGGCGGCTTGCTCCGGTTGAAAATGTTGAAAATGCCAGGTGTGTTCCAGCGCCAGCACGCACGCCAGTCCCACGGCGGGCAGCCAATCCATTTTGAAGAATCGGGTCAAACCCAGCAGCAACACGACCATCAACAGCGCCAGCCCGAACACTGGCGAAGGATTGACCAGCGGCAGACGCACCGAAACCATCATCAACAGCAGGAACGGAAGGATGGCTGACATCGCCGGGATTTGCATCACCAACTGCGGCGGCAAGGTTGGAAACGCGCACAAGCTCATTTCCGACGAAGCGGCGGCCGATCCGGTTTCGGTCAACTGGCCGGTGAATTTGCGCGCCACAAAAATTCCGACCGTGAAAAAAATGACCGCGAATCCTCCGATGACGAACATCGTCACCGACAATCCGGTCAGTTCGGCGGGAATTTTGAAAATCCAAAGCGCCGTGGCGATGACTGTCAGCATCAGCACGGCGATGATGGAGAGGAGCGACGCCGTGAGAATGGCCATCCCAATGGCCAGCAGATCGACGAGCAACACAACCGGCCAGACCAGCAGCGATACTTCCGTAAATTTAATCATTGGCATCATCACCAGCAGCAACGCCAGGGGCGGGAATAACTGGCCCCACCACGCAGGCGCGGCGCGGAGGCGCAGTCGTTGCAATACGATTGGAAAAACGGAATGCAAAATGGCAAAGAGCAGATAAAAACCGAGCGCCCAGTTTAACAGGTCGCTCGTCAGTCTTCCCATTGTCCAAACCGTGAGCAGCAAGAAGGTTGCTGCGCCCGCGCCAAGTTGGACGCCGCCCAGTTCCTCTTTCAACCACACCAGCGCCAGCAAACAGAGGTCAGCCAGAAAAACGTAGGTGAAAATAGTACCGGGTCGTTGGCCGAGTTCCGGAAATGCCAGGAAATAGAGCGCAAACGCCAGCGAAACAAACGGCAGCCCAATCGTCGCGGCCAAAAACCAGACATCGGTCAACTGGCGGCGATTGCTCCAGACAAAGGCGAGCAGGAACAGCAGGTCGAAACCGAGGAACACGCCGATGGGCGTGAAGATATTGTTTCCTTCAAAATATTTTTCCCGCACAAAGAAACTGCCCATCCATCCGATCTGCATCAGCACCGTTCCGATGGCACCCAGCAACACCAGGAAATTCCAGCGCCGATGCAACGCCACCGCAATCAGGCCGATGTCGAGCAACGCGATATAGCCGAAAAGTCCAAACGGGTTGTCCTGTCCAGTGAAGAGCAGTATCGGCGTGAGAAAGCCGCCCAACATTCCAAGGATGGCAACCACCAGCGCATTGAGCCGCACCGCCAACAGAAAGCCGGTGGTTGTGATCAGCGACATCAAAACGAGCGTTGGAATCAGGTCGAACAACTTAAACTGATACACCGACCGGCAGGTGAACGTGACGGCGTAAAGAATCACAACGCCGGTGGCACAGAGCGTATGCGCCGTCACGGCATATTCCTTCCGCTTCATTACCACGCCACCCACCAGCAATCCCAGTCCGGTCAGAAAACCCAGGACCACCCGCAATTCGGGTGAGATGAGGTTCTTCTCAAACGAATATTTCACAAAAAACGCCACGCCAAGGAAAAACGCCAGTCCGCCAATCCACGCGAACAGTTTCACCCCCATGAACTGTTCCCAGTTGATCATCGGCTTCGGCGGTTCGCTTTCTTGCGCAAAGACGGGTTCAACCGGCGGCGGGACCAAAGGAGGAGGAACAGGCCGGGGTTCCATCGGAGGAGGCGCTGGTTTTGCCGGCACCGGGACTTGCGGCGGCGTGCCGGACATGGCTGCGGCTTCAGCTTCAGCCCGTTTTCGTGGTAGTTGTTCGATGGTTTCCGGCGTTGGCGGCTCGGCAGGTGCGGAAAATGCGCCCGCTTGAATCTGATCGAGGCGTTCTTTTAGCCGACGCGCTTCCAGTTGCAGATAATCCAACGTCCGGCTCAGTAACTCCACCTGATCCGCGAGGGTGCTGAGCCTCCGCGCCAGCCAGACAAAACCGATGACGACTAGAGCCGCAATCAGGAAGGGCATAAAGTGTCAATCAGGTCATGGATTGTCCGGGTCTGGTTGACGTGATTAGCTTTTTTAGCAACGGAAGCCAAGCGGTGACTTATGAGTTGCCGTTGTGTTCAAAATAATTTTGAAAGAACCCATTCAAAACAAAAAAGGCATCCTTACGGATGCCTTTCTCCGGCGACCTAAAAACTCTCGCTTAGGGGAACAGCAGGTTGTTGCCTCCTGCTGGGGGGGTGGTGGAATCACCGGAATTCTTTGCCGCTTCACGGAATTTGGGCGTGGTCACCTGATCAACGTGGCCATCCGCAATCGCCAGGTTGCCGGCTCGCTGGTGCATTTTATCGGTCCAACCGGGGGCGGTCGCCACAGCGGTAAAGTTGGTGCCAAGTTGTTCATAGAAACCGGTCTTGAGCGGCGCGGCCGGTGAAAAGCCAAATTGCTTGCCCGTGGTCGTGTCCGGGACACTGTTGACATAGTTGCCAATGTTGCGGTCTCCCGAGAGCAGCATCTGAGGATTGTTTTCGTCGGCGTCGCGACCCACAAAAAAGGAAGTGCCGAGGTTGCCCACGAGAGTAGAATCAAAATCGTTTTGAAAGTTGGTTCTGGCGTTGCGTTCACCGTCGGAAGGGCAAACCGTTATTTTGGGCGTACTTAACTCATTCGACATGACTATAAAAACCTTGTACGTCCACGGTGATTGTGCATTAGCTGCGGTCGGCCAACCAGGAGCCCCGGTAACTAACGGGGTTGGTAGAGCGCCTCCGTCGGTATCTGCAACGGCCATGGGGTAACGGTCGCCGTTGTCACCCGACCAGAGCTTAAAGGATAAACCGATTTGCTTGAGGTTGTTGACGCAATTGATACGTTGGGCCTTGGCTTTGGCTTTGGCGAGAGCTGGTAATAGCAGGCCCGCCAAAATGGCAATAATGGCAATAACGACTAGCAGCTCAATAAGAGTGAAAGCCCCGATTTTCTTCTTTAGATTTTTGTTCATAAACGCAATGGCGGTTTGATTTTTTGGTAAACAGTCCGCGAACTCTATTGACACCGCTCGCTCTGTCAACCTGATTTTAAGAAACTTTTAGCAGTCGCAATGCCATCACGATTTCCGGCCCGAAATCGCAGATCAACGCATCCAGTGACGCCGGTTGCGTGTAAATTTTCACGCAATCTGCGTGAGAATGACGCGTGGCGGGAATCCAAGCTTCGGCTTGTGCCCTGGTCTGTTCGCGTTCGAGCACGCGTGACCAGCAAAAGCTTGGACTCCAACTTCAGTCTGCTAGCCTCCGCGATTATGGCTTTCGATTCCTTCCGTGACTTTGTGAACCAACTCGACAAGGCTGGCGAACTCAAACGCATCCGCCAGCCGGTCGCCACTGAACTCGAAATCACCGAACTCGCCAGCCGCGAAATGAAGTCACCGGGCGGCGGGAAGGCGCTGCTCATTGAGAAACCCACGGTCAACGGCGTGGAGTCCCCGTTTCCAGTTGCCATCAACACGATGGGTTCACATAAACGCATGGCGATGAGCCTCGGCGCGAATTCCGTGGATGAAGCTGCCGCCGAACTCGGCGCGCTGATGAAGGCCAAGCCACCCGCCAGTTTTCGCGAAACAATAAAATTGCTCGGTCAGGCGCTCGATCTGCGCCACGCGAAACCCAAACTCGTGAAAGACGGCCCGTGCAAGGAAGTTGTGCAGAAGTTCGAAGTGGGAAGTGAGAAGGTCGAAAGCTGGCCACCCGCGCCCGACGTGCTAAAACCTTCAACCTTCAACCTTCAACCTTCAACCTTGGCCAACCTCCCCATCCAAAAATGCTGGCCCCTCGACGGCGGCCGTTTCATCACCCTGCCTTGCGTCGTGACGAAAGACCCCGATACGGGCGAGCGCAACGTCGGCATGTATCGCATCCAGATTTACGACGACCACACCACCGGCATGCACTGGCAGCTTCAGAAAGTCGGCGCGCGACACGGCCGCCGTTATTACGAAACCGGCGCGCGCATGCCCGTCGCCATTTTCCTCGGCGGCGATCCCGTGTTCACTTTTGCCGCCACTGCGCCGCTGCCCGACGGCCTCGACGAATTCCTCCTCGCCGGTTACCTCCGCAAACAATCCGTCGAACTCGTCAAGTGCGAGACCAACGACCTCGAAGTCCCCGCCAACGCCGGCTTCGTCATCGAAGGCTACGTTGACCCGCGCGAGCCGCTCCGCGACGAAGGCCCGTTCGGCGATCACACCGG
>PLJQ01000363.1 GCA_003140275.1 Limisphaerales bacterium
GAAACCGATTCCGGCCTCGACATTGACGCGCTGAAAGTCGTCTCTGAGGGCGTTAACAAATTGAAGCGCCCGGACAACGCCCAGCTTGTCATCACCCATTATCAGCGGCTGCTGAATTTTATCGTTCCTGACTACGTCCATGTGCTCGTAGATGGACGTATCGTTCGCTCCGGCGGCAAAGAACTCGCGCTGGAACTGGAAGAAAACGGTTACGACGGGGTTGTGAAGGGCGAAGCCGTAACCGCTTAGTCATCAATTGAAACGCACCGGAAAGGCCTTAAGAATTCCGGCTGGTAGCGGGTCGCAATTTCTTGATATTCCGACGCTTTATTGCATTACTTGACTTCGCTCCGGCGTCCAAGCATAATGGTCGGCTGTTTTTGCACCTCTAAAGAGACGCGCGCGTATAAAAATATGATTAAACTGAAGGCCAGGAAGGCCGCCACCAAATTCACAAACAAAAGAACCGTCCACAAACGTGTTAAATCGCTGCCCACCAAAACGCACCGAACCACCCGCAATAAAGCAGCCAAGTCGCCCGCCACAGTGGCAAGGACTGAACTGAAGCCCCGGAACGGTCATGCTGGCAACGGCCATGCAAAACTGCGATTGGCGCCTGCATCTGAGGGCAACAATCCGATCGGCCCGGTGAAAACTCATTCCGGCGTCGATCTGACGGAAAAAATAAAGGAATTGATCCGCCTCGCCCAAGAACAGGGCCATCTGAGTTACGACGACATCAATGACGCTTTGCCGGATAACATCGTGACGCCGGAAGACTTGGATGAGATTTACACCAAACTTCGCAACCTCGACATAGAAATCGTCGATCAGGCGGAGGTGGACAACGTCAAGCAAGTTGAACCGGAGGAACCGGAGGAGAAGGTTCGCCTGGATATTTTGGACGACCCGGTCCGAATGTATCTCAAACAAATGGGACAGGTGCCGCTGCTGACCCGCGAACAGGAAGTGGCCATTTGCAAACGAATCGAGGAAGCCGAAAACGAAGTCAAACGGATCATTTACAGCTTTGGGTTTGCCGGCAAGGAACACATTGCGCTGGCTGAAAAACTGATTTCCGAGCCGCCGAAGGAACGATTCGATCGCGTCATTGTGGACAAGAAAATCGAAGGGCGGGAAAGCCATCTCAAAATCCTGCGCAAACTGGTTAAGCAAGTGCGTCAACTCGATCAGCAAGTGGACGAGAAGTACGCCCAATGGCAGAAGACCACCAACAAAACCAAACACGAAAAGCTCCTGGCCGAGTTTAAAAAGCTGGATCGGAAATTGCAGGAGTCATTCGCGAAGTTTTATTACAAACACAAAGTCATCGAGGAAATGACGCTGGTGACCGAAAACATCCACGATAAAATCCAAACCAGTTCGCGCGCCATTCACGAGTGGGAAAAGCATCGCAAGTCCACCCAGCAACAAGCGGTTATTTCCTCCGAACGGCAAAAAATCCAGGCGCTGGAAATCTTTGTACGAATGTCTTTCGACGACTTTCTCAAGGCTTATGCGCGGTTGAAAGATTTTGCCGCCAAAGCGCATCAAGCGAAAACCGAAATGGTGGAAGCCAATTTGCGATTGGTCATTTCCATCGCCAAAAAATACACCAACCGCGGCCTCTCCTTCCTCGACTTGATTCAGGAAGGCAACATGGGATTGATGAAAGGTGTGGAGAAGTTTGAGTATCGGCGCGGCTTCAAATTCTCCACCTACGCCACTTGGTGGATTCGCCAGGCCATCACCCGTTCCGTGGCCGATCAGGCCCGCACCATCCGCATTCCGGTGCATATGATCGAGATCATCAACAAACTGATGCGAGTGCAGAAACAACTCGTTCAGGTGTTGGGACGCGAGGCCACACCGGAGGAAATCGCCGACGAAATGCAAATCCCGGTCGAACGGGTCCGCGCCATCCTAAAAATGGCGCAGCAGCCGATCTCGTTGCAATCGCCCGTCGGTGACAGCGGCGATGTGAATTTCGGCGACTTCATTGAAGACAATGCCGCCGAAAATCCATCCGACATGACCAGTTACAGTTTGTTGAAGGAACAACTTCACGATGTTTTGGCGAGTTTGACCGAACGTGAGCGGAAGGTCCTGGAATTGCGGTTTGGGTTGGGGGACGGGTATTCCCGGACCCTGGAAGAAGTGGGCAAACAATTCAAAGTCACCCGCGAACGCATCCGGCAGATTGAAGCGAAAGGCTTGCGCAAGATGCGGCATCCTACACGGCTGCGCCAATTGCAGGGCTTTCTGCAAACGAAAGAAGCGGCCTAAGTGCAACTGCCTTTATTTTAGGGCATTTTAGGGATTTTTTGCCGGTTGACACCGACCCCGCGCAAAAATACCCTCCTGCCCCTGACTGGATTGAACGAGGCGGTCATGGTGGCCGTTTTGATTCCAAAGTCACCGAGAGGAAGTGAATCAGTTTTGACTGAAATTAGACTTAAAAAAGGCGAATCCGTTGACCGCGCGTTGCGGCGCATGAAGAAAAAAATCGACCGCGAAGGCACGATGAAACAAGTGCGCAGTCGCCGGCATTTTGAAAAGCCAAGTGAACGCCGTCGTCGCAAGATGAAAGCGGCCCGATTCTCCGCCATGTTGACCGCCCGGTACGCGGATTTGTAATTGTTTGAATTCCCGTGGCCGGGTGCGGTCGAAACCTGACTGCACTCGGCCTTTGTTTTATGTATTCACTTTCCACCTGCTGGAACTCCCATCGCCACACCGATGGCCGCGCGATGCTGCGCGAGATTCGTGACCTTGGCTTTGAATATGCCGAGTTGAGTCACGGCACGCGCATCAGCCTGTTGCCCGGCATCCTTGACGCGGTGGACGCCGGGGAAATTAAAATCTCAAGCCTGCATAACTTCTGTCCGCTGCCCATGGGCGTCAACCACTCCGCACCCAACCTGTTTCAATTTTCCGCCGAAGACCCCCGTGAACGCGAAAACGCCCATCGACACACGCTCAAGACTTTTGAATTTGCCGTGCGCGTGAAAGCGTCACTGGTCGTGCTGCACCTCGGCAGCATTGACATGAAGGATTACACCGACAAACTCATCGACATGGTCGGGCGCGGTGAAAAGGAAACGTCTAAATACGAGAAGCTGTGCGAGGAACTCACCCAAAAACGCGAAGCCAAAAAGGAAAAGTTCGTCGAACGAACCAAAGAAATATTGCGCCGCCTTCTGCCGGAAGCCGAAAAGCACGGCTTTAAACTCGGCATCGAAAACCGGGAAGCACTGGAGGAAATTCCTTTGGAGAGTGATTTCCGGTTTTTCTTCAAGGAGTTTTCCAGCCCGGCCATCGGTTATTGGCACGACACCGGTCACGCTCAAATCAAGGAAAACCTCGGTTTCATCCATCACGCGATGCATTTGGAATCAATGCAAGACCGGCTCTTCGGCTTTCACATTCATGATGTGCAGTTTCCCGGACGCGATCATTGCGCCCCCGGCTCCGGCATGATTGATTTTGCCGCACTCCGACCGATGGTGAAGCCGGAACACCTTAGAGTGTTTGAGTTCAGCCCCAGGCTCACTGTTGAGGAGCTCAAAAGCGGTGTCGCTCACGTGAAAAATATCTGGGGAGCCGAATAACCAGGCCTTCATCAGAGTCGTACGAAGAGTTGCTTTCACCTCCTCAGTCCGGCTGTTTTCAAATCTGTTTCCATCCGCGCCCGTCCGTGGTTGAATTGAGCCGCGTTGAACATCGTGAGTAGCGAACCAGCCATTCCAATGCGCTCCACCGCCACGGAAATCGTGCGCCGCCTGCAAGATGCTGGCTTTGTCGCCTACTGGGTCGGCGGTTGTGTGCGGGATTATTTCCTTGGTCGCGAGCCGGAGGATTATGATGTCGCCACCAACGCGCTGCCAGAACAGATCGAAAATATTTTTCCCCGCACCGTGGCCGTCGGGCGCAAGTTCGGCGTGATGCTCGTCGTCGAGCAGGAAAAACAATTTCAAGTGGCCACCTTTCGGGCGGAGCCGGATTATCAAGACGGACGCCGCCCGGAAAAAATCAGTTTCGGCGATGCGCGCGCTGACGCGCTACGCCGAGATTTCACCGTCAATGGCCTGTTCTACGATCCCATTTACAAGCAACTGCACGATTGGGTCGGCGGCGAAGCGGACCTGCGCACCAAAATTCTCCGCACCATTGGCTCGCCCACGGAACGGTTTGCCGAAGACCACCTGCGTCTGTTGCGCGCCGTTCGGTTTGCGGCGCAACTCGGGTTTCAAATCGAAGCCGAAACTTTCGTGGCGCTCCAAGCGAACGCATCGAAAATCAAGGACATCAGCGCCGAGCGGATACACGATGAACTGGTGAAACTCTTGTGCGCGCCCAACGCCGCACGCGGCCTGGATTTACTGCGTGAGAGCGGTTTGTTGGAGCAAGTGCTGCCGGAAATCGCCGCCACCGTCACCTGCGAACAATCGCCTGACTTTCACCCGGAAGGCACGGTCTTCAATCATCTGCGGCTGATGCTTGAACAGTTGCCGACCGGCGCCCCGCCCTCCCTCCCGTGGGCCGTCTTGCTTCATGACGTGGCCAAGCCAGTGACTGCGGTGCGCGATTCCGCCACGGGCAGCATTCACTTTTGCGGCCACGAAAAAATGGGCGCGGAAATGGCGGAAGCGTTGTTGCAACGCCTGAAATTCTCGCGCAAGCAAACGGATGAAATCGTCGCCTGCGTCCTGCAGCATATGCAGTTCAAGGATGTAAAAAACATGCGCAAGGCGACGTTGCGACGGCTGCTCCTGCGCGAAACGTTTCCGCTCGAACTGGAACTGCACCGTCTCGATTGCCTCGGCTCTCACCAGCGACTCGACCACTATGAATTTCTCGTCGATCAAGCGACGCAACTGGCCAACCAACCGGCCATCCGCCCGTCGCTGCTGACCGGCAATGATTTGCTGGCAATGGGCGTGAAGCCGGGGCCGCAACTCGGTGCGTTGCTGGCCGAAATCCGGGAGCAGCAATTGGCTGACGAACTGAAGACGCCGGAGGAAGCGCGCAAGTGGGTGCGGAAACAGATCGCCAGTTGATTGGATCGGAGTAAAGCGTTTAACGCTTCAAAATTCACTGTCCCATTTGCGCCGATTCGCTATGTTAAGCGCTTATTGATTTCGCAATGAGCAAATTACTTTTAATCGACGACGAAGCGGACGTGCAATACTCGTTCCGGCGGATTTTTGATTCGCCGGAGATCGAACTCACCACCGCTGCCAGCGGCGAAGAAGGTTTGAAGCTTATTCCCAAACTCAAGCCCGAGCTCGTCATCATGGATGTGCGCATGGGTGGCATCACCGGACTGGAAACGTTGCGTCGCCTGCGGCAGATCGATTCCAAGTTGCTGGTGATTCTGATGACCGCTTACGGCACCACGCAAACGGCCATCGAAGCGATGAAGCTCGGCGCTTACGATTACTTGCTCAAACCGTTCGATGTGCCCAAGCTCAAGGAAATCGTGACCGGCGCGCTCAAGGCTGCGCGCGACATGAGGCAGGTGGTTTCGTATCAGCCGCTGCTGGAATCGGAAGATTACGACCTCGGCATCGTCGGGCGCAGCGAGCCAATGCAGCAGGTGTTCAAATTGATCGGGCAACTGGCCGCGTCCGACGCCACTGCGCTGATCACCGGCGAAAGCGGCACTGGCAAGGAACTCGTCGCTCGCGCAATTTACAACCACAGCGAACGAAACGAAGAACCCTTCCTCGCGATCAATTGCGCGGCCATCCCGGAGAATTTGTTGGAGAGCGAATTATTCGGACACGAGAAAGGCGCGTTCACCGGCGCCGCAACCCAGCGCATCGGCAAATTTGAGCAATGCAATCACGGCACTATTTTCCTGGATGAGATCGGCGACATGACCCCCGCCACGCAGACAAAAATTCTGCGTGTCCTGCAATCCGGCACGTTCGAGCGCGTCGGCGGCAATCAACCGATTCAGGTGGACGTCCGTGTCATCGCCGCCACGAACAAGCCGCTGGAACAGGCGGTGGCGGCGCGCCAGTTTCGCGAAGATTTATTCTATCGCCTGAACGTCGTGCGCGTCCAGCTTCCCCCGTTACGCGACCGGCGGGAGGACATTCGTTTGCTGGTGAATTATTTTCTGAAAAAATTTTCACGCGACCAGCAGCGACCGCCCAAATCCATTTCACCCGGCGTCATCAAGGCGTTGGAACATTATCATTGGCCGGGCAACGTGCGGGAATTGGAGAATGTGATTCAGCGGGCCTTGGTGGTTGCCAAAGGTGAAGCGATCTTGCCGGCCGATTTGCCGCCAGAGATTAACGGTCACCGACCATCGGTGACTCCCGGCGCTCAACCGATCACCGGAGGAAGCAGTGACCTGGATTCGTTGGCGCATGAATTGTTTCGGTGGGCGCGGCAGGACAGCAAACGCAAGGTGATTCCCGCGGTGGAGCGGGAGTTGATCATCCAGGCGCTCAAGGAAACCAACGGCAACCAGGTGCAGGCCGCCAGATTGCTCGGCATCACCCGCGCCACGTTGCGCAAGCGCGTGGAGAAATTCAAAATCCAGCGCGAGGTTTCGATTACATGAGGGCGAAGATTGGGAAGATGGAGTGCTGGAGCGCGGGAGCTTTGAGCCATCACCCCATTACTCCATACTCCCTCCCGCCGCAGTTGCAATTCGCCAAAACCCTGCTAATTCATTGCGCGTGACTCAGCCCAGCCTGTTGCTCCTCATTCCAGCCTACAACGAAGAACAGCGGATCGAACCGGTGTTGCGCGATTACGCGCAATATTTCCGCCAAAACTACCAGGGCAAGTTTCAACTCGTCGTCGTGCTCAATGGGTGTAAGGACAACACCCTCGTCGTCGTGCAGCGCGTAGCGGCGGACTTTTCCACGGTCAACGTGCTGGATTTTCCCGAACCGATCGGCAAAGGCGGAGCATTGATCGAAGGACTTAAATTGGCACCAATGGCCGATTTGATTGGTTACGTCGATGCGGACGGTGCCACGGCGCCAAAGGCGTTCCACGATCTCGTGCGGCAATTGGATGGAGTTGATTGTGTGATCGGCTCGCGGTGGTTGCCGGGGGCGATCTTGCATCAGAGCCAGACCCGGCTGCGGCGATTCACCAGCCGTGTCTTTCACGCCATCGTGCAAGCTTTGCTCTGCATGAACATCAAAGACACGCAATGTCCGGCCAAAGTCATGCATCGCGCCGCGGTGGAAAAAATTCATTCCTCGCTGCGTATCGCCGACCTGGCATTCGATGTGAACCTGCTCTATTGCCTGAAACGGGAACAATTCGTCGTCCGCGAAGTGCCGACCGAATGGACGGACAAAATCGGCTCGAAAGTCACGCAACGTCTGTTGCGAAGTTCGTTGGTGATGTTTCTGTCCGTGGTGCGGCTGCGCTTGATCTATTCGCCGTGTTATCGGTGGCTGCTTCCGTTGCGTCCACTGGAAGGCTGGATTTACAAAAAGCTCAAGGCCCCGCCGCCGCGTCCGGGACCGAAAGAAGACGGAAACGGAAAATCAAAGGACTGACTGCTGTCCGTCATTTTCCAATTCCTCCTTGTGTTTCCAGGTGAACCAGGCGCAGACCGCCAGGAACGCGAGACTGAAAACTCCCAGTGTTTGAAGCACCGTCACAAAGCTGGCATGAAAGCGGGTCAATGCGAAACCGTAGGCGACTGCCAGCACTACGAGCGCCGGCACCACGCGGAAAGAGGAGCGCGCGAGCAGATTGCTGAGCAGCACGTTCGCCAGCGACAAAGGCACCATCGCCCACGCATACCACGGCATCACGGTGGAGGCGAGTTTTACGAAGTTCTCGCCGTACACGAGCTTGACGACCCACGGCCCCAGGACCCAAAGCCCCAGTGCGCCGCAGGCCGCGAGCACCGCCGTTCCGATCAGAACCATGCCCATCAAGTTCGATTTTTCAGACTTTGCCGCGCTATGCACGATTCTTGGAAACATCACCCCTGCCAACGGACCGACCAGCCACATCAGCGCGCGTGAGAGGGTCCCGGCACTCCCATAAAACCCCGTTTCATCCCCACCGATGTACGCTTTGACGAACATCGTGTCCGCCGTGAACAGGAATTGAAACGCCCCGAAACCGAGCATCGGCGGAATGACCTGCCGAAGCAGGCTGCGCCAGTCGAACGGCAGCGAAGGCATCCGCCACAGCGACCGGGTTTGCCAGACGGCAATCACCACCCCGGTCGCTAAACCCAGCAGAACACCCGTCATCATTCCAGCAGCGTAACCGCCCAGCGCTAGGACTGCCAGCGCGGCCACGGCGACACGACCGATGCCATTTAGGATCATTGCCCATCCGAGCCAAAGAAAACTCTGCTGGCCTTGAAGCACGCCTGCGAACAACGGCATCCAAAACGAGAACAGCAAGGCCGCCAGCGTCACCCACAGCCCAGCCGGATTTTTGATTTCCCACTGGCTGAGGATTCTTGCTTGCGACACGAACACGACGATGGCCAATACCAGCCACAGTCCGAAAGTTCCCAGCCAGACCAGCCGGATCATACCGGCCAATTCGCGTTCGCGCTTCGCGGCCAGGGCTTGGGCGGTCTGATGGACCATAACCATTTGCAGCGGCATGGCCGGAACGCACATCGCCACCGACATGAACGCGACGAAGAGGCCATACTCCTCCGCGCGAATCTGCTCCGGTGCGTGCATTTGCTTGGCCAGAAAATGCACCGCCCACATGAATACGCCACCGGCGATGTTCGCGATCATCAGCCAGCCGCTGTGCCGGAAAAACGAGACCTGATGTTTATGGTCGACATCCGGCGCGGATTCAATTTTCTCTGCAATCATGGACGTTGGACAATACGAGGTCGTCGCGGTTCAAGGAAGCGATTTCAGAAAGCGCACGATCAAGTCTTTGCCCCGCTCCAGCGAAGGCAGCGAAATCCACTCGTCCGCCGTGTGCGCCTGGGCAATATCACCCGGGCCAAACACCACGCTGGGGATGCCGCCGTGAGACAGCACTGAGGCGTCGCAGAAAAAATCGACTCCCGCTGGTTTCTTCTGCCCGGCACATCGGAGAAACTGCCGAACCAGCAGCAGTCGCGGATTCGTTTCCAACGGCAAACAAGCCGCATGCTTCACGCTGGCCATGGTCGCGCTCAGTTTATTTCTGCGGAGCAGCGTCTTAACTTCGCGGCGGACTGTGGCCTCGGTTTCGCCCGGTATTGTTCGCCGGTCTGCCGACATGACGCACTGCGCCGGAACGATGTTCGGCTGCGTGCCGCCGGCAATGCTGCCCACACTGATCGTCGGATGGCCGAGCAAAGGATGTCGCCGCTTCCGCAACTGTGCCGCGTAAGTCGTCTCCAGCAATCCAACAATTCGCGCCATCTGGAGTACCGCGTTGCGTCCGAGGTCCGGGCGCGCGCCGTGCGCCGCTTTGCCGCGCGTCTCCAGCCGCAACCAAACGTCGCCTTTGTGCGCCGTCACCACCTGCAACCGCGTCGGTTCACCGACGATGGCAAGATCGGCTTTAAAACCACCTGCTACCAACGCGAACGATCCGCGCTGCGCGTTCTCCTCATCCACCAAACCCGCGAAAACAATTTCTGTTTCGGCGGGTCGGCGTTTGCTTTTGGCGATCTCGCACAGCGCCGTCAGCATGGCAGCCACGGAACCTTTGGTATCGCTCGCGCCGCGACCGTAGAGCCGACCGTTTTTGAGACGCGGCGAAAACTGGTTTTCACTGACGGCGTCCACCGTGTCCAGATGAGGTGACAGCAGGATTCGTTGCTTGACCTTCCCGGTTGGGGAAAGCCGGACCAGCAAATTCGAGCGTCCCGGTAGAACTTTTTGAAATTCCACCTTCAATCCGGCGCGTGCTGCCGTCGCCGCAAGGCAATCCGCCACCCTTTGCTCCCCGGCGTGCGGATCATTTGCCGGCAGAAATGCCGGATTCACGCTGGGGAGCGCGATCAATTCGCTGAGCAATTTCAGGGTTTGTGTCATGCCGTTTTGGTCGATAACCGGCCAATTCTAGGCAGACAGCGGTCAAGTGTCGAGCGTGGCCGTCCAGAGAAGCGAACTCAGGCAAACCAAAATTTGAACTTTGAACTCCAAACGTTGAACGCCATTATCCTGCCATGACTAATGCGCCGTTGCTCCAACTTGATTTGCCTGGCATCAAAAAAATCCGCAGCGGCAAAGTCCGCGAANNTTGACATTTTTTTCGGACCAGCTAGAATACGCCTCGCCTCTTCCCTGTAAAATTTCATCATGACCCCTGAACTTCTCGATTCCGTCCTCTTACAAACTGACTTCCACGATCTCCCCCTTCACGCCAGCGGCAAGGTGCGTGACGTGTACCGCGTCGGCGACCAGCAACTGCTTTTCGTCGCCACCGACCGCATCTCCGCCTTCGACGTCATCATGCCCAACGGCATCCCGCGCAAAGGCGAAGTGCTCACGCAGATTTCGCACTTCTGGTTTGAGAAATTTGCCACGCTGGTGCCCAATCATCTGCTCGCCGACGCGAATGAACCGCTGAACATTCCTGCGCTTGCCGGTCTGCCCGCCGCGCAACTCACCGACCTGCACCGCCGCTCCATGCTCGTCAAAAAGGCCAAACCCCTCGCCATTGAATGTATCGTGCGCGGCTACCTTTCAGGCAGCGGCTGGAAGGAATACAAAAAAACGCAGACCGTCTGCGGCATCAAACTCCCTGCCGAGCTGACCGAGTCCGCCGAGTTGCCCGAACCCATCTTTACACCCTCCACCAAGGCCGAAGCCGGCCACGACGAAAACATTGCCTTCGACGAGGCCGTGAAGATCGTCGGCAAGGAAATCGCCGCCAAAGCGCGTGATTTGAGCCTGAAGATTTACCAAGCCGCTCGCGACTACGCCCGCCAGCGCGGCATCATCATTGCCGACACCAAATTCGAGTTCGGCCTGCACGACGGCCAGCTCCTCCTCATTGACGAAGTCCTCACGCCGGACTCCTCCCGCTTCTGGCCCGCCGACCAATACGCGCCCGGTCGCGGCCAGCCGAGCTTCGACAAACAATTCGTCCGCGACCACCTCGAAACCCTCGACTGGAACAAAACCCCGCCCGGCCCGCAACTCCCCACCGATGTGGTCAACAAGACTAGCGCGAAGTATTTGGAAGCGTATGAAAAGCTGACGGGAAAGCAGTTGTGATTTTTGCGCCAATCACACCCGTTGCCAGAGGTTAATTTGGTTGAGATATTTTCAAGCCCAACCGATCTCACAATTTTTTTACACTTGTTCTCTTGTATGCCTTGGCGCCAGGTCGAATACTTTTACCGTTCCAGATATAATGTGTCACCATGTTGACACGGTAAAAGTGACGGCCTATGAAAACAAAAATCATCCTCTGGAGCGTTGTTTCGGTTTTGACGGCTGGCATCGCCGCTGACGCTTCGCTAAAAGGCGGTGACCCAGAAAAGGCTCAAGAATCTGGCCGCCCGCAAGTCATCACTTTGAGCGACGGCACGAAGCTGACGCTGCTGGGCACAACTTTTGGTTATCGCCACGCCCCACCGCATTCTGAAAAACTTGGCACCCGGAACTGGATTAACACCGCCAGCAACTCCACCGTTGTCTGGATTCAAACGGAACACAAACCGGAACAGTGGCCTAGTTATGAATTGCTGATTTCCGATCAACCGAACACGGCCTGCGTCAACATCGAGCAAAGCCATCCTTCGACGCATGTTAAAGATGGCGTGGACATTCATGGCTTCGCATTGAATGCGTTTCCACGCTGGGACAAGGAAACAGTTTTGCGTGTCAGGCCGTATCGCGGGAGCGTTTCCAAGGAGCAATTTGTCATTACCAATCCGACATCCAGCTCATTTCCGAATTGGGTCCCGAAGCCACTACCGGATACGCAAACCGATGGCGATCTCGAGGTGACGCTCACCAAACTTATTGCCGGCGCGCCAGCGCCTTACCGTCAAGGCAGCGACCATCCGCCGACCACCGATCCGGCGAACCAATGCGTCCACCTCGATTTCGATTTCCGGCAAAACGGCCAGTCAACTACCAACTGGCATCCTTGGCCCGTCAGAACCTCTGATGCGTTTGGAAATCAGGTTCGCGGTTTGATTTACGATTACCCTACGAACGGTATTAACCCTACCTATCCAGATCGTATTCACCCTTCTTTTCCGCCTCAGACCGATGGATATTTTTATCGGCCAGGTTTGTGGCCGGATGAGCCGGCGTGGAAAGTGCGGATGGAATTTATCCGCCGGTCGGGTTTTAGTGACGATGAAATTGTCACGTTCACCAACCTTCTCGTCCGTCCGGGCAGCCAGCAGGACGCGGACGATGAATGGACGTGGGATGCGAGCAATACCAATTTTACTGTCATTGCCCAAGCCAAGGTTAACGCAGTGAATTTGAAATTACTGCCGCCCTTACTGTCTCCGTATCCATATCAAGCTGGCCGAAAACGCATCAGTGTCATCATCCATGCCGATCCCAATTTCAATCCGCAAGGAATGAACCTGACGTTGTTGCAAGCGACCGATGATCAAGGGCGCGCTATTTGGAGTACATTTTCGCCTGGAGGATGGGCAGGCCATTACAATCTTGAATTTATAGACCCTCCCGATACCAAAACCTTGAGCTTGAAGCTGGCATTACACAAAAGCCGGTTCGTAGAATTCACCGTCAAACCGACAAAGCAGTGAACACGCTCGTCGAAGATTTTCTGCAATACCTGCGCCACGAACGCGGCCAGGCGGAGCACACGCAGAAAACTTACGCTGGGTTGCTGAATCGTTTCGTTGCGTGGGCAGGCGGGCAGAAAATCACCGACTGGAAACAGGTCGAATTGAAACATCTCATGGCGTTCCTTCAGCGCGAGCGCGAGCGGACATTGGCGAACGAGGAGAAGGATTCGACGCGCCGGTTGAGCAGCGAGAGCGTGTATTTGCAAATCGCCGCCTTGCGCGCGTTTTACAATTTCGCCGAGACGGAAAAACTTTTGCCCGCCAATCCCGCCGAGCATCTCTCGCTCCCCAAACGCTGGAAGCGACTGCCCAAATCGCTGACGAATGACGAAATTGCCAAGCTCCTCGCGTCCGAAGAACCCGCCACGCCTGCCGCGCTTTGCGACCAGGCCGTACTCGAGCTCGCCTACGCCTCCGGCCTGCGGCTCGCCGAGTTATGCGGCTTACGGCTGGAGCAGCTTCATCTGGATGCCGGTTTCATCAACGTCATCGGCAAGGGCAACAAGGAACGCGTTGTTCCGGTCGGCAGCAAGGCCGTCGAAGCATTGAATTCCTACCTCGCCGCCGGACGCCCGAAGCTCGTCACACCCAAATCACCGGGGAATGTTTTCTTGAACAAACGCGGCACTAAATTCGCCACCGTCACGCTCTGGCTGCGGATCAAGCACCGCGTTAAGCGCACCGGCATCCCGCGCAACATTACGCCGCACATGCTGCGACACAGCTTCGCCACGCATTTGATGGAGCACGGCGCCGACTTGCGCGTGATCCAGGAACTCCTCGGCCACGCCAGCATCGGCACCACGGAAGTTTACACCCACGTCGCCAGCCAAAGATTGCGCGAGGTGCATCGGAAGTTTCACCCGCGCGGCTGACCTGTTGTAGCGGCAGTCTGCGACCGCCGGTTTCTTTCAATGAAGCGGTGCGCGGCGGTTCTCGACCGCTGCGACAACTTCACTCAAAATCGTAAACCGTGACTTTCTTGACGAGCGGCTTCAACACTTTCTCGACAAACTCGACGTGCAGCGGATGCGTCTGATAATCGTCCTGCGCCTGCTGGTCAGCAAACACGAGGTTCAGGGCGACCTGATAAGATTGCTCCACCACGGGTCGGTGGCTCGGCACCATCCTGCCCGCGTGGAATTGCAGAACGCCGGGGATCGGCCTGAGATATTTGTTCATCCCGGCAAGCAGTTCAGCGGCGGCTTTGGGATTGGCGGGATCGGTCCAGAAAATAACGACGTGTGAAAACATGGTTTTTGGTTTGTGTTAATTGTTCGCGGCGGATTCTGTTGAAGCGCCGAAAACCTGCAAGGGGGAAATGCGAGCCACTGAACTGTCACAAAGGTGATCTAAGCTTTTGCGCAAGTCATTGAAACTGTGCAAATCCGAATTCCGAAATGAACCACAGCGTCGTCTTGGTAGTATTCACGTGGCAGACGCGGCAGATAAAATGACCGATTGAAGCTCGCCTCTTTCATGGCGGCGACGGAATGGTAGCAGCCGACGTAAGGAGGCTCTATCTGAAAAATGAGGAATAGAATGAGCCTTGTGACCTCGGCTGCTACGAAAGCGAGGAGGTTTGCGTCCGTCGCCTGCGCCCGCGCCGGTTTTTCGCGAAGCCGTGAATGTCCTTTTCCCCGGAACGGAGGAAATCCAGAAAGTCAACACCCATGTATTTGCAGGCTTGGCAGACGCTCAGGAGGACTGTTTCTCCGCCGTTTGGTTTTTCGGCGGTGCGGTCGCGTGAGTCGCAGATGATGAGCGTCTACGCCGACAGCGAGCCTCCTTGTAAGTATCCACATCTTGTAAGCCAGAACGAAGAAAGCCGAGAAACGACTTCTCTTGAAACCTGCATGACTGGGCGACCCCGAGGAGGCGGATGTAGTCTTGAGCACCACTGCTCGAGAATGCGCCAGATATTTTACGTTGAACAGCCAGATGGCGAAGTGCCCGTTCAGCGGCGTTGTTGTTCCATGGGATGCCATCTCTTTCCAAGAATGTGAAGAGCGATTCTCGGTAACGCTCAAATCGTTTCTGATACTTGATAATGAGTTCCTGACCACTGGAGTGATCGTCAATCGCACTCTTGTAGAAGCCATCCACTCGATGGCAGTGCTTCCGCAAATGAAAGGCCTTCAGTCCGAATCGTTGAGCATCCGAAAGGATTGGCAGCAAGAGATCGCGCACAGAGACAATGAAAGTTTCCAACTCAACATTGAACGGATTCTTCCAAAGATCATCGTTCAAGTCGCGAATCAGATGCACAAGGCATTTCTGCTGCAAACAAGGAAGCGCGTCATAAGCACCGTAAAAATCCGAAACGAGCACGCCCCTGTAGTCAGCCAAGAAGCTATTGAGAAAGCCCGTTTCACGACCTTCAGTCAGCCGGAAGATAACGTGCTTGCCGTCAGTCAGAACCCACACGTAATGGTGGCTGCCGAGGATGCTGAGTTTTGTTTCATCAACATGAATGGCCGGATTTTGGAGAATTCTATCCTGTAAAAGTTGCTCAGTCTGGAGATGGGCTTCTGCGCTCTTTCTCACAAAATGACCCAATCCCTCACGGGACACATCAACGCCAAAGAGATCACGAGTGGCTTGTGTGATGAGTCTGTATGACAACCGTAAAACCATTCTGAGGTAAACGACCCAAATGATGAAACCTGGTCCATAAACTTTGCCTTTCATCTGTTTGAATGCTGGCGGAACGTACATTTCGCCACAGTGTGGGCAGCGCCCTCTTTTTCCGATCAGTCTGAACACACTTTTCCTGCATCCGGTTGTCGTAAAGGCAAGGTCAATCAGTGAACGCTCTGCCGGTTTTCTTGTCGGCACGAGAATTGTGGGATGATCCGGATGCCTTTCACATTTCCTTTTGCGCGGCACGAGGACGATCTGTCCTTTCACCGCTGGCAGTTTGGGTCTTTCAGTTTGTGATTTCGATTTCTCCGAAACCGTAGCGCGCATCGGAACACCCGTCCCGACGAGCTTTATTCGGGATTTTGAATAGTCGGAATGGGCAGACTGGAGCACAGCGTTGAAAGTGCGGTAAATCTCGGTCGCACGCGCAGTGCCAAGATTCTTAGGAGCATTGGCAAAGTCTACATCAGCACGAGATTCTGATCTCGTGATCACATTCAGCACTTCGGTTGTCAACATATTGAGTGCTGCGCAATCCTCCTGATTGTAGGTGAGCAGACTGCTCCGTACTGTGAGATCGCCTATGCTTTCCCACTGCTGACGCAAGGCAATTGTTTGGAGGCCCGCAGTCACCGTCGAAGTCCAGGGCGCTCCCACAAAAGACGCTATCTCCTTGAGGTTGTTTGAGTGTGTTGGGAAATAGATTCGCCCGAAAATAAAGGAGAGCAAATTCAGAGCGGAACGAATGCTTTTCGCGGCAGTAGATGCTTCCTTTGGGCCACCATAGCGTGCCTTCATCTGTTTCATGAAATTCGTCTCGTAACTGCCGTAGTGAATCAGCACCGGCTTTTCGACGGTTTCGAGGATGGCCAGAAATTCCCGCCAAATCTTCCCCTCGTCCGCGATGGTGTCCGCCCACAGGCTATGCTGGACGGCGGGTTCGCCATGGTCGATGCGCACGCCGATGAGGTAGTAGAAATCGCGGTCGGGCAGGCCCTCGACATCCAGATAGACGGGCGTGCCTTCGATCTTGAGTTCCGGGCTGCCGACGATGTGGATTTTCTTCTCCCGAATCGCCAGCGCCTTGAGCGAGTGGTGATACTTCTCCCGTTTGTCGCGCATCCGCTTGGGCCGGCGGCGGGGACGAAACGTGTAGGAAAGTTGGGTGACCGTGAAGATGCCTTTGCTGCGGAGTTTCTGGCGCTCCTTCGCGCTCATGGTGGCCAACAGGCTGAGGTCGTCCTTCTCAACCGCGATCTTCCGGCAGCGGGACTGGAATTCGCACTCGGCGCAGTGCCGGTTCAGGACGAGATCGGGCGGCAACGGCCCGGAGCGCGGACCGCCGAGTCCGCGCGTTTCATCACCGCCAGCGTCCGACTCGCGGACATGGCTGTCCGCGCTCCGGGTGGTGGTGGTACTGGAAAGCAACGCGCCCATCTTCTCGATGCGTTTCCGCACTTCGCCGGCCAGCGCCGAGGTCTTCACCTTGAGCGTGGCGTGATCGTCACCGTGAATGATTTTGCCGAGGTTGACTGCGCGTCCGAGCATTTCGGAGAGCACGAAGGCATCGAACGCCAGCAGCAAACGGTCGTCCTTGGTGAGTTTGTTGCGAAAGATGAATTGGATGGGAACGAATTGGGCAGGCCTGCCACGACCTTCGGACGGCACGCGCTCGACGGCGTGCAGACAGGATTCCAACTCTTGCTCGGGGCGCGGACCGCCGAGTCCGTGCTTTTCTTCATTCGGCAGAGACTCGCGGACATGGCTGGCCGCGCTCCTCTCCGGCGTCTGCACCAAGAGATTTACTGCCAGTTGCCATTTGGCGGTCTTGAGCTTCTCCGTGGCGGGCGGGGCAACGACGCGTTCGGATTCCGGCACGCCTTCCTGCAACCGTCTGGCGGCATCGGCGCGATACGATTCGCCCTGGACATGAACCCATTCGGCGTAGGTATTGCCCGCAGGCGGCTCGCCGGTGAACCTGAGCCAGCATTTTGTCGGGCACTTGAGATAGGCTTCGAAAAGCTGAGGTGTGATTGTCATGGAAGAAGTTTGTGCCTGTCCTTGGCTTTCATTGAAAATCCTTTTTTACTTGAAACTGCGAGGCTCACAGTAGCCAATGACACGGAAAGTGCTTTGCCAGTTCGCAGTTCTATAGAAAATATTTATGGTCAAAATTCCCGTCCTCCGCTGGGGCCAACCTTATGAGAGCCTCGAATTCGATAACGTCGTCAACTTCGTCACCGGCGAAACGCTTGCCAGGGTGAGCCAGGCCAATCCCGGCCTGCTTGCCAAAGATATGAAGAAAGCGCAGCGCGCCCGCGACGTGTTGCGCGAGATTCCGATCCGCCAGCTCATCCAAATGATGAAGAAGGCCGGCGAACTTTACAAAGACGCCACGCTGCCGATGGGCGATGGCCAGCAGTCGCCCGACGATTTTGCGCGCCAGCAATCCGCTTCCACCGGCCTGCCCGAGCACATGTGCAAAGCGAACATGGCCAAGAACCATTTCGTGCTGTCGAACATGGACCGCATCCTCGATTGCCTTACGCGCGGGCTGCCACTGGACATTCTCACGCGCGGTTACGGTGACGAAGGGCGCGGAGTCACCGTGAGTTATCAGGCGCAATCGCCGGTGCTGGGACTCGTGCTGCCGTCGAATTCGCCGGGCGTTCACACGCTGTGGCTGCCGGTGATTCCCATGCAAGTGGGCCTCGTGCTCAAGCCGGGTCCGCAAGAGCCGTGGACGCCGTATCGCATGGCGGCGGCGTTCTTCGAAGCGGGCGTGCCGCGCGAAGCGATCAGCGTTTATCCCGGCGCGGGCGAGATGGGCGCCGAGGTCGTCAACCGGGTTCGCCGCGTGAAGATTTTCGGCAGCACTGAAACGGTGCAACGCTATCACGGCAACCCCTGCGTCCAGGTCCACGGCCCGGGCTTCAGCAAGATTTTGCTCGGCGACGACGAGGTGGACAACTGGGAGAAGTACATCGACTTGATGGTGGACAGCGTCTATCTGAACAGCGGACGCGGCTGCATCAATTGTTCCGGCGTATGGGCTTCGCGTCACACGAAGGAAATCGCACAAGCCCTGGCCGAACGGCTCGGCCCCATCGAGGTGAAGCCACCCGACGATCCCACGGCCACGGTGGCCGCGTTCACCGTGGCGGGCCAAGCGCAGGCCATCCATGCGTCGATCCTGGAAAAAATCAAAGAGGACGGAGTGACCGACATGACCGCGAAGTTCGGCTCGCGGTTGGTGGAGAAAGAGCGTTGCGCTTATTTGCGTCCGTGGGTGATTCATGGCGATTCGCCGGAGCGCAAGATTGCCCAAACCGAATACATGTTCCCTTACGTGACCGTGATTCAATGTCCGCAGAGCGAGATGATCGAAAAGATCGGCTCGACGCTCGTCTGCAGCGCCATCACCAGCGACAAAACTTGGGAACGACAACTCATCGAAGCGACGAACATCGACCGCCTGAACATCGGACCCATCCCGACCATCAAGCTGGATTGGTTGCAGCCGCACGAAGGAAACATTGTGGATTTCCTGTTCCGGGCGCGGGCGTTCCAGATGCCACCGGAACGTTTGAAGGCATAAACCCGGGCCAGAGCCACGCACAACATCAGCGCGCGCAGGCGGGGTTCTGCTTGTGTGCTCGTTCCGTCGCCAATAAATTTAAGCGCCACTCGCCAGACTTACGGCTCAAGGGTTGCACCATTGCCCGCAAGACTTGCTCATTCCAATTTTAGATGCGACCGAACTGCGCCACCGCTGCACTCTGCCCAGGTTGCCGCACCATTCCGGCAGCCAAGTTTCGTCACTCCGCAGAATTGAATGGTGTGCCTGTTTCCTATTCCGTTCATGAGTCCTAGCTGAAGAGTTCCTTGAACCAAGGGCGATTCCGTAGAGAGACGAGGTCTGGATCGACCAAAAGATCCTCTTGGCTGGGGAGGCCGCTGGTATTGCGCAGTTGCTCCAGCAGTTGGCGAGCCTCATTTTCTTCACCGAGACGAGCGTGGACACGAGCGAGGTAATAGGCACCGGTACCGGGACTCATGGTCTCGACTGATACGAGTCTCGCCTTCGCCTGCTCGAGAAGATCGTGGGCTACTGAGGCAGTCTCGCCCGTTGCTTGCAGCATCAAAACCAATGCCAGGTTGTGGCTCGCTTCATGCATATTAGGGTAAAGCTTCAGCGCTGCATCATATTTAGATACAGCCTGTGCGAGAAGATCGCTGGCCTCTCTGCCCGCCTTGATTTCGGCCTGTTCAGTCAGGGCAACAGCCCAATTGTAAAGCGTATTAGCGTTCTCCGGGTCTATTTTCCTAGCGGTTTCCAGTTTCGCGAAGGCCTCGGTAAAAAGATCGTCAACCGCTTCCGTTGGGGTCGTTTTAGTACGCTCGATGAGGGCCATGGCCCAGTTGCGTAAGGCGCCAACCTTGCCAGGGTTGATCCGAACGGCTGATTCAAATTTGGCGCACGCTTGAGCAAATAGGGTGTTGGCCTGAGTGCCGGACTTGGTTGCAGCCTGATCGGAGAGGGTACAGCCTAAGTTATAAAGGGCCTCGGCGTCATTCGGGTTGATCTTCAGGACGGCTTCGAATTTGGCGACGGCGTCAGCATAGAGCCCATCGGCTTCCAGGCCACATTGAAGACGAGCTCTGTCGGCAAGGACGCTCGCGTAATCACAGAGGACATCCCATTTATCTGGTTCAATCTCCATCGCCAATGCGTACTTGGCGCAGGCCTGGGCGAGTAGGTCACCAGCGAGTTTATCGGATAATGCTTTTGCTCGGCACGCAAGCGCGATAGCCCATGCACAAAGCACTTGGTGTTTATCTGTGGTATCAGGCCTAATTCTCAGTGCGGCCTCGTAGTGGCTGCAAATTTCCATGAAAAGGTCTGCATTCTGATCCGATGGCACGCGCAACCGTCCGAGAAGGCAATTACCAAGCGCTATGTGCGCCCATGCCATTGTGTCCGAAATGCCTTTTGCCGGAGGAACGCCGTATTTCTCAGCGAGTCCCAGCACTCTGCGGATCATTTCCGCGGCTTTGTCCTGATCGCCAGAATTTGAATAGGTCTGCCCCAGCCCCGCGTATGCGCCAATGATGCCCTCTATGTTAATCCCATGGCCCCGAAACTCCTGGATTCTGCCAAGCGTTTGTTCAGCCTTCTGAAGGTTGCCGCATCCTTCATATACCGAAGCGAGAATCGCGAGCGCCATGGTAACGCTTTGCGAACAGTGTCAGCGGACACCACGAACNNGGTCGAATTGAACCAGCCAGTCAAATCGCGTAAGTTCACTTTTTCATTCCAAAAATCTCCCGTAACGCTCTGCTAAGGAGCTTTTTGGAATGAAAAAGCTCATTTCGTCTATGCAAAGTCGGTGGCTGGTTCAATTCGACCTTTCGTGGCTGGTTTTGAAGTGACCGGTGACACGAACAGCCAATTTCTTGGAAAATTGTAACGGCCTTTTGAAGCGTCTCTTCGGCCTTGTCGAATTCCTTTCGATTCAGATGAATAACGCCAAGGTTGACCCATTGAGTGGCAACGCCTTTCAGGTTTCCAAGTTTCTCAAATTCAACGAGCGATTTGCGGTGCAATTCGGTGGCGCCTTCCAAGTCACCGCGATAATGGTAGATTCGACCAAGATTACTACAGTTGATGCCGATGCCTGTGGCGTCTCCAACGCTTTCAAAAAGAGCTACTGCCTTCTTCTGCCAAATTTCAGCCGTATCGAGTTGCCCCGGGAACGGCAGATCATTGCTAGGTTTCCATATTGGCTCGCTATGCCCCGTTGATTACCGAGTTTTTGCTCGAGTGCAAGCGACTTGCGAGAAATCTCCTCGGCTTTCACCAACTCACCGCGTCCTTCAAACACCATCGCCAAATTGCCGAGGTCACCCGCTATACCTATTGCATAACCTGCGTTTTGGTTTATCGCCAAAGATTTACGATACATTTCTTCGGCCTTTTCGAGGTCGCTTCGATTTTTATAGATTACCCCTAGCGCCCCGTACTGAATCGCCGTTCTCTTGGCGTCGCCCAGCTTTTCAAAAATGGGTAACGCTTTCCGATGTCCTTCTTCGGCATTTTCGTCGTCTCCACGGAGTGAGGCAATCACGCCGAGGTCGGAGTAGGCACTGGCGATTCCTTGGGCGTAGCCGACCTTTTCGGACAGGGAAAGTGCGTTGCGATGCATTTTTTCGGCTTTGTCCAGTTCTCCTCTGGCCAAGTAAGTTGCCCCGAGGTTTGCGTACTGAATGGCAAACCCTATCGGGTCAGCAAGACCCTGGCTGATGGCCATGCCTTTTAGTTGCACCTCCTCGGCTTTGGCTAGTTTGCCGCGAGTTGCGTATAAGACCCCGAGATCAGAATAGACAGCCGCGACCCCAACTAAATCCCTGCGTTTCTCGTACATGCTCAATACTTGGAGGTATAGGCGCTCCGCCTTATCATTTTCTCCCCGGTCCTGATAGATCGCACCGAGAGCGTGAATGGCAATACCTATAAGGATAGGATCCTGAATTGGAAGGGAGAGGATGCGAGCAATGACATATTCCGCCGAGGCAAGGTCCCCAGTACGAAAATAGAACTGGAAGGCCAAGAGGAGAGTGTCGGGATGTGCAGGGTCATCGATTGCTTGAGCGAAATCTTGGCGAGCTTCTTCAACGCGGCCATCGAGGGCCGCTTGAGCCGCCCGGCGGGCGAGTGTCAGCGCGAGTTGAGCCTTCTTAGCGGTGGCAATAGCCGCTTGGTCCATGTTCCTCTGAGCTTGGCTGAGCGCTTGTTGGCTCTTGGCCTCGGCGTCCTCGACTCGCTTCACGTATTCAATAGGAAGAATGACCTGTTCGCGTATGGCATTCGGTTTGGGAAGTTCACCTTTGGCGTAGGCACGGAGGTGCCGGTCAATCTCTTGTTTGAAGGCCGTTTCATCTGAGAAGGAGCGGTAATATACTTGGCGAGAGTCTTCAAGTTGACGACGGAAAGCAAGAACCTTGACGAGTTGAGGATCTGGGTGAGCAATGGACACAGGATCGACATCCTTGAAGAAGATAAAGATTTCGGGAGAAGCGGTTTTTTTGAAGCGATTGAGAGCACGGTGAAATTCTTCCTCTGTGTAAGAAGCGTAGGGTTTGGCGTCGGGAGCCTCCTGTCCCCAGCGACGATTTAAAACGAGAACAAAGACATCACACGCGTCGATTTCTGCATTGATAACGGACTGAGGTCGGCGGCCGGTGGTACCAAGAGTATCCTCCCAACCGACGGCGGTGAAACAAACGTTGGCACCATCGCCAAATCCAGCGTTCAAGATGCCGATAGTATCACGGAATACACGGCGTTCATCCGGCAGGTCGCCGGGAGAGGCGATGAAGACTGTGATCTCGCGTGGCGGCATAAGCAAAGAGCATAATACGGTCGAACTTACGGGGAAACAGAAATTGATACAAGTTTGGCGATAGCTTGGCAACAGCTACAAAGGAACGCACTCCGACGCGACCAGCAAATTAACAGAGCCAAACGCGCCGGAGGAAAAAGTTTGAGGACGTGATCGAGTCGTCGCAGGATGCGGCGGTGCTTGTTTTGGTGTATTAGTTCTANNCAATCATCCAGCGACGGCACGGTGACTTCATTTGTAACTAGGCGATCATTTGAACCGCGCCAGCAGTTCGGTCAACGTGTGGAGAATCTTTGGTGCCGCCTCGACTTCAAGATAACTGGAGCGCGCCCGCCAGGTTTCGTAACCGCCCAATTTGTGGTGCTCCAGCGTCGGCAAATAGCCGTTGTAACCATTGGCGAGCGAGATTGTGAAAACCGGTGGGTGCTTCTGCTTCAGTTTCAACCCTATTTCGACAAATACTTCGCATGGTATCGCCGCGATGCGCAGGTCGCCGATGCGCAGGGTTTGCAGGATCATCGGCACTTTCGCTGGATACAAGCTGATCAATACGGTTTCACGGGCATAAATCTGCTCCAAGGTCTGCATTACGGGATTCTTCGTCTCGGCCATGATTTGTCTGGCGCGCTCGACCTCCTCTTTGCCCGGCAGCCGAACGCCAAGCTGAATTTCCTTTTGTTGCGCATTAAGCGGCGCCCAGTCGAGGTGCTGAATTCTTTGGTAAACGCGCAGAGCTTCATCGGCAACTTCATTGGCCACCAACCGCATCTGGCCATAGGACGGCTGTTTGGCCTGCCCGCCGCGAAAGTTGATATTGCCGCTTGTGCCGTTGGACATCATCGCGACGAAGGGCGGGTCCCGGCGGTCCGCGCCGAGCAACTGCTGGATGCGATCGGCAAACATGCCATAGTAATCCGCTGAGATATGACCGCCGCCAACTCCACCGCAATAGTGCAACGAGTAATTCGTCAGCAACGCCAGCGGATGGTCGTCCACTGATTGAACTGAGACAATTGAAACCTCGGGATCAGTCGGACCAGCCGGTTCAAGCAGGTTGGCATTGCCGACGCCGGGGTTCATTTGCACTTGGTCCGTGCCGCCAAATGGATTTTTCAGCACGGTACCCGGCTTCATTTTCCAGCGCCGATTGAATACTTGATCCGGAACCTTGCCGAAGCCCCAGCCGATTTTGGCGGGCGCGAGATTGTTAACGGCGCGCTGAACACCGTCGGCAATCCGCCAGGTCAGGAATGTTTGATACGCGATATCGGGATCACTTTGGAAAACCGACGCGCAGGCGGGTGCGGAATGAGTGTGCGTGGCGGACATCAAGATGTGGCTGGTGGGGATGCCCGTCTGGTTTTGGATTGTCCGCTTGGCGGCGTCGGAAATTTCGCGCGGAATCATGCAACTATCCACCACGACAAACGCGAGCCGCGTTTGACCGTCGTCGAGCACGAGGCAACGGGCGTGCAGTTCGTCGTGAATATGCGTGGCTTTCCCATCCTGCATTCCGCCGTTGATGGAGAGCCCAAGTGGAGGCGTGACGTTGCTGGTGGCGGCGCCGGCGCGAAATGTTTTAACTGGTTTATTTGTTGCGGTCGGATTGTTTTGCGAGACGGCGGCCAGGCCGAAGGCGAACAAGGCAAGCGAGCAGAGCAACGCCCGAAACTCCGAACCGCGAGATTCGATAATGGATTTGCCGCGCATATTGCTTGGGGAAGGTAACGGCAAAGTACCACCGCCGACAGAAATAATTTTGACGCGACCGGCTTTTTCCCTTTGGAAATCATAAAGAATTTGCGCATGTTTCCGGCGAACTCATAAAGACAAATCCGTGCGATCAAACTCCGTCAACTTCCGCGGCGCCGTGCAAAACCTCTCCCACAACCTCGTCTTTTTGACCCTTCTCATCGCGAACGCGGTTTGGGCGGACAACTGGCCGGCGTGGCGCGGGCCGGAAGGAACGGGCGTTTCCACCGAGAAAAATCTGCCCACCAAATGGAGTGCGACGGAAAATGTTCGCTGGCGAACCCCGCTGCCGGAGCGTGGCAACTCGACGCCGGTTGTTTGGGGCAATCGCGTTTTCATCACTCAAGCCATCGAAAAGGAAAACCGCCGCATGCTGATGTGCTTTGATCGCGCCAACGGCAAGCGGCTCTGGCAATCCGGCGTAACATTTGCGGAGAAGGAAGCGACGCATGCGACCAATCCCCAATGCTCCGCGTCACCAGTGACGGACGGTGAGCGGGTGTTTGCGTCATTCGCTTCGGCGGGGCTTTATTGTTACAACTTCGACGGAAAGGAACTCTGGCATCGCGACCTCGGCAAACAGGCGCACATCTGGGGTAATGCCGCGTCACCGATTCTTTACGGCGACCTTTGCATCCTGAACTTCGGACCGGGCGAGCGGACGTTCCTGATCGCGCTGGACAAAAAAACCGGCAAGACGATTTGGCAGGTGAACGAGCCGGGCGGTGATTCCGGTGAAACCAGACCGG
Source organism: Limisphaerales bacterium (assembly GCA_003140275.1). Classification (GTDB taxonomy): domain Bacteria; phylum Verrucomicrobiota; class Verrucomicrobiia; order Limisphaerales; family PALSA-1396; genus PALSA-1396. The sequence continues at coordinate 25,296 of PLJQ01000363.1, forward strand.
GTGAAAAACCTCAATGGACTGGTTCGTGGACGACCCCCATCGTTATCAAAGTGAGCGGCCATGATGAATTGATCATGAGTTGGCCCAAGCGCGTCGCGGCATACGAACCGCAAACCGGCAAAGAATTGTGGACGTGCTCTGGATTGAATCCACTGGTCTATACTTCGCCGCTCTACGCCGACGGTATCGTGGTTTGCATGGGCGGCTTCAATGGCTCTTCCCTGGCGGTGAACGCCGGCGGCAGCGGCGATGTTACGGAAACGCACCGGCTCTGGCAACATCCCAAAACCAAGCAGCGCATTGGCTCAGGCGTCGTCAGTCGTGGACACATTTACATTCTGGACGATCCGGGCGTGGCAGAATGTATCGAACTGCAAACCGGCAAAGTTATCTGGGAGGAACGGCTGAAAGGCCAAGGCGCAAAATCCGATTCCTGGTCGTCGATGGTTTTGTCCGGGGACAAACTCTACGTGGTGAATCAGTCCGGCGATACTTTCGTACTCAAGACCAATCCTAGGTTCGAACTCCTCAGCGCCAACCCGCTTGGCGAAACCACCATGGCGTCGCTGGCGGTCTCGAATGGTGAAATCTTCATTCGCACGTACAGCAACTTGTGGTGCATCGCCGCGTCCAAAACCTTCGGTGCAAAGGAATAGGTGGCGCGGGGTTTGAGTTTAATCGCAGCAAACTATGAGCAAAACAGCATTGTTGTTCGCCGGACAAGGCGCACAGGCCGTCGGCATGGGCAAAGACCTCGCTGCCGCGTTCCCAACCGCTCGCGCATGGTTCGACCGCGCCAACGCCGCGCTTGGCTACGATCTCGCCGCCATCTGCTTCAACGGCCCGGACGCGGAATTGACCAAGACCGAAAACGCCCAGCCCGCCATCTTCCTCGTAAGTTGGGTCGCGTTTGAATTGCTTAAGGAGCGCGTGTCGGCGCTGAAGTTCGAGGCGACGGCGGGATTGTCGCTCGGCGAATTCACGGC
>PLJQ01000088.1 GCA_003140275.1 Limisphaerales bacterium
ACCATTTCACGTTTTTCTTCGGGCAATGCCAATTCGTGGCTCAATGAGGCGTTGCCAGCCAGTTCGAGGAATTTTTCCAGCCGGTCCGGTCCACGGGCACCTTGGCGAGTTAAATTCGTGAGATTTTCCTCAACACTTTTCTGTTCGAGAAAGAGGCTGTTTTTTCGTTCTTCAAACATGGTTTTGTCCAAAGCCCGATCAAGGTAAGCGTCAGTCAGCCGATTGAGCCGGTCTTTTATCTGGTCAAGTTGCAGCTTCATGCTTCGAATCTCGTCTTCCTGTTGGCTGGCCCATGTCTCTCTCATTTTCACAATTCGCGCCTTGAAATATTCTTTTTCCTTGTCACTGAAGCGCAGCAGTTGGAGCAGTTTGGCAACCTGAGTTGCGACTATCTCCTCTCGAATGGAAGTCGGGGGACATTGTTTGCTGTGACAGCGATAATATACGTGGCCCTTCTGCCGCTCACCGATGAGTGAGTAAGGGCACGTGGCACAGGAAAGCATACGGCGAAACAAAAAAGCATGGCGCTGGGTACGAGTGTTCACCTTTCCGGTGAGCACCTTTCGCACGCGGTCAAACAGTCCCTTTCCAATGATCGGTTCGTGAATGCCGACAAAGTTCTCGTTGGTTCGTCTGATTCGAATAAGGCCGATGTAAAAAGGATTGTTGAGCAACGTCGAGAATCCCGTTCGCGTGACCCAGCCCCCATTATGATTGCGCAGGCCGAGTCTATGTAGTTCTTGGCCTAAAGTTTCGAGGTTGTAACGTGCCGTTCCATACAGCTCAAACGCCTTCCTCACCAACGGTCCCTTTATGGGATCAATGGTTTTTACCTGACCTTTGCCATGGTCTAAATATCCAATTGGTGCCGGCAAAGGATACAGTCCCTGTTTCAAGCGGCCGTAAAATCCCTTACGAGTTTCTTCCCGAAGATTCCGGATGTAATCGGCGGAAACGACTGCCTGAATGTCAGCGGAGAGGCGTCCACCTCTCGATTGGAGATCAAGACTCTCGTTGACGAAATGGACTTCGATACCCTGGTCTGAGAGTTCACCAATCTCAGCCCAATCCTTCAAATTACGTGCGCCACGATCTAGCTTGTGAAGAATTAATCCCTTATATTTCCCCTGACGAAGAAGTTTCATCGCCTGATTGAATATAGGCCGGCCTCGCTTGGCAGCGGTCTCCATTTCCTCAAGCCAAAGCCCGATGGTAAATTGATTGCGCTCGGCATAACGGGAAATCGCGTCGCGCTGCTCCTGGAGCGAAACGCCTTTTGTTCCTTGTTTGACCGTGGAAACACGTATGTATCCGATATATCCTTGCATGGTGGTGGATGGTGCTTAGGCTGAAGACTTCGACCCCGGCAAGATACAGGATAACGTACCCGTGCCCGGTGCCAATGGGTCGACCTGTGGATCCATTTCGGATTCAATGCGCTCAAAAATGCGCAGCACAAGTGAGAGGTAGCGTTCCAGATTAGCTTCAGCTTCCGCGAGTTCCTTGTCACTGAAGTGGGAATACAAATCGCGGATGGAAGGAGTAGGGTTTTTGTCCACGCGCTGAGCATACCGGTTTCAATCTCCAGGCCCAAGACACCAGGACTTGCCCAATCCGGCATGTTCTCCGTTCTCTGACAAAAACTAAACGGTGTGATGTGATACACCCTTCACCAAGCTGTTTGGCTTGGTGTTTTCGTACCAAGATTGCCGTTTCCGGCAACGACTCCCTCCTTTGGCAACATTAGTGATCCTATAAAGCCGTCAGCTCAAGCCTCCGCTGGAAAGTTACAAGAAGTATCAGCGTCATTCGCGCTTGGCGCTCCTCATGAGTAATGCCCAGATCACTAGCCACGGCGAAAGGAATACTCCGGTAACGACGGCGAGCATTAGAATGCCCGAAACAAATTTTTCTCTATCCCAGCCGGACGCCTCGGAGCAGAGAACGCAAAAAGCGATGAGCACCAGTGCGTGGGCAAAACTCCAGAGAGCCCATAATACTCGCTTCTTACGCGCGACTACAGCGCTTACCGTGCTGACCAAAAAATATGAAGAGAGTAGCCACAAAAGCGCTGCGTCACGGTCTGGAGACCTGGGGACGGGTCCGGCACTTATCCCCGCTTGCGAGGCGACGACGCCATGTAATCCTGTTAGCACGAACCAAGTCAATAAACCACCAGCGAGGAATAGGCATGCCGCAATAACTCGCCCAAACATTTAGCAATCCTCCAACTTGTGTTTCATCATTGCGCGGTTGCTTCCCAGTTACGAGAGCCGTTCACGTTCGCTGCGCCCTTGAACTGTAACCACATTGAGCCGTTCGGGTCGGCATTGATTCCAAAATCTACCGCCAGCTTGCTGTGAACTTGACCGCTCCGGCTGGTGAGGAAAAACACTTTTTGGATGTTATCAAACCACGCCGGGTTTTCGTGGTTCATCTGCACCAGATAACTGCTTTGGTATCCTTCCGCCGGAGCCTCGTATGTCACGCGAGACGTTGCATCGTCTGATTCGATGATTCCACCATTGACGGGTTTGAACTCGATTGACCAGTCACCCGGATTTCGCTTCGACAACGAACCCGGCGCGCGAGTAATGACAACCTGCAAATCCCCGCCGCTCTCAGACACTTTGCCGGTCAGCAGGTCAAAAAACAGCGGCGCGCCTGTGAACGGCAGCTTGTATTCTTTGCTAATTCCTACCAACGATTCCGCTCCTTGCAGTTTTCTCATTTTGATGACAACTGAATTGTTCGGATCAGACACATACGGATGGTCTTCCATGCGTGAGTATTTGAACCACGTGCCGCTGCCGGTCGTTGCCAGAACGTAGCCCGCTTTTTGCGGAACAACTCCCAAATCCTGTCCTCTGTATCCCGTGATAGTGAAAAAGCCGTTGCCGTCCGTCGTCATCTGGCCCCGTTTCACGGTGGACTCCGTGCCGTTATAGATCCGGACACTGAAATTGACGGTGGCATTCGCCACGGCGTTGCTGAACTGGTCTTCGATTTTGCCGTAAAAATTAATCGGCACGTCGTTATACGTGGAAAGCGCAATGATTGTCCGCCCGCCTTTGCTTCTTGCAAACAACGCCACCAGCACAATGAGAATCCCGATAATCGCTCCGATCCATAGCAGCGAATGTTTGATTTTCATGCA
>PLJQ01000387.1 GCA_003140275.1 Limisphaerales bacterium
ACGAGCATCCAGCCGCGCGGCTTGTCAATCGCCAACACCGAGCGGTCCTCGAAAAGAATCGGAATCGGCGCCACGCAGGGCAGATCAATGAAATTGGGCTTCGCCACGGGCCAATGGTACCGGGTTTACAGGTGAAGCTCCAGCTTTGGAACGGGTCAGTTGCGACCCTTTGCCGTATTGCGGGGGAGCATCGTGAAAACTTGCTGGCGTTAAAAAAAAAGGAACGAAATGAAAGCAACAGTTCTCTATGGCCCGCGCGATGTGCGCTTCGAGGAGCGCGAAAAGCCGAAGATTGAAAAGCCAAAGGATGCGGTCATTCGCATCACCGCCACCTGCGTGTGCGGGTCTGACCTGTGGCCCTATCGCGGGTTGCAGCCGGTCAACGAGCCCACGCCGATGGGTCACGAATACTGCGGTATCGTCGAGGAAGTTGGCAGCGCGGTTACTTTGGTCAAGCTTGGTCAGTTCGTGATTGGCTCGTTCGCCACTTCGGACAACACCGGTCCTCATTGCAAGGCGGGCTACCAATCGTCGTGCGTCAATCGCGAGTGGATGCTTCGGGCGCAAGCGCCGGTGTTGCGCGTGCCCAATGCGGACGGAACGCTCGTGCCCACGCCCGATATTCCTTCTGATGATTTGATCCCGAGCCTGCTGGCGACATCGGATGTTCTGGGCACGGGCTGGTTTGCCGCCGTCGCCGCCGATGTCAAACCCGGCAAGACTGTCGCCGTCGTGGGTGACGGCGCAGTCGGTCTCCTCGGAGTGCTGTCCGCAAAACAAATGGGCGCGGAACGTATCGTCGTCATGAGCCGTCACGAGACGCGGCAAAAAATAGCCCGTGAGTTTGGCGCAACCGATATCGTAACTGAGCGCGGCGACGAGGGTGTTGGCCGCGTAAAGGATTTGACCAATGGCATCGGCGTTGACTCTGTGCTGGAATGTGTCGGCACTCAGGAATCAATGATGCAAGCGATCCGCTGCACTCGGCCTGGCGGCGCAATTGGTTACGTCGGCGTTCCCCACGGAGCCGAACTTGGTGGTGAACAATTGTTCTACACGCATGTCCATCTTCACGGCGGCCCTGCGCCAGTCCGTCAATTCCTCCCCAAGTTGATTGATCTTGTGTTGAACGGGAAGATCAACCCCGGCAAGGTTTTTGATTTGACCCTACCGCTCGACCAAGTGGCAGAGGGCTACCGCGCGATGGACGAACGCCGCGCCATCAAGGCGTTGTTGCGCCCGTAAATTTCCGAAAGGAGAAAAGCCATGCCTNNCGGAAAATCCGAGCAGCAGAAAATCCGGCTTGCCGAGGCCATCACCAAAGATGTGATGGACATTTTTGATTACGGAGAAGAATCGGTCTCGGTGGCGATGGAAGAAATCACGCCACAGGATTGGGCGGAGAATGTCTATAAGCCGGACATCATTGACCACCCGGAAAGGCTCTACAAAAAACCGGGATACACGATGTAATTGATCGCCAACCAACGGTCACGTTTGAACCCGGAGCTCGCACGGCATGGCATACGCATCCGCTCGGCTTGTGTAGCCAATGAAAATGGGTATGTTTGCGTCGAAAACGACGCTTAAGGCGACCGGGGCCGACGATTGCCAAAAAGAGATTCTTTCCGTCAAAAACCTTCAGTAAAACCTTCAGTAGGAGAGTTAAGAATGGTAAAGATAAATAGTGTGGAAGTTACTTGAAATTGCNNTTAGCCGCCCGATTCCGACCCTCGCCTATAGATCAGATACTTTCTACGCGCAAATGGTTAACTCGTCTTGATTATGCTACGCAGGAAAGCGCACCGCGTCCCGCCATTGCGCCACATCCTCGACGCGGTCACGTTGGTAAATCTGGTGGATCAATTCTGACGAGTGGTTCACCAGCCGCATGGCCGCCTCACGCGGCACACCCGCCCGTCGCAGCCGGTTGACGTAGGTGACGCGCAGACAATGGAAACACAAATGCGTCTTCTTGATCTTGATAAAGAATTGCTGCCACCGGCGCGACGGTTGAAACGGGAAATCAACGGTGAATTTTTGTTTCTTCTTGAGGACGCGTTTCATTAACGGACGCAACGCGGATGGCATCGGCACGGAGAATGCCCGATCTTCGCCACCTTTAGGCGTTGGAAACGTGATTTTATTTTCCAAAAAATCAATGCAGTTAAATGGTATTCGCGTTTCCCGCAACCGGCAGCCCGTGTGCAGGGAAATGTCAAAAGCGATCTGCATCCATTCCGGTTCGGTCTTCAATGCTTCCCGAATCTTGATAATTTCAGCGTTCGTCAATTCCGGCTTTTTCGACGCCTTGTCTCGCTTCAATTTCAGGCTAAGCAACGGATTTGCTTCCGCATGGCCGAGCCGCACTGCTTCACCCATGAGCAGGGCAAGAGTTTTCAATTCAAGAATGGCCGTGTTTCGCCCGACCGTCTTGCCGGTTTTTTTCTTGTAGGATGTGCGCCAGTCAATATATTCAAGCGCGTTGCGGTAGGTGATGGCGCGAGGCGAGTTGTAACGCTTTTCTTGGAGCCAGAACGCCAGCCACTTCCACGCATCAAGATAACGCTCAAGCGTGCGTGGACTTTCGCAATGCCGTTCCAGATATTGGGGCACCCAGGTATCCCAGCCCCCGCCGCTGATTTCACCGGCGTCACGGTTGAGTTCTTTGGCTTCAAGTTGTGCGCGAAGGGCGCGCGCCTTGACGGTTTCGCCGGGATCATCCGCCCGGAGACCGGTGGATTTGTTGCGCCGTGTGCCGTCGGCGTCAATGAATTGAATGAACCAGAACGGCGAATTTTGTTTTTTGTAAATGGACGCCATAATCGAGTGCAGTTTGTGCAGTAAGCTTACTGCACAAGTGTTATAAAGTCCAATGTTTTCAGCTATTAAATACCACTTTACACCACTATGTCTGAAACGAGGGTTCGATTCCCTTCNNCCCTTCACCCGCTCCAATCTCAATTTGAGTCAATGAAATCAATGTTGTTAACCACTATTGAATTTTTAAAAATGCCAAAGTGAGAATAAAAGTGAGAATAAACACCTTTGAATTGGCACCAATTTGCTCCTTCAAAGGGCTTGTTTTCAATGGATTCTCCTCCGTGTTCCTGCTTTGAAAAATGAGAATAATCTTCTGGCTCTTCCCTCATCACCATTGACCTTCCAAGAATTGCACCGTCAATCCTAACGCGATTTCGTCCCGGTGAGTGCTGCCGACCCCGTCGTTCCACTGCAAGCGGCCCGATTCCATGGCCGACGGCGCGATGGCTCGGTTGCTAATCTCGCAGTCCACCGCATCTGGCAACCCGCGTCGGCCACGCGGCGACGCATCCTCCCCGTTTCCAATCGTGACAACAATCACCGCAGTCAACATACTCTCCGGACTTTCTTATGGGTGACGAGATTACATCGCGAGTGAGATGCTGGCGGGTGTACGGGATGCGGCGTCTTGGGGAATGCGCTCTCCTGTCGCTTTGTTCGATCCATGCGTTGACAAGGCCCGATAACCAATGAGCAATCCTTCTCCCACAATGCCTCCGTTCATCAAGCTCCGCCTGCTCGTGGCCTATCTTGGCGAGAAAAAACAGTTTGCCTGGTGGGACACATCCTTCCTGGATGACACTGGCCGAGGATTTTTGGAGCGACCCTTTCCCCGCACCGCCGCTCATGCGGCCTTGCGTTCCGCCTCCGAAGCCGCCTGTCGTGCTCACGATGCCGCCATCGGTCGCGTGGGCGTGTTCCACTTGTTCCGCCTTCCCATTGAACAGGAAGAATCACTCGATCTTCGGTTGGTTGGCGTTGCCGCGGCGGATCTCGTTTCACTGCTTCCAGCGAAAGCCGCCGCCCTCACCAACCTGGAAACTTTGGTCAGCAAAAATATCCCACCCGTGTCCGGCCCAATCCAGGTGGGCCAAGAAAAACAAATCGGCACAGCCGCGTCTGCGGGCCACCTTGCTGCCGCCTATCTGGCCGCCTTCCAGGCTGGCGTGCAGACTTTTCCCTACTTTGCAAAGGAAGATCATGGCTGACCGACGCGCCTACGTAACGGCTAGTTGACCTGAATCCTGATAACCATAGGAAAAAGCGCGAAGTCGGGCGCTAGCCGACGACACGTTGGGGGAACTCGTAGTGCGGTGGTTAAGCCGCGCCAGTAAAAAGTAATGGGCGACAGCCCCTACATACCATGTATGTAGCCCTAGTTGTGGTGGCAAATTACGCCACACGTTTGGCGATAGCGCAAGTTTACCGGATGTCGTGTGCATGGTAAGATCAGCAGCAAGGTGGTTCGTTGAAAACTGCATAGGGTAATAAACAAAATAAATGAACAATAAACCTTTTGCCCTGACCAACGATGAAATTAAGGAAATTGCCGCCTTCACTGAACTTCAAGAAATGTGGGGTTTCGAGGCAGCAGAAATGGAGTCCGTTATCAGGAGCGTTTACACAGTAAGATTCGATTTTGTGAGCGGGAGTCCAGGTTATGTCGGCGATCTGTTCATAATCCAATCGGATTATCTGGACAGCGACAATCCTGCGACGAGGCTATATCGCGGTAAAGATAACAAGTTAATGATTCTGAATTAAACACGGTTGTATTAGAGAGGAGAGACGTGCTTAAACCGTGTGTCTCTTCTCTAATGAACAGCACGGATTATCAAAAACACCTATGCAGTTTTCAGTGAACGACAGGGGATACCCCCATTACGCCACTTTACCGCGTCGGACAATAAAACCTCTGCGACACGGTAGTAAAGAACGGCTCGGTTGAGCCGTGTTTTTGTGCGAGCAAAAATTCAGTTGTCTCGTCGTTTATAGAGGACGTGACGCTGCACGA
>PLJQ01000324.1 GCA_003140275.1 Limisphaerales bacterium
TTTCCTCGATCATGTGCAACGGCGCATGGCCAGGCCTTCGTTCATCACTTGCACGCCTTTGGCCCGGCGCGCGTGGTAAGTTCGCCCTGCACTTTGAGTTCGCCGAATTGCGCTTCGTCATTGGCGTCGGCAATCGAGTCGGGACGCAGGCCATCGCGATGATGGCAATAATTCAATTCAACTTGGGCAAAACTTTTCAAATTCAACTCGCGTAACAATTTTCTGCGAACTCGGTCAAAGCTTGATAACCGAAACCGTCCGCGCGCTCAATCAAAACTCCGGTCAACGAAAACAGCGTGCCGTCCGAATCAATCTTCAACTGTGTGCCGCCCATCACACCTTCATTTTCCCGCTTGGCAACCCCGCCGCAACTCGCCATTATTTGATCGAGTTATGCACAACAAAACACCCGCCAACCGGAGAAACTGTGCGCGTGGCAAAACGCCAGCCACATCGAATGCGCTCCGCAGCGGGAGAAGAAACCTGATGGCGTCGGTTCAGCACCAAACCCGTTGTGGGGTCTTGGGGGACGTATCTGGATTAAACCAATCATAAAGACACCATGAAACTCGAGTCTGTTCTGGAATTGAAAACGGAAGTGCTCAAGAGCGTGCGAAGACAAGAAACGCAGCGGCGGACGGCGACGCAAACGGAGAGTTTGGCTAATCCTAATGTGGCGGATCGCATCGCAGTGGGCTACTCCGCGACCGGCAAGGACCAGTTCCGGCTCGAATTGCGCGTCCAGCGTGAAGCCGGCCCAGCCTTTCAGCGAGCCGTAGAAATCAAGAAGGAAGCGCGCGGGGAGGCTAACATCGAAATTATCCCTTACGTTGGAATTCCGACCAAGGCCGAGATTTCAGACGCTTCGGTTTTCCGCTCCTACGGCGGCAATAAACGTCCGCTTCACATCGGCCTTTCCGTTGGACACTCGGATGATGGTCCGGGCAGCCTCGGCGCTTTTTTGGAGACGGACGATGGCGTGGCCATCCTCAGCAACAGCCATGTCCTCGCCCTTTCCGGACGGGCCGATAAAAAAGACTGGATTTACCAGCCAGGGCGTGAGCCAAAATACACGCTGAGCGCCGACGACCGCATTGCCAAGTTGAGGAACTTCGTGGAACTTTCACGAGTTGATCGGAACGAGAGCGACTCGGCCATCGCACTTCTTGAAAAGGAGGTTGACCATGATTCCAACCAAATTCCAAAAGGTTACGGTTTTCCCGACGAGGGAAAACTAATCCGGCATTTACCGGAGAAACCGGAATTGTTACAATCGAACAAACCCATCTGCAAGATTGGTCGCACGACCGGCTGGCGGGAAGGCATCTTGACCGCCCTTAGCTTGGACGGTCTTACGGTGACCACGCCGCGCCTTGGCAACGTGATTTTTGACAATGTTTTGGAAATCAGTTGGACGGATAAATCCTTTTCCGAGCCAGGCGATTCAGGTAGCCTCGTCTATACGCGCGACGAACTTGCGGCCTTGGGCCTGCATTTTGCGGCCGGTCCGAAAGGCTCGGGCCGGAAACAGACAATGGTCAGTTACAGTTGCAAACTCGACTTGATTTTGAAGACTTACAAAGCGACTTTATTGGAGTAAAGAATTATGACATCTCTTCAAGCAGCGGAAACCGCCAAAGCCAAGATACGAAAACTCCTCGACGGCACACCTGGCATCAATGGCATCGGCATCGCGTGGGATGCGGACGGCGAGCCATGTGTGCGTGTGAATGTTCGAGAGGATGTCGCCCGGATTGACCGCCAGAGAATTCCCACGCGCATCGGTGGCGTGGGTGTTCAGGTCGAGACCATCGGGGAAGTCCACCTACAATCTCGTCGCAGAGTCCGCTGATTTACGAAATCCATTTTCCTCACACAAATTTATGAATGCCTTCTCCGCCACCGTTCTGCTCGCCCAAGCCAGTCCTCCCACAGCACCGTCGCCCGCCACAGGTTCATCGAACGGTCTTTACACAGTCGAAAGCATGGTGACGCTCGCAGGTGCTTCTACGCTGACCTTGGTCATCAGCAACGCGCTCCAATATGCGTTCAATTTCAATCCCAAATGGTTGGCACTGGCTATTGCGCAGGCGCTCTCCATCGGTGGGGTTTATCTCACCAGTGGCGATCATTCGCCAAAATCTATCATTGTCGCGCTCGTCAACGGATTCGTAATCTACAGTGCTGCCGTCGGGGTAAACAAAACGGGCGGTGGCGGTGGTGGGGGTAGGGGCGTGGCCACGACCCAATCACTTCAATCACTCCGGCGCGGATTCTGGGCGTTTTGGTGGTAATGACTCACACCCTGTCAACCAAGATCGGGTTAGGGCTTCATTGATATCAAGAGCGTCAATGGAGGCGCAACTGTTGCTGGCGGAGGTGTGGGTTGAGCATTGGCATCAATGTGAACGTAGATTTCTCCGACCAAGCCATTGACTGGAATATTTATCACCATACCAATGTTGGTGTTCTCATCCTGTTTTTGAGCTTTGACATTAAATCCCAGTGCCTGATCCCGAGCCGTGGCATTGGCAATTTCTTGAGCAGTGCGGCAAATCGAAAGACGAAGAGCTTGATTTGGCATATATTTAGTTAATTTAAGATTATTTGTTGATGTTTGAAACCATAGTGTCCAATTCTTTTGCAGAAAAACTATTTTGCAAATTATTTTTTAGCGTTTTTTCGTCCGGGAGATTGGCGTAATAATCTGTTGCGCCAGCATCCATTTTTATCCCTTGGAACGCCTTTGTAAGACTGGTTTTTCGGTCAGTGGGTGCGGGCGTAGTTCCTGCGGCGGTATTTTTCCAGACGAAAGTTGCCACAGTTACTGAATCATTTGCTTGAGTCACGCCTTCATCGTGAGCGGCCTTCACTTGTGCGGGGTCAACTGTATCTGGTATCTTTGCCGTCGGAGCGGTGCTTACAAGGGCTGCGCCACCCTTTTCCGCCAAGATCTGCGCAGCAATGCCGGTTGCGAAGTATTGAGCAAGACCACCTTGCAGTTTTGCTTCTGGCCCTGCACCGCTGGTTGATGAACTGGCCATATCACCGCTGAATGTGCCTAATACCGAATAGGCATCGCGCGCGTCATTGCCAGTGCGGCTGCCGACAAATTTCGCTTGTTCTTGAAACTCCGCATAGAATCTTGGTTTAGCGATTTCTGCCTGCATAAGTTGGCAAACGAATTCCAGGTCGGCAGGGGTCGCTGCCTTGGTAACAGCGGGGTCAACCGATAATTGTGAAGCAGCGACCTTGATTTGTTGCAAGAGAGTGGAAGCTGGTTTGTTGGTAGTTGAGCTATTGTCCATTCCAATGGCCTCATCAATTAGTTTTTGAGCGACCTTGACGTCGTCAACATTGGGCTGCCCCCAAGGACTAGCTTTAGCTGCTTCTAATTTTTGGGCAGCTTGGTTCAATAGAGCATTTATCGCAGGTGGCGATGACGAAAGTTCGTCCTTGGTTGTCATCAGGTAGACGGGAATACGAGCCGCTTCTTGACGATTATACCCGATTTGAATTTCAGGAATCTTTTCTGCATTGACACCCACTTTTGCTCCAAACTGGGTGTTCGTGACGAAGTTAATCGCGTTGTAATGTTGACAACCTGTCAGAATCATTACGATTGTGACTGAAAAGACAGCGGCAATCAGGGTTTTGTGCATACGTTGGTTTTGGTTGTTTGTTTTTGTTTGATGAATATGCTTTCGTAGGTTTCGATCAGTTTTTTGGCTTGTTCAAATTGAGCATCCGTTGCCACTTCCAGATAAATAGCACCGTCGGGAGGCAACGAGACATCCTTGGTTCGGTTGTAACCCAAGCCAACAGACCCGCCGCCAGCGGCAAGCCCGAGGTTGGCAACGTCTCTGACACAGAAATCCGGGCGGTCGGGGGCTGACTTTGGAATCGTTACCACAGTGTAGCCGAAATAATGCCGCCGCATTGAACCGTCTGGCCCGTAGGTCTGGCATCCAGACAAAACAAAACACAGAAAAAACAACAACACGAACGCTGAGGCTAATTCAACGTGGCAGCCGCCTCCGTGTTGAACGGCGTGCTTGGTATGGCGTGCGCGTATCTCGCTAGCAGACGTGCAAGCATAGTCAACGAATTTACGAACTGTTTTGGTTTCCAGCGTCCGCACGAGCGCAAAAGTAGCGGAACGGCGAGCGGTTGCAAAGCCAAGAGTTGCGTCCGGCAAATCACTGAAACGCGGCAAACACACGCACTATCTTCACGCTTGACCTTTGGCGAGGTCGGCGGCGTGAGCGTGTAGAACGGCGCTTCGTGACACCATTTTGAGTTGTTTGGCCATGTTCACTTCAATCATGTTGATTGGAACATGACCCGGCCCTTCATTCATTACTTGCACCATGCGCCCAAGCCCGCTCGGTTAATTCACCTTGAGTTTTTAATTCGCAAAACTGAGCTTTATCATTCGCATCGGCAATTGAATCGGGACGCAAAGCCGAACAGTCAAAACGCGGCTTGAGTGGTGTATAAATTCATAATTGAGTGTTACCGATACTTTGCAATAGTGTCGTTGATGCTTTGTACGACGCGTTGGATGTAGGCTTTGTCTTTTGAAGTCAGCACATGGAGTTCACCGGATGCAGTCGAAAGGCCAACATGGAAATGCGTTTGGCCATGAGCAGCCACAGAATTGCTCCGCCAATCATAGCGCCCGCAATAACATAAACGCCAATGGGGGCTTTGGTGTCATTGAGCGGCATGAATGCGGCCAGCAGGATCAAAACTCCAAAGTTAAGAAGCAGGATCGCTCCACCAATCCATGGTGGCGTGGACGCCATTTTGACGGATGTGACGTTTCGCAACGCATAGGTCGTTCCCCAAATGATTATCCGTGTGCCAGTCACCGTAACCACATTGTCAGCATAAATAGTTTCTTCCTTCGGCTGCGCTGGAGACGATTGGACTGGCAGCAGGGGTGGCACAGGGCGTTGCTGTGGCGCTCCGCAATGAGGGCAGGCAACCGCCTCCGTGCTGACGGACTTCCCGCATTCCCTGCATGGAATTAACGCCATAGGCCAACACAAATACCGATTGTGCCGACGAATGAAAAGTCAACAAAGTGATTGCACAAAATCGCACCTGGTAAAGTTATGAACTGGTTTTTCTGAATTTTGCCTCGGCCTGCGGTTCGGCGAGCGGGAAAGTGGAGCCCAGCCGAAGAAACGGCTAGAACGGAGCCGAAGCGTAACGACCGTCGCCGAAACACAGGCGGAAGGTATGATTTCAAAGCGTCCGTGGTACTTGTCCACCGTCTCCAGGAAGGCCAGACTGGCCGCAGCAGCAGACGGTTTGGTTCCCGGCGCGCACGAGGTTTGCTTCTCCACAAGGGTTTGATCCAAAAATGTTTTCACCTCCTCATGCACCGTCTCCTGATTGCCCTTGAGGGCCAGCACGTAATCCGCATCCGCCTCCACAATCTCTTTGGCGATCTTCTTCTGGCAACCCATGGCATCGGTCGTCACAATGGAGCCGCTCAACTCCAAAACCCGAAGCCGCTCCGGCACGGCGGTGATTTCGTTGCTCTTGTCCGCCACTTTCAACTGGCCCAGCACCAATCCGTTGCCTTCCGCCCAGGCGCTGACCACGTATCTGACGCTCTGGTCTCCGTCCAATGTCAGCGGACGGTCAAAACCAG
>PLJQ01000247.1 GCA_003140275.1 Limisphaerales bacterium
CGCGTGAGCTTCTTCTTGTCGGCGAACTCGGCTTGCGAAAAACTTGTCTGGTGAGTCATGCCCTTGAGTTTAGGAAACTAGGGAGAGGCCGTCAGTAAGCAATTGGAAGCGGAGGGATTAAATCAGCGTTTCCCTAAGTCGTGAGATGGGGTCTTTATCCACGAAGACTGGGGCACACTGCTCATTGTTGGATTTTTCAAGTGGCAGTACATAGGAGAGAATGAAAAAGAAAAGGGACTCTTTGTGGCTCCCAAGCGCGGCGTTTATCAGGCCATGCCTTGAAGGCCTCTTCCATCCACAGCAACGCTGGCTTCGTTTTTTGGCTGGGCTGATGGCTCTGTTTTGCCTCCAGCTGGCCGCGGCAACCGACACGAACTATCTGAATCTCCAGATGCCCAAACCGGGCGACCACACGCTGCACATTCTTTCTCCAAATTTGCTGGAACTGGTCCTCGTCAACACCAAGCAGCCCAATCCGGCGCGGGTGGACAGTTGGGATTGGGTGAACGGCCAGGGATATTTTGTTTCGCCAGACATGTCGCACATCAAAGTGATTGTCAACGGTCAAACCAACAACGTGACCGGCGTTGGTTTCAAGCGCCGTCCACTCTATGCGCCCTTGGATACGTGGGATTTGCGAATTGCCAATCAGCTTTATCTCCAGTTGAGCAGTCCCATCTCCGACGGCCAGCCGGTCCAAGTGATTAATGATGGCACGCTCTGGCCGACAAACATGCAGTTCGCGGCTGTGACTGACCCGCTCCGGTATAGCCCGGCGATTCACGTCAACCAGGAAGGCTACCTGCCGACTTACCCGAAAAAGGCCATCATCGGTTATTTCCTCGGGGATATGGGCGAAATGGCGATTCCCACCAACGGCTTCTCCGTCGTGGATGCACAGAGCGGCGCCACGGTGTACCTGGGAACGCTGACACTGCGCAGGGATGTGGGCTACAATTACACGCCGACGCCGTATCAAAATGTCTATGAAGCGGACTTCAGCAGTTTCACGGCGCCGGGCGAATACCGCGTCCTCGTGCCGGGTATGGGCGTGTCGCTGCCGTTCAGGATTGACGAAGGCATTGCGATGGCTTTCGCGCGCACCTACGCGCTGGGAATGTACCACCAGCGCAGCGGCTTCAACGTGTCCATGCCGTTCACGCGCTTCACGCATGCCGCCGACCACACCGCGCCGGCGAGCGTGCCCACGAACGCATCGGCGCCATTCGCGTTCACATGGAGCACGATCGCGAATTACGTCAACCAGGTAAATTCGGACAATCCGCCGCAGATCGCGCCGCAACTTACCTCTCCTTCAGCGCAACTGTATCCGTTCGTTAGACAAGGACAGGTGGCGGTGACCGGCGGTCATTTCGAAGCCGGCGATTACAACCGGGTAAGTTACAACGGCGCGCAACTCATTCACAGCCTGTTGTTCGCGGTGGATTCGCTGCCGGGCGTTGCCGCGCTGGACAACCTGGGCATTCCCGAAAGCGGCGACGGCATCAGCGACGTATTGCAGGAGGCCAAGTGGGAGGCGGATTTCCTGGCCAAAATGCAGGATGCTGACGGTGCGTTCTATTACTCGGTCTATCCCCAGTACCGCGAATACGAAGACAACGTGTTGCCTGAAAACGGCGATCCGCAGGTGATCTGGCCGAAAAATACCGCCACAACGGCCGCAGCCGTCGCCGCGTTGGCGCAATGCGCGTCGTCGCCGCGGTTCAAGCTGGCATATCCGCAGGCCGCGAGCAATTACTGGGCAAAGGCACAGCTCGGGTGGCAGTTTCTGACGAACGTGATCGCGCTCCATGGCCTGGATGGCGCGTATCAAAAGATTCAGCAGTTCGGCGACGCTTTCACCGACCGGGACGAACTCGCGTGGGCTGCCTGTGAAATGTTCCTGGCTACCGGCAGCCCGCAGTATCAGCAGAAGCTGTTCGAGTGGTTTCCCGATCCGACCGATTACTCGACCTTCCGCTGGGGCTGGATTCGAATGTATGCGTGTTACGGCAATGTTGCTCGGGATTACGCCTTCGCGGCGAGAAATGGCCGGCTGGCGTCCGGCCAGCTCGACCAGAATTACCTCGCCCGGTGCATCAACGTCATCACCAATTGCGGCCAGGACAATCTCGGCTGGTCGCGGGACAACGCGTACGGCAGCAGTTTCGCCGATTTGACCAAAGCGTATAACGGTGGCGGCTGGTACTTTTCTTCCGAGCAGGCGTTTGACATGGTAGTCGCCTATCAATTCGATCCAAATCCGGGATACGTGGATGCCCTTCTTCGCAACCTGAACTACGAGGGCGGCTGCAACCCGGTGAATGCGATGTATGTGACCGGCCTCGGCTGGAAGCGCCAGCGCACCATCGTGGATCAATACTCGGCCAACGATCGTCACGTGCTGCCCAAGGACGGCATTCCCATCAGTAATATAACGCGAGAATTTTACGGCACTTGGATCTATGGACAAGAGTTGAGCGCGCTCCCGTATCCATCCGACTACGCCGACACTGCGCCGTATGCTTATTACGACCGTTGGTGCGATGATTGGAACATTTCAACGGAAGGCTCCACCACCGACACGGCGCGCAGCTTCGCTGGCATCGCATGGCTCGCGGCGCAAACTTCATTGGCCGGGCAACCCTGGCGCTCGACCAACGCAACCATCATCGCTCCCGCAAACCCCAGGCTCCTTGGCCAGCCGGTGACGGTCACCTTGCAGGTGGCGGACACCAACTTGAGTGGAGCGCGAATTATCTGGGAAGCCCTCAATCAAGAACCCACTTTTGGTGATCTCAATTACACGTTTACGCCGGTGCTTCAAGACGGACCGTACTGGGTCGAGGCCGAAGTGCAATGGCCGGACGGCCGTCGCGCGTTTGCGACTAACTCGGTGACCGTGAGCACCAATGCGCCACCGCAATTGAGCGATCCGCGCAGGTTGGCTGGTGGATTCTCCTTCCAGTTGGCGGGGGCGCCACTGGCGACGTATGTGATCCAAGCATCCACGAATCTGACAGCCTGGTCACCGGTCGCCACAAATGTTTTGCCGGCCAGCGGTGTGTTGCAGATCGCCGATCCGCAGTCCGCCGCGTTTTCACGGCGTTACTACCGCGCGATGAAGGTTCCCTGATTTTGGCAGTGAAGACTCTCCGTTCCCCATGAACGTCCTTTTCCATTTGAAGTGTTCTGCCACCCAAGCCCTGTTTCTTTCCATGAAACACTTTCTCTTGCGCGTGTGCCATGTGCGGTCTGCCGTTCTTACGGGACTCTTGTTTTGGAGCGGCGGATGTTGGCTGGAGGCCAGCGGCCAGGTGAACAGTTGGACCAATTCCGCGAGCAGTTATTGGGAGGATTCTCACTGGTCGCTCGGCATATTGCCCGGCACAAATCAGACCGTTCTGTTCACGAATGCCGGGTGGAAGGCTTTGGGCATCGGGTCGGTCACCGCACAACAGTTTCCGCAGACGTTGACCGTGGATTCCATAACCATCTCGTCGCCGACGAATTCGTTCAACACCCTGTTTTTGAATTATGCCGGACTGCAAACCCCGTTGGCGGCCAACCATCTCATCATCGCCAGCAACTCTGCCGTGGTGATGTACGCGTCGGCTTTGCACATCACCTCCGAGCTTTCGGTCGGAGGCACGTTCACTCAGGACGGATTCTCCGAGGTCACGAACTCGCAGATGGATATTGGATATGGCGGCCCTGCAGTTTACAACCTGAACAGTGGAATACTTGTGTCACGCGACGAATCCGTCGGCGAGTATTTTCCATCGCAATTCATGCAGCGGGGCGGAACCAATCTCGGCCCGGTGAAAGTCCATTCCGAATCTGAGTATGATTTGAATGACGGATGCCTTGAAACCTCGATTTGGGTTGAACCCGGTGGGACATTCAAACTGCAGGGCGGCAGGGTTAACAGCCCTGATTACACCGCCATTGACGGATACTATTTTCAATCAGGCGGGATATTTGCCGGCGGGATATTCACGGGGCTGCCGGCGTCGGACAGGGGGATGTCTCTCCCGGCTAATATTCCCGTCGGCGCCGGGGGTAACGGAGTCGCTCTCCAGACCGGAGGAACCAACGAACAGACCAGCATCACTTTGGGAATCCCGACGATCCCGGTGGAAAACTCTTACGGAGATGCAATTCACGACAGTGGAACCTACACGTTGTCGAACGGCGTGCTCGTCACTGCCGGGATGGTGATCGCGGGAAATAGCTGGATGGAACAAGCGGGCGGAACTCACGATATTAACGGGGACTTGGGCATCCACGGCTCGCTTTACTATGTGGAGTATGTCGTCAACGAGTATGCGTTGGCAGACTATCGTTTGGACGCTGGAACATTGTCGGTCCACGATCTCGCCGTTGGTTTGGGGGGAGCGGTGATTCAATTCGGCGGCACCAACCAGGTTATGGGCGCCCTTGCCCTTGCCACAGCCAGCACTCCGATCGGCTACCGGTTTAATGGTTACTATGAGTTGGATGACGGGCTGCTGATGGCTTCAAGTATTTCCTTGCCGGCCGGGAGCACGGGATTTTTCCAAAGTGGCGGGCGGGTGGTCGCCACCAATATTCAACTCCTTGGCGCGACCTTTCACCATGCCAACGGCAGCAATCAGGTTACGGGTGATCTTGCCATTGGCACATTCAGCATCCCGGACTATTACCGTTATCGTGGTGATCAACCGCAATCGGGCGAATTTAATGGTTCGTATCAGATGGACGACGGGTTGTTAATGGTTTCAAACCTTGTCGTTCATACGGAGCATTCTCCTTATTTGAGCGGGCACCCAAAGCTTGGAGCGGCGAAATTCTCGCAAGGCGGCGGGCAGCTGCTCGCTTCCGACATTCAACTGATTGATGCAGCCTTTTACCAGACCGGCGGCAGCATCACACAATCCGGCCTTCTCGCACTGGACGGCCGGACAACTCTTCAGACCGCAGGCGGCAATCAACAGTTAGGCCAATTGCGGCTCGGCGTCTCCACCAACGACGAGTACCCGTATCTCCAGTTGCCCGCCGGCCCATGCGTGCTGCGCTTTGCGGACAGCAGCAGTTTTACCTGGTCCACTCAAGCGGTTCTGCACATCGGAAACTGGTCGGGCTCGCCCTACGGCGGCGGCAATCAACGGATTATTTTCGGAACCAACAACGCCGCGCTCACCGGGCAACAATTGAGCCAGATACTGTTTTCGGACCCCGTCGGTCCCTATCACGCAAGAATTCTTGTCACGGGAGAAATCGTGCCGGACACCGGCGCGCCATTGCCGCTGGCCATGGGCCGGCCGAACCCGATGAACGGCGCGATGCAGGTTGCGATTCAGGGGGAAATCGGGCGCCGCTACGCAATTGAAGTCTCCACGAACATGCAGCACTGGACCTGGTGGACGAACCAAGTGGACACCGATGGCATGCTGTTCATTACCGACTGCAGCGTGACGAATTATCCCGTTCGTTTTTATCGCGCCGTACTGCTCCCTTGAACGTTCGGCTGTCCGCGAAAAGCTCATCGAGTGCTGCCTCTGTTGTCAACTCGGGCGATAATACGGCTATAAGAGCGTGTTTGCCTGTCTCAACCATTCAAAAAACAACTTCGACGCTGATTCGATCGTCGAGGTTGGCTTGGGGGCGTGTCACTTCATGCGCGCCGTCGTGTCAAGTCGTGCCTGACGCACGGGCGGCAAAGGGCAGGTTGCAGCGGAAACCTTCGTTCGGTGATTGCGTTGCCCGCAGCCCAACTGATTGGCAATGCTTCGTGAAAGCAGCGAAGTCGTAAGGTGGGTGAAGTTCGGCGATCAGATACTTCGGCGCGTACGGCCAGGTTCGAATCGTCGGCATCACGATGCTCTCGCCGCCTTCGATGTCCATCTTGAACAAATCCACGCGCGGAAATCCCGCTTCACTCAAAACGTCGGAGACCGTCAGGGTCTTGACCTGGATTTCGGAAACGGAGTCGTCCCCCTTGAGAATCGAATGGCCGTATTCGCGTTCGCTGCGGAAGAAAGTGGTCTCACCGCGTTTATCTGACACGGCGACATTGAGCAGAATGCACCGGTCCTGAAACGAGGCGGTGTTACGTTGCAACAATTTGAAATTGTCCGGGTCCGGCTCGACCAACGCCATGCGCGCGTTGGGATAGCGTTGCGCCCAGTACATGGCGGTCACGCCGATATTGCTGCCCAGGTCCACGATGTATTCGATGCTTTCGGGCGCGATGGGCTCGACTTGGTATTCGCCATCCAGAAACACCTGCTCCAGAACGAGCAAATCAGTTGTGCCGGGGCGATAGCAAAAGGGCATGTCCGAGGCAAAATGAAGCTGCACGTTGACCGGCGCGGTGCCGAGGACGCGATTGGCCACGCTGGACCAGCCGTGATGCACACGTTTCAAGTTTGCCTGAAACATATTTCCGGCGAGCCGGCGACGCGACGGGCCATCGGCCCCGAGCGCACGTATCTCCCGGAGATTTTGCAGAAGCCGCACGGGTTTTTGAATCAACAGGCTCATTATTTCTCCTCTTCAAAGTTGGGAATACTAACACGGGCCGAGAAGGCGAGCGCCGGTTCGGGCGCTTTACGGGTTACTGGAAATCGGCGTCCAGCGCGCTTCTCCGGTGGACCCTGCGATCTATTCTGCTCCTTGGCGAGCAACGCGTCCCGCACCATCAGGTTGTAGATGTGCGGTATGGCAGATATGCTATCCGGGATATCCGGCTGATTGGTCAGCAGCGCGGCGTAGCTGTGCTTTTCTTCCGGGTGATAACCATGCATGGCGCGAATGGGCCGTTCGCCCATGTGGCTTGGCACAATCAGCACGCCTTCGCACATCAGGAAAATCAGCTCGCCGAAATAGCGATCGGGAAACAGACAGTGCAATCGCTCCAGTTCCGCGTCGGGCACAATGCTGCCGTCGGGAATTGTCCGCAGCGTCTCGGTCACCGTGCGGCGGGCGTCTTCGTTGAAGAACCAGAAGCGCGCCATCGTGGAATCATAAACGACGGCGTAGTCCTTGCCGAATTGTAGCGGCATCTGCTCGATGCGGGCCTTGAGATCGAGCAGCGTGTCGCAATTGGCCATGCCGTGGTCGCTGAAAACGTATAGCCGCACCTCCTCATACTGTTCCTTCGCAACCTCCAGCAGCCGGTGTATGCGCGTTTCATAACCGCGAAGCTTCGGCGAAATCTCCGGCGATTGATTGCCCTCGCGATGCAGCAGGCCGTCGAGTTCCGGCCAATAGACAAAGGCGAAATCAATACGGCCGGTTTTCACGTCAGCGAGCACCGCGTCGAAACTTTCGGTTTCGCTGCGGGTCGGATCGCTGATATGGTGGGCAATTCCCGACTCTTCCAGGAAATCGGAAATGTTCGGGCCGCGATTCATGCCGCGCGGACGGAGCGGACTTTTCTTTTCCGTAAAATCGAACAGCGAAATGTGCTTGAAAGGAATATTGTAAAGATCGAAGTAACCGTGAAACTTCAATTGGACTTTCACCAGCTTCGACAGCCAGCGCCGGACAATCCGCCGGCTGGTGATTGCCTTCGGCAGCCATTGCAATGGTTTCAGCCATCTGAACGGCGAATGCTTCGGGTCGTAAACGAAATAACACCAGTTTCGATGCTCCTCCGGCCAACGTCCGGAAAGAATGGACGGCACGCATGCCGAACTGTAGCCGAAGACAGATTCGAGCCGCCGCCGATTGGGTGCCACGGTATTGCAGAAGGGATCGTCTTTGATGATTTCCCATCCGCAGGCGTCAATGAAGATGAACAGAGGAAGAATCGTTTTCATGTCAGGTTGATAACGGGATCGCTCCATCAAGTGCGCTGCCCGGCGGCGTTATTTCAAACAGATGATGCAGCCGCGCCAATTCGATCATCTGCTGCACCGTTGGCGCGGGATTGGTCAGGCGGATTGCGAAGCCTTCTCGTTTCCGGTGTTCCTTCGCCGTTTCATAGAGCGCCACCAGCGCACCCAGACCAGCGCCATCCACGGTTTGAGTTTGGGACAAATCAATTTCAATCGCTTGGAGGTCGTGCGACAAGGCCCCGGCGACGGCAGAACGAAATGAATGAGCGTTGGTTGAGTTCAATTCGCGGAGGCCAGTCACGCTCAATGTTCCGTTCTGTCGGTTAATATTCATATCAATGTGGCGGATCGAAATCAGCAATCGCCTAGGTCAGCAATTGGGAAACATACTCGCGAAACCGTACCATCGCCGACAGCGGCGCGTGAATGGGTGCGGACGATTTCGCCGGAGCTGTACGGGCGCGCTGAGGTTTACGCGAGCAAAGCAGAAACTCGTCGGTCACTTTCAAGCACGAATCGCGTTCCCAATTGACCAGCGTGCTGCCCCACGCGATGGAATTGCGGACCTCGGTGAACTGGCCCACGAATGTTTCCGGGCCGATGACGCTGTGCGAAACTTCCGCGCCTCTGGCGATGAACACTTCCCTTTCCAGTACTGCGTTCGGCCCGATGGTCGCGCCCGCTTCGATCCAGGCGCGTTCTCCGATCCAGCAGGGCGCGATCAGTTTCGCGCCTGCGGCAACGCGCGCATTCAACCCAACCCACACCCCCGGTTTTAGCTCACGCACGCCGATACGATCCGGCGTCAAAGCGCGTGGCATCAACGCCCGCGCCGCTGCGAACCAATCCGCATAGCTCGTGAAGAGCGGCAACTGCGGCAAGCCCGGCAAATGATCCATCAGGAAGACATCATTTGGCGCTGGAAGCCAAGTCGCGTGATCGCTCGTTTGATGTTTGATCCGCGCTTCGTCAAGAGTCCGTTCGCGTTTGTCTGCTTGCACGATCACACGCAATCCCCAGCGCGCGCCGGCGCCGATCCCGGCGCGCACCTGATCCGGACGATCCGCAGCCAGTACCACGACTTCTTGCGCACCCAAACCCGCCAGATGGTCGAGCCAATATTCCACGAGGGTCTTGCCAAGCATTGAAACGTTCGAGAGCGGCAAAAACTCCGCCAGCGTGGCGACACCGAAGCGTCCATCGGGACAGATCAATAATGCTTTCATCAGGAAGCTCCTGTTCCAGCCACAACGGCCCGGACGGTTTGAATCAGGATTTTGATGTCCACCCAAAAGCCCGCCGTTTCGATGTATTGCACGTCGAGCTTCACCTGGCCGGAAAAATCAATGTTGCTGCGTCCACCCACCTGCCACAAACACGTTAGGCCAGGTTTCACGGCGAGGCGACGGCGATCCGCGAACGAGTACCGGGAGACTTCGCGCGGCGTCGGTGGCCGCGGGCCGACGAGGGACATGCCGCCCTTAAGCACGTTCACAAATTGCGGCAGTTCATCGAGCGAAAACCGGCGCAGCCATTTGCCGACGCGCGTGATGCGCGGATCGTTCTTCATCTTGAACGTGACCCCTTCGGCATGTTGATTCTGAGCGAGCAACTTCCCAAATTCAGCTTCGGCGTTCAGCCTCATGGAGCGGAATTTGTACATCTGGAATTCTTCGCCGAAGCGCCCGGTGCGGGTCTGGCTGAAAAACACCGGTCCGCGATCTTCGAGCTTCACCAGCAGCGCCAGCACCAGATAAAGCGGGCTGAAGACGAGGAGAAACGCGATGCTGCCGACGACGTCGGACGCACGTTTCATCAGGTCGCCGCTTCCGACCAGCCAGCGCAGCAACCAGCGCCGCCAGAGAAGTCTCCAGTTCAGCCAGCGGCGTTCCAAAGTTGACCGCGCGACGGCTAATTGACCGAACCGTCCAGAATATGAATTCCAGATGTAAGTATTCATAAAGATTGAAGCGCCGCAACCCGCGGCGTTGTTGTCCGTGAATTGTTGATCTCACAAGGCATGGGGACTGGCTCAGCTCGCAAAGCGCGAATCGTTGCGACCAATCGGCCGAGTTCGGTTTGGGTGATTGACTGTTCGATCACGACATCAGCCCAAGCCTTCTGTACTTCGACAAATCGTTCGTGCATCGGTGCAACGACGTTGCAAAATTGTTCGCGGATCGAATCCGTTGTGCGGCCCCGCTCGTTGAAGTCGCGCGCTACCCGTCTTTGCCAACGCAACGATTGAATGCAATCAAGGAAAACTCGAAGGTTGAAAAGTTCTCTCACGTGCGGATGCCACAAAAGCCACAAACCTTCCACGAAGATGAACGGTCGCGGACTGTGCCACTCCCCGCTGCTAAATCGTGTGTGCGAAACAAAGTTGTAACGCGGCGCCAACGCCGTCACGCCATTTTGCAGGTCGCGCAGCACGCCTTCGAAAAGTGGCCAGTCAATCGCGTCCGGATTATCGAAGTTGATCTTTTCCCGCTCTGAAACATTCAGGTGCGAGAGATCGCAGTAGAAGTCGTCGAGCGTAAGAGACGTTGCCTCGCCGCCAAATTGCTGGCACAGGCGACCCGCCAGCCAGCTTTTGCCGGCGCCGCTTCCGCCAACCAGCGCGATCAGTTTGAATGGCGTTCCGGTATTCATGCCATGGCCGCGAGAGCCGGTTCTTCGACCGCTCGCTCAAAAAGGTTTTCCAATCCGCTGATGTATTCTGAAAACTCGTATTGTTCGGCGACCAACTGGCGTCCGCGTTCACCCATTTGCCGCGCCAGCGCCTTGTCGCCGAGCAATTCCTCCACCCGCGCCGCGAAGGCCGCGCGATCCATCCAGGGCACCAGAAATCCGTTGTTACCGTCGGTGAGCCATTCCCGAATGCCGCCCGCGTCGAACGCGACGACGGGCAATCCAAACCGCATGGCCTCGAGGCCCACCGCGCCAAACGGCTCCGGCCAGACCGAACTGACAGCGACGACGCTGCATTCGCGGTAGTAAATCGCGATTTCATCCGCCGATACATAGCCTTTGAAAAACACGCGGTCTGCGAGTCCGAGTTTGCGGCTCAGCTTTTCACAAACCTCGCGATGCTCGCCGTCGCCGAAAATGAAACATTTGAACGGCATCCGAACCTGCGCCAACGATTCCAACAACACATCAACACCTTTGCCGCGAATGATCTGGCCGGCATAGACGATATAATTCCCATCGCCGAACGAACTTCCCCACGAGGCGTCGCCTCTTGGCGGCACCGGCGCATGCATTTCGATTTTGTTCGAATCGAAGTGATTGCGCAGGAGTTCGTCCTTCATGAACTGCGTGGCGACGATGAGGCGATGGAATTTCCGGTTCAACTCAAGTTCGCGAATCTTCCCGGTGTAACTGACCCATTTCAGCGGAAAGGCACCGTGGTGATCGCGCGCGACCGATGCCCCGCAAGGAAAAATGCAAAACGGCGACAACGCCCGTTCGCAGATGTGGCGGGTGAAGTAATTGTATTTGTAACTCCTCATGCAATAGAGGTCGTGGTCGTGGACCATGCGGATGATCGGCGTGTCCGAGTCGAGCAATTTTTCCAGCAATTCCAAGTCGGACATCTTGTGGACGTAAATCACGTCGGGTTGAAAACTTTTACACACAGCAAGCTCGGTCGCTGACTCGCTTTCGAGTCCGTAAGGAAAACGATGCTGGAAAGTGTTCAGCCATGCGGCCTCTCCCTTGCCCGTCTGAGGGCCGTGGAGGATGCCGACAGTGTGGCCGCGCTCTTTGAGTTCGGTTGCGGTGGTGAGGACATTCGCCTCCGCGCCGCCGAACGCACCAAACTTTTCGTGAACAAACAGTATTTTCATGACTCGGTTTTACTTCCAACCAACTGGAACAATGTAAAGACTGGGTGACGATTTTACAGGTGGGTGAAGACCTCTAGCGGAGCGGGACAAGACCCCACCGGTTTCTTTGCTGCCACGGTACGTGAACCACCAAATCGCCTCGGAGTGCGCGCACATGCCCCCGCTTTCCAGGGGGAATCCTCGAACTTTCAACGCGTCGCGTGCGAATCCGTCGAAAGATTCGTTACGCCGAAAACGCGGCGCCCATCGGGCAATTGCGCTTCGGCTTCAATCCATGAGACCGCGTTGGTCAGAACCATTCGGTTTCCGAAAAGCGGTTCGCGGTCCTGCGCTTCCCACACGATTCGCGCCTGGCTCAAGTCGAGCGATGTCTTCAACGTCGCAATCCGGGATGGTCTGGACTGTGTGAATTCAATCGTCGCCGGGGCGGACTTCCACGGTTGATTCTTCAGCGGCGTCTGCGCCATCAGCCACGCGGCGGTGGCCAGCGCGCGCGCCTGGTTCACGGCCACAAATTCGGTTTGCAGGTTGAAACTGTCGCCCCAGCGGTCGTAGAGCGGATAAGGATTCTCCTTCGCGCCGTCCCATGGAAAACTCAACGCTCCCAGTTCTGCTCCGTAAAAATCCAGCCAGCCAAATCCGCTTTGGAGGTTGCCAAGGGGAATGCCACTCGGCGGGAGAATGCGGCGATCGTTCTGAGCGTACTGATGCACAATCTCGCGCTGGCGTTTCCACCCGAGGCCGGTGAGGTAACAGACGTTGACGGGATTGCAGCCGCCTTCGAAATTCAGATTTGCCAGAATGGCGCCGGTGTATTTCGGACGCGGATCGTTCATCACGGGATGATCCAGCGCGCAGCCGACGGCCAGGTCAAACGCCTGGTCCAATGAGAAATACCAGCCGCCGCCGCGATAACGCTTCGTCTCGGTTGGAAAACTCGTTCCGTAAGCGCTTTGTTGCGACCAGCGAAGTTGATCATCCGCCGCCGCCACAACCTCGGCCTCGCACCCGCGCAGGAAAAATTGATCCAACTGCGCCGTCTTCGCCTTCCCGCTTTTGACCGCCAGCGCGTAACTGCGGATGGCGCGCCCGTAACCTTCATACAATCGCCACCAACCCCAGCGACGTATACGATCATCGCCCGGCTGGAACGAGTGGAGCAGTTTTTTATGAAACGATTCGTCGCCGGTCGCCAGAAACAATTCGCACGCGGCCCAGGCGAGTTCGTCGTCGTGCATGAAATCATCGCCGTAGTGCGTGATTTTCTGATAAGCGCCCTCGTTGCCGAACTTCGCGATGGCGCGGTCCAGAAACTCCCAACCCTTTTTCGCTTTCTTCAGATAGACTGCCGCCGCCTCGGGGAATTGTTTTTTGAAGAGCGGTGACGACGACGCCTGCGCGAGCGCCGCAACGGCAGCGGCGGTGGCGGCGGTGTTTTTCGGCCAGACGATTTGCGGATCACCATAATCGGGCAGGACGTTGTTCTCGTATTTGCGGTCTCGCGGATAGACAAGGAAATAAAATCCGCCGTCGTCGTCCTGCATCTTCGCAAGAAAATCGGCCTCCCATTTCGCTTCCTGCAAGACATCGCTTTTGCCGTCCCCGCTCTCGGGCAGGCCGAGATTGTCCAGTTCGCCAACGCCCGGCAGCGCGTCCACGGCGAAGATGAGGGTGTGAACGAGCGCGGCGCTGTTGATCGTGTATCGGCTGTAATCGCCCGCATCGTGATGTCCGCCGGCGACATCCACCGCGCCGTGTTTCACAAACGGGTAAAGACTCGAATCAAAATCCTTGAGCTGCGGCGCGCTGTGCAGCGGATTGTTCGTGTAATCCGCGGTATCCCCTGCGAGGAAGCTGACCATGTTCGTGAACTGCGCCGTCGGCACCTCGGCCAGTGCGATGTGGCAGACGCCGTGAACGAAACGCGTGAACGGTAGCGCGTTGCTCGTGCCGCAGCGTTGGTGATAGAGGCCGAGGGCATAAGCCCGGGCGAACGCTGCCGCAACGCCTTCATCAATGAAAAATGGAAACGACGCGCCAAGTCCGGGGACCATCAGGCGATATTCGCCGGGCGTTTTGAAATCACTGAAGTTCGCCTCGAGAACCTTTTGATAGGGCGCATAGTCGAAACCAACGTCTCGCCGCTGCACCAGTTTTCCTTGATGAACGGTCGCGCCCGTTCGTGCGTCAACGAGTTGAAAATCGATTTCCACCGGCACATCCATGTCGCCCAGGCTGCCGAGATAAAACCCGATCATCGCCTGCTTGGGAAATGCCGGAAGATAGCCAACTTGGTTCACATGAATCGCGGGGCTGTAACGAAGCGGTTCCATCGTAGCCGTAAAGCGCATGTTGGAGGCCCAAAGTGTCGCGGAAGGATTTTTTACTTCCACCCTTTGTCCGCCCGAGATCGCGCCGTTCAGTTGCAGGTAAAGATGGTTGCCGATGCGCAAATCGCGCTGGGCCAGCGGCGCGTAGAGCACGCGGCGTCTGAAGCCGACCTTTTCCACGCCGATTTTTGTTTCGCCCACCAGTACAACGAATTCTGATGCGTTCGGAAGCTGTGCGCGGCCATCGGCATCCACGAAATCCCATTCGCGCGGTCTCGCTGGCGACGGTGCTTTGGTGGTGATGCGTGTCAGTTCCAGCAGATTGGAAGAGAGAATGCGCAGTTGATAAGCACCGGGCGACGGAAGCGCGAGCGGATTGTCGTCAGCAATCGGTTGCCCCGCCGTTGTGAAACAGTGGAGGAGGAATACCGCGCAGAATAGTCGAGCCGGCTGGATTAGCTTTAACCGCATCGCAGTAACCATCGGTCATCGCCGTAGCGGGAACAATGGGGGATTCACCTGCTATTTGGGGGCCATGGAAGAAGTAGCATCAACTTTCATTCTGACTACGTCCACACCTGGCAAGGCGAATGTGCCTTCTGCCGTCCCAACGTTTTGAAAAACTGTCGCCCATCTCTCCCCGGAAGTTACTGTCACCCTTGCATCGGAACATTCAGCCAATTTGCCCAAATGGATTCAACCCTTCAGGT
The DNA here is from genome assembly GCA_003140275.1 of Limisphaerales bacterium. Classification (GTDB taxonomy): domain Bacteria; phylum Verrucomicrobiota; class Verrucomicrobiia; order Limisphaerales; family PALSA-1396; genus PALSA-1396. The sequence continues at coordinate 14,715 of PLJQ01000247.1, forward strand.
GGATAGGTTTGTGGCTGGTTAGGGTAGGGTTATACCCCATTGAGTGTGACCAACCGACAGAGTAATCTCGTGTGGTAAAGTAACAATTAAAACAACAAAAAGAACAATTACGCATATGAAAAAACTCATCCTCCCATGCCTTGCCGCCGCCGTTGTGACGCTAATCGGTTGCAGTTCTGACAAAGGGTCAGCCTCACACAGCACGACCAGCACCTCCCAAGAAACCACGGTGCGTAGTCCGGTCACCACGACTACCACGGATACCAAGACCACGCCGTGATTCAAAAGCAAATGTTAGCCGGAACTGCGGCAGAGCGCTCCAATTAAGGTTCAGGCTGTCGTAACGGTGTGCGCGCGTAAAACCCTGTCAAAGTTACCCAGGGTAGCTCGGTCCTAGCCGGATTTGGCGACTCGCCACCCTTAAGCTAAATGATCAGAATCCGTTTGGGGAACACCAGCGAGTTGGTTAGTTTACCATGTAAACGACATAGAACCGTTTGCTGGCGCTCGCGGCGGTGCTGTCCCTCCACGAACATGTCGTGACGGTGGCGGTGATATTTCCACTCAGATCGGTCCAAGTGGCGTCCGTGAGATCGTTCTTGTAAGCGACGCGATAAATTTTGCCGGCGATGCTTGGCCAGTTCAATTGCATGCTCCCGCCGGAAACCCGGCTGATGGAACTGGGCACCGAGTTGGCAGTCGGTCCACCGCTGCTGACGATGCTCGTCTTACCGGCGCAATCCCATGTCACGCGTCCGCCATAGGCCGAAAAGTCCATGCCCTCGAGGGTGCTTCCTTCCAACCCGACCCGGCTGGCCGGAACTTCGAGCCGCACCCATTGCCCGGCGGCCGGCAACGGGCCCATGTAAGAGCGGCTGACGGTTCCGCTGATGCCGTAGGTAATGTTGTTCGCTCCCCAATACGCGCGATGTTCCCAACTGCCGTTGTTCCACGCCAGCATGATTTCGCTCGGCAGGCTCGCTGGGTCGAGATAAACATAGGAATACAGGGTGTCACCCGTGCCGATGTCGAGCGTCGCCGTGGCGTTATCGAACCAATGCTCGTGCAGCCCGGCAGCAGACGCGGATTGATGCGCGGAACTACCGGAGTACTGCGCTGGATTGCTGCTAATCCAATTCCAGGAATCTCCGCCACCGGAACCGGGCGTCCCGCCGCCCGGCACGGCATCTTCAACCCAAACCACGTTCGGACTGTTCGCCGTAAAATTCGCCGTCGCGAAAACGCGGCGTCCATCCGGCCACTGTGCTTCGGCTTCAACCCACTGCGTGCCGTTGTTCTGCGGCGTGAAAGTGAACGTCGAACCGTAGGCCGGTTCCTGATCGCGGCCTTCCCAAACGATGCGCGCGCCGTTCAAGTTGAGGCCGGATTGCAGCGACATCGTCACTGGCTGACCGACGGGCACGACACCTGTCGGCGCGGAGATTTGCGCGGCACCTGACGTCCACGTTTGCGTTTTCATCGAAGTCAACGCCGCGAGATACGCCACGACACCAAGGCCGCGCGCCTGGTCCAGCACCACGAATTCAGTCGTGGTGTTGAAAGCGTCGCCCCAGCGGTCATAGAACGGAACCGGCGCCGTCGTCGCAGCATCAGACGGATAGCACAGCGCGGCCAATTCCGTGCCGTAGGTATTCACCCACACGAACCCATTCTGGATGTTGCCGAGCGGAATGCCCGTCTTGGGCATCACGCGCCGGTCGCTCTGTGAATATTGATCCACAATTTCACGTNNACGCTGCCGTTTCCAGCCCAAGCCGGTGACGTACGTGACGTTGACCGGATTGCAGCCGCCTTCGTAGTTCATATTACGCACGAGAGCGTCAATGTACTCCGAACGCGGAGTGAATTGTTGCGCCACGACGATATCAAACGCCTGGGCGCAGGAAATATACCAGCCCGCGCTGCGAACGTGCTTGGTTTCCATCGGGAAACTGCTGCCGTACGCGCCTTGTTGCGACCAGAGGAGGGCGTCGTTGCCGGCGTTGGTGATCGTCGTAATGCACTTCGCCAGATAATTCTGGTCGAGCTGGTTCGGTTGCAGACGTCCGCTGCGAACCGCGAAGGCGTAACTGCGGATAGCGTTTCCCCAGCCTTCCGACATGCGCCACCAACTCCAACGAAATGTGCTCGAGGCGGTCGGATCGGGGAACCACTGAAACAAAGTCTGCTGGTAGTAAGGATCGCCGGTGGCGAGATACATTTCGCACGCGGCCCAGGCGAGTTCGTCCTGATCCGCATAATCATCACCGTAGTGCGTGATTTTCTGATACGCGCCGTTCTTGCCGTAACGCGCGATGGCGTTCGTCAGGAATTGCCAGCCGAGCTTTGCCTGGGCCAGATAATTGGCGGCAGCTTGCGGATAGGCTTGTTTCATCAACGGCGAGGAAGAACATTGCGCCAGTGCGGCCACGGCCGCGGCGCTGACGGAGGTTGTCTTCGGCCACACCACCTGCGGATCGCCGTGATCGGGTTGTGTGCCGCTCTCGTATTCGCGGTTTTGCGGATAAACGAGGAAATAAAATCCGCCGTCGGTGTCCTGAATCTTGCAGAGATAATCCGCTTCCCATTTCGCTTCCTGCATCACGTCACTGACGCCATCGCCGCTTTCGGGAATGCCGAGGTTATCGAGTGCCGAGACGCCGGCCAGCGAATCCGCCGAGAACATCAGCGTATGAGCCAGGCTCGCGCTGTTGATTGTGTACTTGCTGTAATCACCCGCGTCGTGATGGCCGCCGGAAACATCCACCGTGCCTTGCCGCACGAATGGGAAAAGTTGCGCCGATGGACTCGTGAGCCGGGGCGCGGTTTGCACCGGATTATCCGGATTGGTGATCAGCGCGTAATTGGAAATAGTGGTCCAGGTAAACGCGAAGGACGATTGCGGCATGGGGACACTCGCGGGCGCGGTATGACACGCGTCGTGCGTGAAGCGCGTGAACGGGAGAGAGTTGCTCGTGCCGCACCGCTGATGATAGAGGCCAAGTTCGTACGCGCGCGCGAACGCCATCGCCACTCCGTCATCAATGGCAAACGCAAACGACGCGCCGAGTCCCGGCACCATCAGCCGATACTGGCCGGGCGTGGTGAAGCCGCTGAAATCGGCTTCGAGCACTTTCTGATACGGCGTCGGTGTGTAGAGGTAGCCGACATCCTGACGCAGCGTCAGCGGGCCTTGATAGACTTGCGCGCCCGTGTTCGCATCGACGAGCGTGAATCCGAGCGACGCTGAAATATCCATCTCGCCGAGATCACCCAGGTAGTAACCGACAATCGCTTTCTTCGGAAACGATGGCACGTAACCTTCCTCGTTGACGTGAATAAGCGGGCTGTTGCGCAATGGGTCAGCCGTGGCGACGAATTGCATTGTCGCCGGCCACAGCGCGCCGGCGGGATTTTTTACTTCCACGGTCGCGTTATCGGGAATCGGCGCAGCGAGTTGCAGGTAAAGACAGTTTTCAATTCGCAAATCATAGTTGACGAGCGGCGCGTAAAGCGGTCGGCGTTTGAAACCAACCGATTGCACGACCGCGCTCTGCCCGTTCACTGTCACGGAAAACGCCGAGAGTGCGGGCGCAATCAATAGGCCCGAGGCGTTGACGAGGTTCCAATTAGTGACGGTCGCTGGATCGGGTTGTTTCGTATTGATGGCGCGCAATTCCAGAAATGTCGGCGATAAAATGCGCAGGCTGTTGTCACCGACTTTTGGCAGCGCGAGCGCCGTATCGTCAATCACGCGGGCCGCGCTGTTGGTTGTGGCAGAAAGATTATTGGTGCTCGCCGGAGGGTTCGTTGGGGTTGAACCGGAACCGGACTGAATGTTCACAACGGCGTTGTTTGGCGATCCGACCGTGTAAGCCGCGTCTGTTGAAAGTGTGAGGGTGACGGTTTCCGGATTGGCAAGAGTCGAGTTGGCCATCGCATAGATCGTGAGCGTCGCTGAAGTTGCGCCAGCGGGAATCGTGATGGAAACCGGCATGTCGCCTTCAGGCAAACGGCGATAATCGGTCCATTTCGCCGCCGAGCCGCCCAGCGAGAAATTGACCGCCAGGCCGGCGGCGGTGCTTCCATCGCGTGTGAACGTGAACGCGGCAGGATCCGTTGTCCCGATTGCCGCCGTCGGATCGCTGGCGACCACGGACACGGCTGGCACGGCTGCAAAAATCGTCGAGCCGCATTGAGCGGCACACAGAACCATGGCGAGAACGGCACAATGTCTTCTCCACACAGAGCCGTCACGGTAGCCAATCCCGTGCCCGTCAACCTCAACACCCGCACAATGTCTTTTCCATATCATGCCGTCACATTCGAGCGCGGACGGAAGTTACGAAATTGGAGTCGGTGTGGTTGTTCTGTCAGTGTTTGGCTGACAGCAGGGGTTCAGGAAAGTGAGAGGATGAAACTTCGAACAAAGGAGTGCGGATCGGTGAGCCGCAGCACGAAAGCGACAGATAACGCCCCAGTAGTGTCCCAAAATCGTACAGGAGGCGAAACCGCTATGGGTCAACAGCACTGCGCTCCGGGGAAACAACTTACGGACTTGCGATCCGATAAAACTGTTGTGGCAGGGAATTGAAATTCGTGTCCGCCCAGGAAGCGTTCGATTTCGTGGCCGTGATGCTGCCGCTTACGTCAACCCAGTCGGTCTGGTTTAGATTAGTTTTAGCCAGGACCCGGTATAAAGCGCCAATCTGGCAATTCCAATCGAGCATCAGTTCATTCGCAGCCAACGACACGGACAGTTGAATCGGCAAAATGGCGTTGGCCGCGTCAACCGTCGCGAAGTCGCCCTGACTGGCGTTGTAATAACTTCCGCTTGGCGTCGTTTGCAGCGCCACAGCGCGCACCATGTAGGTGTAAGTATTCGACGAAACGGTTGTGTCAGTGAACGTGTTTTCAGTCACAGGTGAACCTGTCAGCCGCGCAAACGGCCCGCCCGGCGACGCGCTTCGATAAACGTGATATCCCAAGACGGTATCCGCCGAAGCCTGCCAGTTCAGCGTCACGCCACCGCCGTCCGCCGCCGCGTTCAACGCGCCCGGCGGCGAAACGGGATCCATTCGGAGAGTCGGATCGCCCATCAGCGAAATGTAAATTGCGCGCGTGAAGAGGTTGCTCTGGCTCTGGTAAAGTGTGTTATTATTCATGCTCAACCGCGCGCCGTAGCCAATGGTTTCGCCGAGACCCATGTGATGAACAAACCAATGCGGCACCCCGGCCAGGCAGCAGGTCAAGCCGAGCGACGGCGTCGCCAGAAACGAACGCATCAAATTGTCAGTTCCGTCCCAGTTGCCAAACCAGCTTCCGAACAGCATCACGAATACAGCTTTCGCATCCTGGCCAACCACATCAATGCTGTAGAGATCGTTGTATGGCCCGTTGGTGCCCAAGGAGCCGATGCCCGAAGGACTTCCGGCACCGCAGCCGTACGCCCAGAGATAACTGTCCGCAGCGAGCATCGGTCCCCACCGCGCATCAGGCGCGGAAGAGTCGTCAACGTCGGCTTGAACAATTGTGCCCGGGCCAAGCAGCGGCCGAAAATTTCGATACCCGCTGGCCGCCGTCGCGACTCCGTCTTCGGCTCCGCGACGATCGCCCATCAGCGCGCGATGCGGCACGGTGACGAGTTTCTGCCGCCAGTTGTGGTCTTTGTTCAAATAATTCCGCAGCAACTCCACTTCGCCCGGCCACGGAATCGTCGCGTAATTTCCCGGCATGTCGAACAGGTCCACGCGCCCCACCATCAACTCGACGTCCGACGGCAGATAATCGGGATCTCCGCTCCAATTGCCGTCCATGTCGCCATAGTAAGCATCGGCCGGCATCGGACGGGCAAGATGGCCGTCGTAGTTCAGATTTCCCGAATGCAGAACCGGCACGTGACCAAACAGAAAAACAGTATTCACGTTTGCCGGGTCAGTGTTGTAATCGGCGATTATGAGGCTTCGAACACTTGCCGGTGTATCGTTGGTCGAAACATCGTGACGAATGACCGCCCAGCCGTCGCCAGTCAAATCGTTGTTCAGACGGGCCAATTCGTTCGAGAGCGCGGTGGCGTATCGGTTCTCCACGATCAAAATCAATTTGCCGCGATCTTCAACCAACGGCGCTTCAATGCCGCTGAAGATGTAGCCGTAACCTTTGTATCCCAGCGTGGCATCCTTCACGATTTGATACTCGTAAGTCGCGCCGACGACCACGTTGGTGTCGGTGTAGTTGGTCGTCGAACCGGACAATACCGTGTTCGTTCCCCAGGAGGCAGCCTCCTTGGCCTTGCGATAAACCGTGTAGCGAATCGCTCCGTAATCGTCCTGTGGCCAGGTGAGCGCAATTTGCGGCGGCAAGAGCTGAACGGTGGCGCTGATCTGGACGGCGTAATTCCACGTGGTATCCGCTTTTGAAATCGGCGCAGCGATGAACCCGAACAAGCCGCACATGGCGAGAATTATCAGAGCGCGAAGCGGAAGCAAACGGCCCGGTGTTCTGATCGAATCCGATTCTATCAAGAGACCGTGATAATCGTTTTCGATGAGAAATCGAAACATCTGCACTTCCTTTTAACTTTGGCCGGCCTGCGCTCACCGTGGCGGCGGCGGCGCGACTGGCGGAATGATCTGAACGCCGCTGCCCACCGGAATGAACACGCCCCCACCAAACCCCTGCTGTTTTGTGACAGCGTACGAACCAGCGTTGATGGCCGAAGCGCTGACAAAAGTGTTCAGGATGACTTCAGCATAGCGCCGCAAATATCGGTAAGGCGAGAACGGCACATACACGATGTCGTGAGGTTGCAATAAAACGTCGGATTCTTCCCCGCGAATGACTTTCCGATAATTCACGATCGTGAGCTGCGGTTTCGAGAGCGAGCCGCGCACGACCGCAACGTGCGGCAGATAAGCGTCACGCAAAGTTCCGTAGGCGCTCGCCACTGCGCCGGCAACGGTCATGCCTTCCATGTACGGTACTGGCCGCGGCTGGGTCACCGCGCCGAGCACGTAAACCTCCCGCGCCGTGGCCGCCGGCAGGTAAACAAAATCATCGGGGTCCAGATAAATATTTTGGCTAAAATCGCCTTCATAAAGCAACCGATTGAAATCCACGGGCAGGAGCTTGCCTTGCCGAAGAACGAAACTGCGCTTCAAATCAGCCAGTTCCTCGCCAATGCCCGTCGCGGCCTGGTCGCGAAACGAGGTCATACTCAACGTGCCGCCGGCCATCGAAATCGATTCCAGCAGCGTCATCGGCGTCGCCATCGCATAAACGCCCGGTGCCTGCACGCTTCCCAGGACCCACACGCGTTTGCTCTCCACGCCGCGCAAGGTCATCGCGATGCGCGGCTGCTCGCGGAGATAATTCGTGAACGTGTTTTCCAGCCGTGCCTTGGCGTCCGTCAAAGTGAGTCCCCACACATCAACGCCCGGCAGCAGGTTGAAATAAAGTTTTCCGTCCGGCGCAACCACCGTCGTCGTCCGCGACGCAGGCTCGCCGATCAATTCCAATTCGAGCCGATCTCCTGGCCCAAGCGTGAACATCCGCGTCGGGGCCTCAAGCAAACGACTGTCCAGTTCGTTGGTCAGCGTCACCGTCCCGGTCTGGCTCACACCGGCAAGCGCGGGTTCGTCGAAGTTGTGGTTGGAAAACTGCGGCCTTCCGCCGCTGCAACCGGTCAGGAGAATGAACGCTAAGAGCGGGCTGGCGGCGAACACCACACGAAACATGCCGCGCAGGTTTGCAATTCTGCAATCCCGAAGTGATTCGTTTCCGGAATTTGCACAGGACATCCGGTTTGAGGTAATGGTGGTTCTCATCGTGTTCACTCCCGGAACGGTTTGATCACATTATTGCCGACTGTTTCCGTCACAATGGATTGCAGAAACGCAGTGATGGCGAGGTCCGCCAATTCTTCAGCGTAGATGAACGGGCGTGAGTTCACAAAGATAATGTCCTTGGGTTGCAATCGAAAATCAGGCGCTTTCCCGGCGAGAATGTCCTTCGTCTCAATGGCAAATGTTTCCGGCTTGTTCAACGACCCGCGGACGACGAGCACCCTTCCTTTGTAGGCGCGGTCCGTGTAACCGGCCCTTGCGGAAATCGCAGCTATCAGCGTCAAATTCGGTGTGTAGGTCGTCGGTCCGGGCAACCGCACTTGGCCGAGGACGTAAACTTCCTTCACGTTCGCGCCCGGGAAATAAAGGTAATCGCCCGGCTCGATGCTGAGGTTCTGCGAGAGATCGCCAATCTGGAACAGGTTTTCGAAGTTCAGCGGAATGCGCTTGCCGTGGCGCATGAGAAAACTTCGCGAGAAGTCCGCCACATCAATAATGTTTCGATCCACCAGGCCGGTTTCAAATCCATGCGCGCGCGCAACGGCTTCAAGCACGGTGATGGGCCGGTCAAGGATGTAAACGCCTTTCGTCATGACTCGACCGAGCACATAATATTTTTTGCTCCTGAACGCAACGGGCGTGATCATCGCTTGCGGCGCGCGGCGATACTTGCCGAGTTCCTCGTTCATCTTCACGCGTAATTCGTCCACCGTCAGTCCGTTGGCCAGAAAATCCTGCGCTTCCGCAAAGCTGATGCGGCCGTCGGGACCAATCGCCACTTCCGTGCGGGTCAATGTCGGTTCGCCCCACAGCGCAATCGTCACGACATCGCCGGGGCCAAGCGTCAGGCGCTGCTGCCACGCGGCGCGTTGCGCGGGATTGACGATCGAGAACGAAAGATTCGTATTTACGCCGCCAGCCGCTTCGTTCGTGGATTGAATTTTACTCTCCTGGCAATACGCGGGCAACCCGTGCAGTCCGAAGATCAACGCACCGCAGCCAAGCCAGCGGGCAAAACGATTTTTCAAAAACGAAACCGGTGCGCGATTCAACACCGCCCCGGCCAGATGACAACGCGCGTTGCGCAGCGTTTCCAATTGTTCGCGGGTCTTGGCCGCCGTCGCCTTTTCGCCGTCCGCCAGCCAGATTACATTGGGAAGATTCTCCGCCAGCAGCACAGTCTCGGGCATGGACGCGGGCGGCAACTCGACCAACAGCGCGATGTTGTCGATCTGGCTCCAGTTGCGCAGGGCGGCGTGCCATTGCTTTCGGCGTTCGAGATTCCACACCCAACCCGGCAGCGGAATCTCAACGACGGGTTCCGAATTCGGGCCAATCAATTTCTGGGTCACCTCGTCAGGCGTGCTGAGAACGTGGCTCGCGACCATCGCTCGGTGGCCATTCGCTGGCACCAGCGCCTCCAAATTGGATGTTCCGTTCGCAACCGGTCCCGCGTCAACAATCGCTTTGCCGTTTTGCTCCGGCGGACGCGCAATAATGGTCAGCACCCGAAAGCCGCGTTGGCTCGCCTCATCGGCCAGCAGCCTGATCCACGTTGAACGGCCTTCGCCATTTTCCGAGGACGTGATGCCGCAAACGAACCCCTGGTTTGGCGATGGGCTGAGCAAGTGTTGCAAACTCGTCCACGCGCGAAACGCCCAGTTCTTCTGTTCCGCCTCGTTCATGCGCGCCAGGTCGCCCGCCGATGCAATGACCGGCAGCCGCGTAACACGTTGCACGTCTGCCGCCGTCTTGAGGCGGGGGTCCACCGCCTCACCGAGCAAAATTAAGGCGCAGGCAATCAGAAAACCGAGCATGCCGCCGAATCCCGCGAGCACCGCCACCTTCGTCGTTCGCTTGTGCGGAATCAGTTCTTTGAGCGTGGCCGGCGCGAGTATCCGGCACGTCCCGGGCGGTTGAGTTTCCAACGATATCGCTGCCTGCTTTTGTCCCAGCAACGTCAGCCGCGCGTTTTCCAGCGATTGAAGTTTCGTTTGCATGAGAGCCGGATTGCGTTCCTGCGTGAGCGACTCGGCACTCGCATCGTCCGAAACTTTCGCTGACGTTGCCGGCACCGCGGGCATTTGCTGTAATTGACTCTCGATGGCTGCCACTTTCGCCCGCTGTTCCCGCACGAGCGGATGTCGATCGGTGTAACGCGCCAACAGATCGGTAAGTTCCAGCCGTGCGGCTGAAAGCTTTTCGAACAAGGGTGACGGCGCCACAGTCGCACCGCGCACGGACACTGGTTGAGACATCTTGCTCAGCGCGTTGATTTCATCTTCAAGCGGAACCAGTTGTTGGGTGAGGAAGAGCCTGGCACGTGCGGCGGCATTGGTTTGCAATTCCTGCGTGAACCTTACGGCTTCCTGCGCGTAAATATTTGCAATGTCCACCGCGGTCTGCTGATCTCCAGTGGAGATGGCGACGAGGAGGATATCACTGTTTCGCTCCGGAGTGATGTTGAGTTTCCTGGCCAACGACTCAGCCGGAAGCGGCGGCCTGGCTTGCGCTGCCACTCGTTGCAATAATTCCGGAGCGCGCAGCAAACTGGCGTATGTGTTTGGATCAAGCTCCCGATCACCGAGAACTTCCATCACATGCGCCGAAGCCTGACGAAGCAATTGCGCCGACGCTGTGTAACTGTTTTTCCAAAGCAACAAACCGCACAACAACCCGACCATCGCCATCCCCCCCGCGCCGACGAACAGCCACTTCCAACGCCGTCCCAGCGCGTTGACAAAGGGCAGGAGATCCGCCGCACTGAATTGCGGCGCTTCTTTCGATGCGGACGCTGGCACGAGGCCGTTCCCGATGGCCCGGCCTGGTGACCTACCGTTGGCAAAACGAGCTGCGGACTCGTCATTCGCGTTGGATTCGTTGTTCATGCGTTTGTCATCACTCACTCACGCGAATTCTCGGCTCAGAACCCGGAGCCGGCTAGTGGGGTGAAGACCTGAGAGCCAGATGGAAAAGACCCCACTATTCCATCAATCCACCAACTCCTTCTGCAGCGCGTAATGCGTCAGTTCGGCGTTGTTCTTCATATCCATTTTTTCAAGGATGCGCGCGCGGTAGGTGCTGACGGTGGAGACGCTCAGGGAAAGTTCCTTGGCGATCTGGCTGACTGGCTTGCCGGAGGCGATCATTCGCAGAATCAAAAATTCCCGGTCCGACAATCGTTCGTGCGGAGCTTTCTGAAGATCAATGGTCAGATACGAGGCCATGCGTTCCGCCAGCGTTGGACTAATGTAGCGCCCGCCGCCGACAACTTTCTTGATGGCGCCAACCAATTCGTCGCCCGCGCTTTCTTTCGTGAGATAGCCCGCCGCTCCCGCCTTGAGCAGACGCACGGCGAACTGGTCTTCGGGATGCATGCTCAAGATCAGCACCGGCAATTTCGGGCGCGAGCGTTTGATTTCCTTCAACACCTCCAGCCCGCTGCGGCCAGGCATCGTGATGTCGAGCACCACCACGTCCCATTTCTCATTCCAGACGCGGGCCAGCGCCTCGGTGGCGTTACGCGCTTCGCCGAACACAGCCTTCTTGAAGTGATCCGCGAGAATGAGCTTCAAGCCTTCCCGCACCACGGCGTGGTCTTCAGTGATGAGAATTCTCATGTGAATGCAATCTGGCCCGCGCCATGGACGTCTTGGGAATACGGGCCGTCAGGGTGGTGCCCTGGCCGCGTTCGCCTTTGATGCGCAAGATCCCGCCCAGCAACGCCGCGCGCTCGCGAATACCGAGCAGGCCAATCGATTTCGTGTTATGAATTTTCGCTTCCGAAATGCCGCGCCCGTTGTCCTTCACTTCGAGCACGACCTGGCCGCCGGCCTCAGCCAGACGCACTTCCACTTTCGTCGCCTTTGCGTGGCGGATGACGTTGGTGAGCGCTTCCTGAAAAATGCGGAAGAACGCGGTGTTGAGTTCCTGGTCCCAAAGCGTTTCTTTCATCTCGGCCTTTACCTCGCAAATAATTCCAGTCTGCGTCTGGAATTGGTTCGCCTGCCATTCCAGCGCGGCGAGCAATCCGGCGGTGTCGAGCACCCCGGGGCGAAGTTCGGTGGCGATGCGGCGAACGGCCTGAATGGTTTCGTCAATGTGCGCGGCCATCGACCGCGTTTTATCATGCAGCAACCTCGATTGCTTCGGCAACCGGCTCGCGAGCCAGGTCAATTGCAGCTTCAAGCCAGTCAACGATTGGCCCAGTTCATCATGCACTTCCCGCGCAATGCGAATCTGCTCCTCTTCGCGGACGTGCTGCAAATGAACCGAAAGCGTGCGCAGTTGCTTATGCGACCGTCGAAGTTGTTCCTGCGCGTGCCGCCGCCCCGTCCGTTCCTTCGCTTCACGCAAGGCCCGTTGCACGGAGGGCACGAGCCGCGCCAGGCGATGTTTGAGCACGTAATCGGTCGCGCCCTTCTTGAGTGTCTCAATCGCCACCTCCTCGCCGAGCGTGCCGGTCACAAAAATGAGCGGCACGTCAGGACATTTCTCCTGGGCGATGGCCAGGGCCGTGTAACCGTCAATGGTCGGCAGAGAAAAATCCGAAAGGATCAAATCGGGAACGCGTTGCTCGATGCGGTGAATAAAAGCGCGCTTGTTGTCCACGTGCTCGACCTTAAAGCCTGGACCCCCGCGCCGCAGCGCGTGCTGAACAAGCTCGGCGTCCGTAGGGCTGTCTTCGAGCAGCAGAATATCAATCTCAGCTTTCCCGCGCACAGCAGAATTCATTTGTCTCCGATCAGGTTGGCGCCTCCGGCGAGTTCGGAATTGAAAAATAAAACGTCGCGCCGCCATCCACTTTTCCCTCGGCCCACGTGCGGCCGCCGTGCCGAAGGATGATGCGCCGAACATTGGCGAGGCCAATGCCGGCTCCTTCAAACTCGCTCGACGGGTGGAATTGTTGAAACACGCCGAAGAGTTTGCCAGCGTAATTCATGTCAAAGCCAACGCCATTGTCGCGAACGAAGAGGATTGTTTCGCGTCCGCCGTTCTTCGCCCCGATTTCGATCTTTGCCTTTGGGCGCGGGCGAGTGTACTTCATCGCGTTGGAAAGCAGATTGACGATGGCCTGGCGCAGCATCAAAGAATCGCCCTGCACTTCGGGCAAGTCGCCGATCTGCCAGTCAATCTCACGGCCTTTGCTTTCACTGCGCAATTCCCGTCGCACATCCTTCACGAGCGCGGCGAGACTCACCGACTCGGAGCGCATCTCCGCGCGGCCCATCCGGGAGAGCTCCAACAGCGCGTCAAGCATTTGCCCCATCTGCGTAGCCGACTGAGCAATGGTCTGGAGGTGCCGGCGGCTGGTTTCGTCCAGCGTCTGGCCGGCTGCGGTCTGCAAAATATCCACATAGCCGAGAATGTGCCGCAGCGGGGCGCGCAAATCGTGGGAGACCGAATAGCGGAACGCCTCCTGTTCCCGGTTTGCCGCTTCCAATGCAATATTTAGCCGTCGAATTTCATCTTCAGCGAGCTTCCCTTGTGTCATTGCGTCCGTTCCTGCTTTCAATTTTCAATCGCCTCCCGTTCGACTGTCACGTTCCCCGGGGCAGTTTCGGTTTGGAGCGCGGCCGCGTAAACATCCAGAGTTTTCGATGCCGTCCGCTCCCAATCGAAACATCGCGCTCGCGCCAAGCCGGCCGCGCTCAACTTTTCTCGTAGAGCCTGGCCGCACGCGAGAGCGGCAAGCTGTGTTTTCAAAGCCGTCACGTCCTCGGGATCCACTGTCACCGCCGCATCGCCCACGATCTCCCCCAACGCTCCGCGAGTCGAACACAGCACTGGGCATCCGCACGCCATCGCCTCGATCGGCGGAAAACCAAAGCCTTCAAACAACGATGGATAAACGAACACGGTCGCGGCGCGATACAGCATCGGCAGTGCGTCGTTCTCAACAAAGCCAAGGTTGCGGATGTCGCTGCGGAACGGCGATTGTCCAATGGCCTCATGAATGCTTTGCGCGCCGTGCCAGTCGCTGCCGCCAAACACGAGTTGCCATTCCGATTTGGTCTCAGCCTTGAATCGGTTGAATGCCTCGATCAGGCGCACATGGTTCTTGGCCGGATGTTCCAACCGGGCGACGTAAAGAAAGAAAGGCTCACGCAAATCGTAGCGTCCCGTGACAAACTGCTTCGCAATTTCGATTGAGTCAGGAAAAAAGCGGGTATGATCGAGGCCATTGTGAATCACCGAGACTTTCTCCTGAGGCAATTTAAAGAAACCAAGAATATCGGTGGCCGTGTTTTGGCTCACGGCGATTATCTTGTCCTGACGATGCGCCAGCCATCGCGCGACGACGCGGCCATAAAACATTCGCTTCCAATCGTATTTTTCCGCGACGTGAAACGGAGCGAGGTCATGAATCGTCGTTACCAAAGCGCAAGGTCGCGGCCACACCATCCGCCGATAGCTCGGCACGTGCAGCACATCGAGACGATGAGCACGGGCGAGCGGCGGCAAAATAGTTTGATGCCACAGGATATCCTTCACTGGCGAACGAAAGCGTTCGGAGATGGGGATTAGTTTTGCGGTGTCCTTGGCGAAATCGAACAGCGGCACATCGTCCTCCAATACAAAAAGCGTCAGATCGTGTCGTGCGGCCTGACGCGAAAGGGCTCCCACCAGCGCGAAAACGTATTGCGCAACGCCGCTCTTGCCGCGCTGAATCACAGATGTGGACAAGCCAACGATCATACGGATTGTTTCAAAAGAAGTTTGAGATTCGAGACGCGCAATCGCGACCCGATGATCGCCCGCGCTTGGAGTGCATCGTCCGCGACTTCAAAAAAATTTTCCAACCGCATTGTCTTTAGCGCACGCCGAACTGCCGGCGACGGCGACAGCAAAATCAACTGCCGTCCAGCGAGGCGAAGTCGCTTCTTCAGATGCACCACCACGGCCACGCCGGTGCTGTCCATTGATTTCGTTTCCGCAAGCTCCAGCAGGCAATGACGATCCGCGTCCGCGATCTCTTTCCACCTGGACGCGTCATGTTCGACGGACTCCTTGTTTAGGCAGCCTGACGCTTCAACCCGCTGCCATGTGCTTTTATACTGAGTGGCCAAAGTCCGGGTCTGGCTCCGTTTCGTGCTGGATCGCAGTTTCATCGTCCACCACTGACTAAGCATTGCTCCGCCGAAATACCAAAGGTCAGTAGCATAGCGTTTGAACAGCCGCCGCGGTTCCTGACAAAGCCGGTAAATCCATTCCACGCCGCCACGCTGTATCCAGAGTGGCGCGCGTTTTATGTTGCCCGCGAGAAAATCAATGGTCGCACCCACCCCAATGGCTGCCGGCACGCCGAGTTCACGGTGATGCATCGCCAGCCATTTCTCGGCCTTCGGACACCCAAACGCGACGAACAACAAATCCGGTTTGGTCGCGCGAATCCGGCGGATTATTTCGGCGTCATCCATCTCCAGCAATGGCCGGAACGGCGGTGAGTAATGACTGATTTCCAGATCGGGAAACCGTGCCCGCAGCCTGGCCATTGCTTGTGTGTTGGCCTCCTCGGTTGCTCCGAGAAAGAACAACCGATATCCTTTCTTTGCCGCCACACGAATCAGCTCCGGCACAACGTCCGCACCCGCGACCCGCTCGGGCAAGGGATTGCCAAACAGTCGCGAGGCCCAGACCAGCGGCGTGCCGTCGCACAAAACCAGCGGCGCGTCGAGCAGGATGCGTTGCAATTCCACATCACGCCGGGCCTGCGCGAGAAAATCAACATTTGCCGTGACGACATGGTGCGAACGTCGGGACACAATCATTTCCTCAATGCGGCCCACGGTCTCGTTCAGCGTCAGGTTGTCGAACGCGACGCCCAGCAGCGCAATGGGCTGGCGCTTTCCACGCGAACGCTCCGTAAGATTTCCTTGCTCCGCTCCGTAATTGACCGAATCGGTCAGGAGCGCCGATGAAGTTTCTGTAAGTCCATCTGCATACATGCACTTATTTGAGGCCAGTTTTCGCGACCGCGAAATGGGGTGTGTCCCTTACGCATCGCGCCGCAAAAGCGAACCTCATCATTTGGCTGGGGTCTTTACCGCCGAGAGGTAGGGTTTTCACCCACTACTCCGAAAAGGCTTCGCAGCCTAGTTTTTCTCCGGTGCGAACACTTGATGAAAACAGACTTGAAGGAACACATGCGCGAACTGCCGGCGGTTGAACCACCGTTTCGCCGTCCGCGAAAGGAAACCGCAGCAAGGCGGACGTTTCATACGCGGGCGGTCATTGATACTGAGCACAAATCTCATGACCAGGATTGAAAACGCAACGCTCGTGCCAGAGACTGGCGCCATTGGCGTGGCGTGCCCGGCAAACAACGAACCCGCGCAGTTGTTCGTTGATCTGAACAACACGCGGGTTGAGTTTCCAAGAGACAAATGCATTCACCAACTCATTGAGGAACAGGTCCAGCGCACTCCGAACGCGACAGCTGTTATTTTTGAGAATAAACGGCTGACCTACCGCGAACTGAGCGAACGCGCCGATGACCTGGCCGGTGCGCTTCAAAAACTCGGTATCGGGCCGGAAGTTCCAGTGGGTGTTTGCCTTGAACGCTCGCTGGAAATGATGGTGGGACTGCTGGGTATTCTCAAAGCCGGCGGCTGTTATGTCCCGCTTGATCCCGCGTATCCGAAAGACCGCCTCAAGTTCGTGCTCGCCGACGCGCAGCCGCCCGTATTGCTGACGCAAACTTCGTTGCGAAACGATCTGAAATTTGAAATTCCTAATTTGAAATTGCTCTGCGTGGACGAACCGGATCACGCACCACGGATCACGGGGCACAAACCAGGGAACACGGAACCGAGAACACGGAACACGAACCACGCCTCCGCTTACCTCGCCTACATCATGTACACCTCCGGTTCCACCGGCAAACCCAAGGGCGTCATGATCACGCATCGCAACATTGCCAATCTCTTTACCGGCATGGATCGCGTATTGGGCGTGACACCCGGCGTGTGGCTGGCCGTCACGAGCATTTCATTTGACATCTCGGTGCTGGAGCTTTTCTGGACGCTCGCGCGGGGATTCACGGTGGTGATTCCTGCTAATGGCTTGCGCACAATTTCCGACCAAATCCTTCAGCATGGCGTCACTCATTTCCAATGCACGCCTTCGCTGGCCGGAAATCTCGTTCGCACTCCCGGTTCGTCCGAAGCGCTGCGGCAACTCCGCAAATTCCTCGTTGGCGGCGAAGCATTGCCGGTGACCTTGGCGACACAATTGCGCCAGCTATTGCATGGTGAACTGCTCAACATGTATGGCCCCACCGAAACCACCATCTGGTCTGCCACGCATCTCGTGCGCGAAGTGAACAGCACGGTCCCCATCGGGCGCCCAATTGCAAACACGGAGATTCGCATTTTGGGTGAGCAGCTTCAGCCAATTGCTGCTGGTGAACCGGGGGAAATTTTCATCGGCGGCGAAGGCGTCGCGCGTGGCTACCTGAACCGCCCTGAACTGACGGCGGCAAAATTTGTTGCGGATCCATTCAGCTCGGACGCAAAGGCGCGACTCTATCGAACCGGCGACATCGGACTTTGTCGCACTGATGGAACCATCGAATTCCTTGGGCGGGCAGATCATCAGGTGAAGCTGCACGGCCATCGCATCGAACTGGGCGAAATTGAATCGGTCCTGCGCCAGCACACGGCGGTGCAGGAATGTGTCGTGCATGTCTGGGAGGCCGGGCCGGACGACAAACGTCTCGCGGCATATATCGTTCCGGTCAGCGGGTCGTCGCCGTCCGTGATGGAATTGCGGCGCTTTCTGGAAGTGAAACTCCCAGCCCACATGATCCCGGCGGCGTTCGTTTGGCTGGACAAATTACCGCTCACGCCGAACGGAAAGGTTGATCGCAACGTGCTGTCCAAGCCGAATGAAGTTCGTCCGAACCTCGCTGCAGCTTACGTCCCGCCACAGACGCAAATCGAAGAAACTATCGCCAGCATCTGGCGGCAGATTTTACGCATTGAGAAGGTGGGCGTGCATGACAATTATTTTGATCTCGGCGGTAATTCGCTCTTGCTCACGGAAACCCACGCGAAGCTCTGCCTCGCGCTGAAAGTTGACTTTCCCATCGTGCGCTCCTTCGAACACCCGACCATTGCCGCACTTACGGAATTTCTTGCCTTTGGCAAGAATTCATCATTACCCAACGTCCGCGAACGTGCATCGCGCCAGCGCGAAGCGTTCGCGCGCCAGCAACTTCAGGCGGTGACCGTATGAGCACAGCTGTCGACAACACAACCGGCATTGCCATCGTTGGCATGGCCGGACGTTTTCCCAAGGCGCGAAACCTGGACGAGTTCTGGCGAAACCTGTGTGACGGCGTTGAGGCCATTTCCTTTTTCAGCGACGACGAACTTGCGGATACCGCCGCCGTTCCGCGAGGCAATCCCAATTATGTCAGAGCACGCGCCGTGCTTGAAGATGCCGACCTGTTCGACGCCGCGTTTTTCGGAATGAATCCCAAGGAAGCCGAACTGACCGATCCGCAGCATCGTCTGTTTCTCGAATGTGCGTGGGAGGCGCTGGAAAACGCGAACTGCGATCCACACAAGTTTGGTGGCGCAATCGGCGTGTTCGCCGGCATGAGTACGAACACCTATCTCTCGCACAACCTCGACGTCGCGCCAGCGTTAACAATCGGCAGCAACGGCGAATTTCCGGCGATGCTCGGCAATGAACGTGATTATTTGACGAGCCGCGTTTCTTACAAGTTGAACCTGAGAGGCCCAAGTCTGAACATCCAAACCGCGTGCTCCACTTCGCTCGTCGCGGTCAACGTGGCGTGCCAGCATTTGCTGACGTATCAATGCGACATGGCAGTGGCAGGAGCGGTATCCGTCTCGTTTCCGCAAAAGCGAGGTTACCTCTATCAGGAAGGTGGTATTACGTCGCCGGACGGACATTGCCGGCCGTTCGATGCGAAAAGCGCGGGCACTGTCGCTGGCGAAGGCGTCGGCGTGGTCGCGCTGAAACGGCTTGAGGATGCCTTGAAGAACGGCGATACGATCTACGCCGTCATCAAAGGATTTGCCACGAACAACGACGGCTCGCTCAAAATCGGTTACACCGCTCCAAGCGTCGAAGGTCAGGCCGATGTTGTCGCAATGGCCCAGGCGATGGCAGGCATCGAACCCGGAACGATCAGCTACGTGGAAGCACATGGCACCGGCACGCCGCTGGGCGATCCGATAGAAATCGAGGGACTGACTCGCGCGTTCCGCCTCGGCACCAATGCAAAGAATTTCTGCGCCATCGGTTCGGTCAAAAGCAACATCGGCCATCTCGACACTGCCGCCGGCATCGCGGGTCTCATCAAAACCGCGCTCGCACTGCACCACAAAAAGATTCCGCCGAGCCTTCATTTTTTTTCGCCGAATCCGAAAATCAATTTCGCCGACAGCCCGTTCCGCGTAAACCAGTCGCCGACGGAATGGAACAACGGCGGCACACCGCGACGAGCAGGCGTCAGTTCGTTCGGCATCGGCGGCACGAACGCGCATGTCGTTCTCGAAGAGTCGCCGGTGTCCGAAACCTCGAGCGCTGCCCGGCCCGTGCAATTGTTGCTGCTCTCCGCCCGAACGAAGACCGCGCTGCAAGCCGCGGCAACAAACCTCGCGAGCCATCTCACGAAAAATCCGCAAGCAAACCTCGCCGACGTGGCCTATACCTTGCAGACCGGGCGGCGCGCTTTCGAACATCGCGCGATCCTCGCGTGCCGCGACGTGACCGATGCGATGGGAGCTTTGGAATCGTTCGCTGCCAAACGAGTCTTCACCGGCGCGCCACAAAAAGAGAATGCACCCATCATTTTCATGTTTCCCGGTCAGGGCGTGCAACACGTCAACTTGGGGCGACAACTCTACGAAACCGAGCCTGTCTTTCGGAACACTGTGGATCATTGCTGCGAGCTGCTGGAGCCGCATATAGGCTTGGATTTGAGAACGCTGCTCTTTCCGGCAACGGAACAGCTCGAAGCCGCAGCGCAACGGTTGAAAGAAACCGCCATTACTCAACCAGCGATGTTCGTCGTCGAGTATGCGCTGGCGCAATTGTGGATGAGTTGGGGCGTTCAACCGGCAGCAATGATTGGTCATAGCCTTGGCGAATACGTGGCGGCGTGTGTGGCCGGAGTTTTTTCGCTCGACGACGCGCTCTCACTCATCGCCGCGCGCGGGCGCATGATGCAAAGCCTGCCGGCGGGAACGATGCTCGCCTTGCGTCTTCCGGAGGCAGAGGTAAAACCCCTTTTGAACGAAAACATTTCCCTTGCCGCAGTGAACGCTGCGACGGCGTGCGTCGTCTCCGGCCCAAGCGACGCTATTGAAACCCTTCAACGCCAACTCGCTAAACGCAACGTAGGTTGCGTCGCGCTTCAGACTTCTCATGCTTTTCATTCGGCGATGATGGAACCTATTCTCGTGCCGTTCACTGAATTGCTTCAAAGCATCAAACGTCAGCCGCCGCAAATTCCATTCGTCTCGAATGTCACCGGCACATGGATCACCGACGCTCAAGCCACTGATCCCGCATATTGGGCAACTCATTTGCGCCAGACAGTTCGATTCGCCGACGGGTTGACCGAGCTATTCAAAACCGACCGGGTCTTTCTCGAGGTTGGACCCGGACACACTCTTGGCGGACTCGCGCGGCAACATTCCGCGCGCAAAGTGACGCCGCCGATTATCGCTTCGTTTGCGGGCGCAAAAGACGAGTCGCCGGAACTCGAGGCAATGCTGAACGCGCTCGGTCAGCTTTGGATCAGCGGAGTATCGCCGGCTTGGGAAAAGTTTTATTCGGGAGAAAAACGTCGTCGCGTCTGGCTGCCGACGTATCCGTTCGAGCGAAAACGCTATTGGGTTGAACCGGTCCATGCGAAATTGCCGCGACCTGCCGAACCCATCACGGGCGCGGTTCCCGTCACACACAACGGCGCAAGGAAGGAAGGTGCGGCCGAATCAGTTCACGGCGCCTCTGCAGTAGAGGATAGCGGCGCTCCGCTGGCCGAAAGCCAGACTCGTTCGCGGCTCCTAACGCTGGTCAGCAAGTTGTCAGGCCTCGACGAGGGGTCCCTCGACAGCAAAACAACATTTACGCAATTGGGTTTCGACTCGCTCTTCCTCACGCAAGCCAGCGTTGCCGTGGAGCGCGACTTCGGAGTGCGCGTCGCGTTCCGTCAATTGCTCGAAGAATTTCCAACGCTGGATTCGCTCGCAGAACACATCGATCGCAACCCTTCAGCGCAAACGCCTCCGCCGGTAACGCACAATGGCAATGGCCACGCCGGTTTGGACACGACCGACCCGGATACCATCGCGCTCACGCCGCTGACGGAATCGCAGCGGGAGATTTGGTTGGCGTCACAGATGGGCGAAGCGGCTTCGTGCGTTTACAACGAGTGCCGGCTGCTCCATTTGCGCGGGCCGCTGCAAGCCGGCGTGTTGCGCAACGCCCTGCAAAAACTGCTCGCGCGTCACGAAGCGTTACGAACCACGTTTGCGCCCGGCGGTGAAGTTCAGCGAATCTATGGCACGGTCAAGGTGGATATTCCGCTCGCCGATTGGTCGAAACTCGAAACCGCAGAAAGCGCGCTGCGGCTGGAAGCTGCGAAGATCGAAGAGGCGCGGCAGTCGTTCGACCTCATTTGCGGGCCGTTGATTCGAGCCAGGTTGATTCGTCTGGTCAGAGATCATCATGTCTTTGTCGTGACCGTCCACCATCTGGTTTGCGATGGTTTTTCGTTTGGAATCCTGCTGCATGACTTGGGCGAACTGTATTCCGCTGAATGTCGCGGCCACCAAAGCTCGTTGCCAGCGCCGCTGCAATTCAGCAAGTACGTCAAAATCCAGACGAACCGCGAGCAAAGCCCGGCGCACGTTGCGGATGAAAAGTACTGGGTNNGGGTTGATCAATTTGCCGCCAGCGCGCCCGCGCTGGAACTTCCGACGGACCAACCCCGCACCTCGATCTGGAATTTCGACGGCGCGCGGGAATGGCGCGCTTTCCCTCAAACGCTCGGCGAACAATTGAAGCGCCTGAGCGCGGAGCGGGGATGCACGCTGTTCACAACGCTCTTCGCGGCTTACATGCTGTTGCTCCGGCGATTGTCCGGTCAGAAAGAAATTGTCGTTGGCGTTCCGCTGGCGGACCGCGCGCTGGCGGGCGGCGAAACACTAGTCGGCCACTGCGTGAATTTCCTCCCGCTGCGCGGAAGCATCGAGGACGACCAAACGTTCACCGCGCATCTAGCCGCGATGCAAAAAATATTTTTGGATGCCGACGAACACGGGTATTACGCCTTTGGCAGCCTGCTTCAGAAACTTAATTCGCCTCGCGATCCAGGCCGGATGCCGCTGGTTTCCGCGACCTTCAATCTGGAGCGCATGGCGGAGGAACCGAAGTTCTTTGGCGTTGAAACGGAACTGGCCGGCAATGCACATAGCGCCGCGAGCTTCGACATCAACTTTGACGTGACCGACACGCGGGAGGGTTTGCAACTCAACTGCCGGTACAACGCGGGTTTGTTTTCCGCGCAGACGATTCAGCGCTGGCTCGCGCATTATCAAACCTTGTTGGAAGGAATCCTAGCCGATCCACAACGCCGTGTCTGCGATCTGCCTTTGCTGACCGAAGCTGAACGGAGAAGAATTCTCATCGAGTGGAACGAGACGCGCGCCGATTACCCGCGCGACAAATGTGTTCATCACATCTTCGAAGAGGCGGTCGCCAAAACACCGGACGCCGTGGCGGTAGAGCTGGAGGGAACGCGTTTGACCTATCGCGCACTGAACGAGCGGGCGAATCGTCTGGCGCATTACTTGCAACGGTTGGGAGTCGGTTCGGAGACAATTGTCGCGGTGTGTTTGGATCGGTCATCGGAGATGATCCTCGCGCTGCTTGGCATTTTGAAGGCAGGTGGCGCTTACTTGGCGCTCGATTCATCGCATCCGAAGGAACGCCTCGCGCTCATGCTGGAGGAGGCGCACGCACCGATTGTGCTGACGCAGGATAAACTGCTCGCTCTTCTGCCAGAGACGGACCAGGCGATCATTTCAAATCCCAAATCTCAAATCTCAAATCCGACGATCATCTGCCTGGATTCGAGCGAACAGGAAATCGCGCAGGAGTCACCAAGGAATCCAGTCGGCAAAGCCACCGCCGAGAGCCTGGCCTACATCAGCTTTACCTCCGGCTCGACCGGCAAACCCAAGGGGGTATGCGTCCCTCATCGCGCGGTCGTGCGTTTGGTGAAGAACACGAACTATGCGTCGCTTGGGGCGAGTGAAGTTTTTTTGCAACTCGCACCGCTGGCGTTCGATGCCTCGACGTTTGAAATCTGGGGAGCGCTGCTGAACGGAGCACGACTTGTAATTTTCCCACCGCACGCGCCGACGCTGGCGGAACTTGGCGGGTTCATTCAAAAGCGCGGCGTCACCACGCTCTGGCTGACGGCGGGTCTCTTTCACCAGATGATCGAGGAGCAGAGCAGCTCTCTGCTTGGCGTGCGCCAACTTCTGGCCGGGGGCGACGTGTTGTCCGTGACGCACGTGAAACGCGCGCTAAAAGCATTGCCCCATTGCCGGTTGATCAATGGTTACGGTCCCACGGAGAACACGACCTTCACCTGTTGTCACCAAATCACGAATGCAAATGTCGAAGGGCATTCGATTCCGATTGGCCGTCCGATTGCGAATACGCAGGTCTATGTGCTGAACGAAAACCTGCAACCAGTCCCCATCGGCGTGCCGGGCGAACTATACGCGGGCGGCGATGGCCTGGCGCACGGTTATCTGAATCAGCCTGACCTGACGGCGAAAAAATTTATTCCGAGCCCATTCAGCAACGATCCGCGCGCGCGGCTTTACAGAACCGGCGATTTCTCCCGCTGGCTGCCGGATGGAAACATTGAGTTCCTTGGCCGCATGGACGCGCAGGTAAAGATGCGCGGCAATCGCGTTGAATTGGGCGAAATCGAAACCATATTAAGCAGGCATCCTGCCGTTCGCGAGTGCGTGGTGGTCGCCCGTAAAGACAATTCGGGGGACAAGCAGCTCACAGCCTATTTTGTGAGCATGGACTCCGCACAACCGGCCTCTGAAGAATTGCGCGAACATCTCCGGCGCGCGCTTCCAGAGTACATGATCCCCTCCGGCTTTGTCCGCCTTCAATCGCTGCCGCTTACCGTCAGCGGTAAAGTGGACCGCAAAGCCTTGCCCGGGCCGGGCGAAAAAGAAAGCGAATCCCGGCAGACGTTCGTCCCAATCAACGACGATGTCGAAAAGCGGTTGGCTGAAATCTGGCAGGACATTTTGGACCGCAGCCGCGTCGGAGCGAGCGATGATTTCTTCGAGCTTGGTGGACATTCGCTTCTGGCAGCGCGGCTGATGCATCGCATCGAGCAGTCGCTCGGACAACGGCTTCCGCTGGCGGCACTGCTGCAGGCGCCCACGGTCGAGCAACTGTCCGGCCTGCTGCGGCAGGAGAAGTGGTCGAGTTCGTGGTCGTCGCTGGTGGCGATTCAGGCCGAAGGGTCGCGGCCTCCGTTTTTCTGTGTGCATGGAGTCGGAGGCAACGTGGTTGGCTTCCGCGATCTGGCGCGGCATCTCGGCCCGGACCAGCCTTTTTACGCGCTGCAGCCACAAGGCCTCGACGGCAAGCGCGAGTGCCTGACCAGCATTCCGGAGATGGCAGAACGCTACATCGAGGAAATCAAGCGAATTCAGCCGGAAGGTCCTTACCGGATTGGCGGCTACTCCTTCGGTGGCTTGGTGGCGTATGAAATGGCACTGCAGTTGGAAGCGCGGGGCGAGGAAATGGCGCTGTTAGCCTTGTTTGACACCTACCCGGGAAAGATGGAATCGCGTGGATCCCAGCTGAAGAATCTGTTTTCGCTGCCGCTGAGAGAGCAGGCCAGCTTTGTTCTGAAGAAGGGCAGCTTCGTGATGATGACGCTGCGGAAACGTCTCGAACTGCGGATGTTGCCACCGGCGTTACGCAATGTGAGACAAGCGTGCGCCAGGGCGGCGGGCGCATACGATGTCCAGCCTTATCGCGGCCGAGTAACGCTGTTTCGCGTACGCGAGAAGTCGGTGGGCAGTCTGAACGACCCATACGCTATTTGGTGGCGAGTCGCTGCAGCGGGAGTGGATCTGCGAGAAATCAGCGGCGATCACCTCAGCCTGCTCAAGGAGCCGCAAGTGCGGTTTCTGGGGGAAGAACTGGGGGACTGCCTGGGACAGTCCGCCCACGAACGTTCTCTCGTCGCAGCCGGTGCGTAGCTGGTTCAGACGAAGACTTTACAGAACAGAAGAGTTGTCGCAATCATAATGAGCTCATCCGATACAGAACAGTTGCTGGATCCCGCCTATGTCGAAGACGCGGTGGTAGCCGCCTCGTCAGACCAGGGTGAAGAAGTTGAGAGCAGCGGCTTCGCCCGCAAGCTCGCCCGCTGGGTCACGAAGGGCGGCCTGGCGATTCTTGATCAGGGCCTGATTTCGGGATCCAACTTCCTGATCGGAATTCTGCTGGCGCGTTGGCTGGTGCCGGCTCAGTACGGGGCGTTCTCACTCGCATTCTCGGTTTTTCTGCTGCTCTCCTATGTGTACCACTCGCTGCTGTCGGAGCCGCAGGGAGTGTTTAGCGGATCGGCTTATCGCCATTGCCTGCGCGGTTATCTGAAAGCGCTGCTGGGGATTCAAGCAGCTCTGACCGTGTTTGGTCTGGTCCTGCTGGGCGGTTCGGCGGCGATCGTATACGGCCTGGGTAAAGCAGATGGCCTGCCGGGAGCGTTAGCGGGAGTTGCGATCGCGTCGCCCTGCATCTTGTTCTTCTGGTTGCTGCGTCGCGCGTATTACATGAACCTGGCGCCAGCCCGCGCCGCAATCGGCGCATTCATCTATTGCGTGTTGGTGACCGGTGGGCTGTTCGTGGCTTACAAGCGGGCGCTGGTTTCCCCGTTCTCGGCGTACCTGCTGATGGCGATCGGCGCCCTCGGCACGGGATTCTTTCTGCTGTCGCAGGTGAACAAAGTCCTCCCGCCGGACACGGAGCAGGCGCCCACGGCCGGTCAGGCCTGGCGCAAGCATTGGGAATATGGACGGTGGGCGCTGGCCGTCTCGGTGGTGACGTGGA
>PLJQ01000186.1 GCA_003140275.1 Limisphaerales bacterium
TCGAATTTCGGAACACCCTCTAAAAACGGATGCTGAAACTGAAAATCAACCGCCGGACACGCGCAGCGGGGAAAGACGATTTTCAAATGTTCCACGGTTTGCAGTAACGGATCGGCGTGCGCGCTAACCGGTGGCGTTTGCTCGCGACAGAGCCGCGTCCGCAACGCATCCAGGCGGCGGCACAGTCCGCGCCGCAGGCGATACATCGTTTCCAGCGCAAAAGGCAGCCGCAGTTTTTCGGCCGCGGCATTGGGTAAAAGTCCGGCCAGCAGCTCCACCAACCATCGCCACACCAATGCAGCCGTCAACGTGTGCCGGGGCAAAACGTCGGTCAGGAAAAGGGCGAAGGTGCGCCCGCAACTGCCGCGCTGCCCACGGTTGGAACAAAACACCCGCTGACCCCGGCAAGTCTGGCGGTCGGTAGCGTTGGGATCATTGCCCAGCGAACGGCTGTGGCGGTTCAATGCGCCAACGCAGCCGCAATGCGGACAGGGCGACTGCTTGAGGGAAAAAGCTGCGTCTTCAACTCCTGGGCGTCGCGGACAAAATGAAAAGGCCGATGCAACATCCAAACGTGCTGCCCAAAAACCACGGAGTTGGTCGAACTTTTTTACGGCACTGCCCGACGGCGCAACTCGGCTCAACAGGATTTAGAAAAAGGGCGTACGGCGCTGACGGCACTTCAACCACATTGAGATCACAAACTCGCCCGGAATTATGATTTCAATTCGGCCCAAACACGGCACTTTTTACGATGGCACTGCGGCGCTTAACACGAAGCGTGTTCGCGAGTCTTTCGCTGCGTGATCTTCGGGAAAAATATCGCAGAGAGCATGAACATCCGGCCATCGCTTGCCGAGATGCTTGAAACGATCAACCGCCGCGGACATACCGTTGACCCGGCGAACGAATCACTGACTCTGGGCCAGGACAACCCGGAATCCTACATTAGTACGCAAGGCCACGTCATGGATAGGAGTGCGCCGCGCGGAGCGGCAGTGATCGGCTTCAATATTATAAGCGCCGCCACGCACCACGCGGGATGGGGGCGCTACCGAAGACAAGGGCGGGCCTTGCGGATCGGTCACACTCCCGGTGGGATAGTCACCATACCAGTCCTGACACCACTCCCATATGTTGCCGCACATGTCGTAAAGCCCAAAGGCATTGGGTTGGTAATTGCCAACCGTGGTTGTCTGGTCCAGAGACGTGCCGGAGGGATTGTTTGTGTACCCATCAATTCCTCCCAAGTACTCCAAGGTGCCATCGAAGTTGGCCATGCCGGAGAGCAGGTCTTGTCCGTAATAGAAAGGCGTGTCGGTTCCAGCCCGACACGCATACTCCCACTCCGATTCCGTTGGCAAGCGATAGACCCAGTTCGTCGGGATGCGCCCCGCCGCCTGTTCCTGCTGGGTTAACTGGTCGCAGTAATTTGTCGCATCGAACCAGGACACTTGCTCCACCGGACGATTGAGGTCCACGCCAAAGTCTTGCCCCCCCTGAGCTGTGCGATCCCCATTAAACCAACTCGGATTGCTTCCCATCACCGCCTGATATTCCCCTTGTATGACATCAAACTTCCCCATGTAAAACCCCTTCGTCAGGGTTACGTCATGCTGGATCTCGTCAGAATCCCGTTCCAACTCGTTGGTCGGACTGCCCATGGTGAAGGTGACGGGCGGAATCCAGAGCATGTTCGTGACCGGCGTGACCGGTGTGACCGCTACGGTGACCGCCCGGTAGAAACGCCGCCCCGTGGCCGGGACAGTCGTATCCATCCACAGATACGGGCTGCTGGGCAGCACGAAATTTGTCAGGGAAAGCCAATTGTTCGTTGGGGGCAG
The DNA here is from genome assembly GCA_003140275.1 of Limisphaerales bacterium. Taxonomy (GTDB): domain Bacteria; phylum Verrucomicrobiota; class Verrucomicrobiia; order Limisphaerales; family PALSA-1396; genus PALSA-1396. The sequence goes on from PLJQ01000186.1 coordinate 1,845, forward strand.
GTCCGTGACGCATTCTATCGAGCAGAGGTCGCCGACCGCACCCGTGATGCTCAGCCCCGCATACCCCGCATACAATTTTATACCGAGCACCACTGGAGTCTGTGGATACGCCCGGGGTGCCACAGCTAACAAGGTCAAGCCCATCATGGCAAGGCGGCAGATGGATATTGTGGGTCGTACTTTCATAACTTAAGGGATTGAGGATTTCGAGAAGGAGTGAGTCCTACATTCTGAATTACCTGTTTTCGCTTTGCGGTTTCCGTCGTTCGACAAGTAGCCGCACCTTTTTTACAGCGCAACCGTCATGGTTTGCGAGAAAAATCCTAGGTTCATGGCGACAGGATATGGAAAATTACTGGATTAAATCAAGCAAAAGGTTGCTCCGCCGGCGTTGGAAAATCTCTTCGAGTAAACGTTTGGAAAGCAATAAACCGGCTGAGTTCCTCCTCAACAGAAATCGTGTCTCCGAGCAACGCAAACATCCGCAGTAACTACTTACGGAGAAAGGTGTTCATCATCTTGGGCAGCGACACGCGATCTCAACGCAGTATCGCCGAAAGCAAAAAGCGCTGGGTTGTTACCAGCGCTTTTTACCAGCTACCAATTCGTTTCAAAACTTCACACCTTAGCCCACTGGCTTTGGTTTCTTCAACTCTGCGACTGACTATTCCAACTTCAGTCGCATAACGGCCTACTCCGACCAGCAGTTTTAAAACTGCCGATTGATCAGTCTCTATCCGGCCGGCCCGAGTTGCCAGGATTACCTTTACCCCCACCTCCGCCACCCCCAGAATGATCTCCACCATGGCCATTATTCCCGCCATGATCTCCCGGGCTGTGACCATCGCGGCCATGATCGCCGCCGTTGCCATGATCATGCGGTGACAATTCCCTGCAATTATTATTCGCTGAGGTAAGAATCACCGAGCCTCGCCCAAAAAAGGAATTCGTGGATGATCCTGACCCGATTTTTGTATCCGCATGGACTATGGCCCTGAATGGTGTCACCAAGTAGGCCACCCCCAAAACCAACGTTACTGCCTTAATTCTCACATCAATATTCATAACAACTCTTTCTTTTGGTTACTGGTTTTTACGGCACTGCTTTTCTGCTATAAGAGAACTATGAAGTTTCTGAGAAAAAAAACAAGAAAAAAGTGGCAAAACTTATTCACAATTGCCGCCAAGTTATTCACACTTTCCCACCCGTTTCTCCGTAATCTACCCGACGCAAAAAGGCAGAAGCGAGCAACGTTATTTCATCCGGATCATCCTAAAAGGCGCAGTTTTGGCGCTTTTTCGGACGCGAGCGGGTTGATGGAAAAATGAGTGAATTCCAACTCCCTTAACCACTTCTCAATCATGGCCAGTAAGCCGGCAACATCGAGACGCTCGTGAACTGGAGAGTATTTCCAAAAGTTCGCGCGCGCTAATTTGAACACATTGGCCGCGGGACGGAGTCGGTTATTTTGCAGATGAACAAGACCCCCGGCCAATTGGATCAACCCTTTGTAGAACGAATAATTCGGTCCCTGCTTGTCGGCCAGCCACAACTCTTCCAATACATCATGCGCTTCGTAAAAAAGCTGCCGATTGAAACATTCAAAATATCCCAGATAATGGGCGTCCAGATCGTGTCCTCGACAACCTTCAATCAACGCGGCAATTCTTCCACTCTTCCGGCTCACACAGTCAGCGTAAAATACGGAACTGAAAACGGAAAGAGGAATGCGCGCCTCCTCCGCATTTCACTTTTTGCTTCACGTTGACAACTCCCCCACCCTGCGACACTCTCACGCGATGGCAAAAACAGCTTTGGGCCGCGGCCTCGGCGCACTGTTGGGCGGGACTTCCGCCGTCGTAACGCCGCCGCTGGCCTCCGCCAATATTGAGGCGCTCGAACAGGTGCAACGGGTTGCTCTTGACCGTATTCGCCCCTGCCCGTTTCAACCGCGTAAAGATTTTTCGACGGACACACTTCGTGAGTTGGCCGATTCAATTAAAGAACAGGGCATTGTTCAACCCCTCATCGTGCGTGAAGTTGGCGACCACCTGGAATTGATCGCCGGCGAACGTCGTTGGCGGGCGGCGCAGTTGGTGGGACTGGCCGAGGTGCCGGTGATTGTGCGGGTGGCGGATGACCGCGTGGTGCTTGAACTGGCGCTGATCGAAAACCTGCAACGTGAGAATCTCAACCCCATCGAGGAGGCCCTGGGTTACGCTCAACTCGTCGAACAATTTCAGCTTCGACAGGACGATGTCGCCACCAAGGTTGGAAAAAGCCGGACGGTGGTGGCCAACGCCCTGCGCCTGCTGAAATTGCCCCAAAGCATCCAGATGGACATGCGTGATGGCCGCCTTTCCGTTGGACACGCCAAGGTGATCCTCGGTCTGGTCACGGAAAAGCAGCAGAAGCTCGCGGCGGAACGGGTGATCAAGGAAGGACTCAACGTTCGCCAAACGGAAGAACTCGTGGCGCGTCTGCATGCCAGGGAGGGTGCCGCGGGCGGAAGATCCCCGGTCAGCGTTCCACTCACCCGGGATTCGCACCTGGCTGAGCTTGAGAGCCGGTTGCGGGAACGCTTTGGCACCAAGGTCCATTTACGGTATCGCCAAGGCAAAGGCGCGATGGAAGTAGCGTTCTTCAATGACAACGATCTTGAACGCATTTTGCAGATTATTGGCGTGCAAACCGATTGAACCACTACGCCGACGACAACTTTAACCGTACTGTTGCAACCACCACTCACTGATGCACTCCCCAGAACTGCGTGAACAATGCGCGCAACAATTGCTGGCCGCTGCGGGCCGGGTAAAAGAGTTCAATGTGTTTGTCGGCCTGGATGGATTTGTGGATGAAATCATCCACGTCGTTGACAAGCGCGACAATGCCGAATCCTTTCACCGCCTGCCCACGATCGTCAGTCTGGCCGATCGCCTGGCGGCGGCCGCCGGCCAAAGCACCAATGTTGAATTGGTTCGTCAGAACATCAAACTGGGAGGCAACGGCCCGATCATGGCCAACGCGCTCGCCAACTTCGGCCTCAACGTCACCTGCCTTGGCACCCTGGGGTATCCGAATTTGCACCCGGTGTTCGCCGACTTTGCGCGCCGGGCGGAAGTCCACAGCCTGGCCGAACCCGGGTACACCGACGCGTTGGAATTTACGGACGGTAAAATCATGTTCGGCAAGCATACCTCCTTGAAAGAGGTCACCTGGCAGAATGTCCAGACGCGGTTTGGCATCGCCAAGCTAAAGGCAAAACTCAACCTGGCTGACCTGGTCGCCTTTATGAATTGGACAATGCTGCCCCACATGAGCGAAATCTGGGCGGCGCTGCTTCAGGAAGTATGCCCGTCGTTAAACGGCCGGCGCCGGAAAATTTTCTTTGATCTGGCGGACCCGCAAAAACGAACGCTGGCGGACATCGAACAGGCACTGAACCTGATCGTTGGCTTTGAAAAATATTTCGAGGTGTTCCTTGGATTGAATGAAAAGGAAACGTGCGAGATCAGCCATGTGTTGGGGATTCCGACCAAGGACCGTTCGCCGGAAGGGCTGGCCGCAATGGCGCTGGCGATTCACCGTCGGCTGCCGGTCAACACGCTGGTGGTGCATCCGGTTTCCTTCGCGATCACAGTCGGCGAGGGAGGAGTTAATCTGATCGAAGGGCCATACCTTGCGGATCCGTTCATCACCACCGGTGCCGGCGATCATTTTAATTCCGGCTTTTGTCTCGGTAAATTGCTCGGTTTTGAGAATGCGCTCAGTTTGTTGACCGGCGTGGCCACGAGCGGACATTATGTCCGCACCGGCCAAAGTCCGGCCATACCCGATGTCGCTTCGCTCCTGCGCCGCTGGCCCGCCAAATAATTTGCTTCACTTGGAGAGGAGTGCCAATGATGATTTTGCCTTTGCATGAATCTTCCCATCGTTAAATACGGCCATCCGATGCTCCGTAAGCGGGGAGCGCGAATCGATGCGATCACTCCGGCCATCAAAAAGTTGATCGCGGAAATGATTGAAACCATGAACGCCAATCGCGGCATCGGCCTGGCCGCGCAGCAGGTCGGCTACGCGCTCCAATTGACGGTGCTTGATCTGCGCAACGTGACCGACCGGCCTTCGACCCTGGAGTTGGGCGGCCAAACCGCCGACGTCAACGATTTCATGCCGCTGGTGCTGATCAACCCGGAGGTCAAGGCGGTCGGCAAACCGGTCCCCGGGCCGGAAGGCTGCCTGAGCTTTCCGGAAATTTTCGCCGACATCACCCGCCCCGAATCCGTGCAGGTCATCGCCCTGAACGAAAAAGGTCAACGCCTGGAGTTCCACTGCGGCGGCCTGCTCGCCCGCGCCGTGCAACATGAAACCGATCATCTGAACGGAATCCTTTTTATTGACCGCATGAAAACGGAAACCAAAGTGTCATTTAAAGAGGAACTGGACGAACTGCAAGCCATCACGAAGGCTGCGCTTAAGCAGAAATAGAATTCCCGGAGGAAACCAAAGCCACGTTAGTAAACCTTGCGCAAGTTTGACGGGAGGATGTTCAACTCAGTGCGATATTTGGCCACCGTCCGGCGCGCGATTTTAATCCCCTTGTCCGCCAGCATTTTGACAATCTCCTGGTCGGACAGCGGCTTGCCGGGGTTTTCGTTCCGAAACATTTCCACGACCATGTCCTTGACGGTTGTATTGGAGACTCCCACGCCATCGGCCGTCTGAATGCCGCCGGTGAAAAAATATTTCATCTCAAAAATTCCCTGCGGCGTTTGCATGTATTTCCCGGAAACCGCCCGGCTCACCGTGGTTTCGTGAACTCCCACGGCATCCGCCACGGGCTGCATCGTCAGGGGCTTGAGATGAGCCACACCCTTCTCCATGAACTCACGCTGTCGTTCGACAATCTGTTTGGCGATATTCAAAATCGTCGTCTGCCGTTGGTGCAGGCTCTTGATTAAAAACTTTCCGGCGCGGATTTTTTCCCGGATATAACTGCGAACCTCCGCCGAATTGTTGCCCTGGGCCATCAGGTCCTTGTAGGCATTGCTGATTCGCAAATGGGGAATCTGCTCGTTGTTGTTGGTCACCACAAACTCATCGCCCACCTTTTGAACAAAGATTTCCGGCGAGACGTATTGGTTGTTGTCCGAGAGATAAGCCCGGCCCGGCCGTGGCTCCAAACAGGCAATCCGTTCCAAAGCTTCCTGCACCTCGTCCAGTGTGAGTCCCAGTCCGCGGGCGATCTCCGGTATCCGGCGCTTGCCCAAGGCGTCCATGTGTTCGCTGATGATTCGATACTCCAGCGTCTCCGTTTGCCCCGAACGCTCCAATTGCAATCGCAAACATTCCCGCAACTCCCGGGCACCGACACCGGGCGGGTCAAAGGACTGAACGACACCCAGCACTGCCAGCAGTTTTTCCGGCGTCAAATTGGTGGAAGTCGCCAGTTCTTCAATCGTCGCCTTGAGATAACCGTGGTCGTCAATATTGCCGACGAGCATTTCGGCGATGGGCCGCTGATCGTCAGGCATGCTGGACAACCGCACTTGTTCCAGCAGCGCTTCCTGCAGTGAAGTGCCGGCCACCAGCGAATCAAACATGAATTGGCGCTTTTCCTCGTCATCGGCTGACGACCGCATCCGATTGTTGTTATCGGCAGCACTATCGCGCCATTCCTGATCAAGTTGAACCAGCTTCTCGAACTCAGCCTGAAAGTCATCCACCGGCTCTTCGCTTGGCTTTTCCGTGGCGGGATCAAAATTGACATCCGCCGGCGGTTCAGTGGGATCGATTTGATCGATTTGCTCGTTGCCTTCCTCGGTGTTTTTTTCCTGCTGCTCCACTTCGGTGGGAGGCACTTCCTCCAGGACGGGGTTCTGGGCCAGTTCCTGCTCCACCAACGCCTTCAGTTCCAACGTCTGCGCCTGCAACAAAGCCAGCGATTGCAGCATCTGCGGTGCAAGCACCTGCGACTGCGTCATTCTTTGAGCCAAATGTAAGCCTTGTGCCACGTGGCTGACTTTAAT
>PLJQ01000192.1 GCA_003140275.1 Limisphaerales bacterium
TCGCCGTGGCCGTCTTGGACTGCGGCGGGAAGCGAAGCGCCACGCCGCTTTTGGCCCCGGAATCCCAGCGCACTGAACGGGTCGCAGTACACCGTGCGAAAGCGGTGTCGTCGCTGCGCTTTGCCACCGCAGGCCAAACCGCTCCCGTCGGCTCGGAGCTTCAGGGATAGTTTCCACTTCCAACTTTGGATACGCATCAATGCCAAGAACCGCGACGCGGCTGTTGGGTGTCCACGCTTTAGCGTGTTTNNACCCTAAAGGGTGGACACCAAACAAAAGGTTCATGTAGAAGTAGAATCCTGCGGGAATTGTTACGCTTTGCCTGCCGACTCACGTCGGCGGCTACTTATCCAACTGGCCGCCTAAAGGCGGGAGTCCAACCAAAAAGACCTGCGCCTTCGGTGATCACGCCCGATTGCGCCCGGGGATGAGGGCTGCCGTTCATTGGCTCGGGCTGTCTCCCGGCCATCAGCAAGGTCAACTCATTTGATCTTCTTCAAATACAGCGCCAGGCGGGATTTCTTGCGATTGGCCGTGGCTTTATGCACCACGCGGGTTTTGGCGGCTTTATCAAAGGCGGAAGTCACGGTGCGCAAGGCTTGCAGGGCTTCATCCTTTTTGCCCGTGTCCACGAGGGACAGGTAGCTTTTTTCCAGCGTGTGCAGGCGCGAGGTGACACTGCGATTGCCCAGTTGCTTGCGGGCGCTGTTACGCATCCGGCGTTCGGCTGACTTGGTGTTCGGCATAATTTACTCGATTAAATCATTCATGAGCGGGCAACGGTAACGGAACTTCCGGCTTTGTCAACGGCTCGTTGGAACAATGTATGCGGTTGGAATGGTGATCAGAAATGCGCCCGCCCTGCTTATTGGGCCAAGCCGGTGACAGTCTCCCGATGGGTTGGTGTCCAGTGCAAAGCTCCAGTTCAGAAACCAGTGGCGTGTGCGTTATGCGGGCGGTCAGCGGTTTTTCAATTCTTTCAAATCGTCCGCCAGGAACTGGGCAACATCCTTGAACTTGGGAATGTTGGCCGGGTTGATCGCCATCAACGTCTGGTGCGCATCCAGGCAGGTGCGGGACACTTCCTGCCGCGTCGGGTTGGTGGTCGCAGTCGGCAGCGGCGCCATTTTTTCCAGCGGCAACGGGTCACCCCGCACGATTTTGAATAGATGCGCCACGCCCAGATTTTCCAGCAGTTCGGAGATGCGCACATTCGGGTTGAGCAGTTCGATGACGGCGCCGGCTTGGGTGGCGCGAGGCGAAGCCAGTTTCAATCCGAATCCGGCCAATACACCAAGGAAAGTGCTGTCCATAAGCAAACAGTCGGAGAGGTCGAGCAGATAGCGGTCGTAGTTTTTCTGACGGAGTTCGTTGATGAGTGTCTTGAAATTCACGCTCGAATCAAAATTGGCGCGGCCCGCAATCTTGATCAAGACCGTTCGTTCGCCGACAGAAACCAACAATCTGGCAGAGGGCGTGTTCATGCTGCTTTGTGAGGATCAACTATGAAAGGGTGAATCGACAACGTCAAGAAACTGCACTCTCAATTGAAAAATAATTTGCTTGATTCTCGATCCGTCGAAGGGGTCATACGACCGCCGCACGCTGCGGTCTGGCGTCGTCGCTGTGAACGATTTGTACCAGGGTTTGTTGCAAGATCAAAGCGTCGTCCAGGTTGCTGAAAATTAAACGTTGATTGCATTCGAGTAATAAGCCCATGGCCCGCACCAGTTCCGCCGTGCTGTAACGGCGTGCGTGCGGCAACGCTTTGAAAAGCACATAGGGGTTCATCGAGAGCGGGTTGAACCGTTTGTCGTCCGGCAGGGAATCCGCCGGCAGGCGCTCCAGTTGCGTTTTGAAGCGGTTGTAATCCCCGTCGGGCTTCAACCAGCCTTCGCGCAACATTTCCTTGAGCAACAACATGACCCGCACCTTCGTGATCAACCCGTAAAGCAGGCCAATTTCCGATTTTTGTCTGTCAAATTGCAAGCCCCACAACTCCTCGTCCAAGGTCCGCAGCACGCGCGGCAAATCGCGGTCGCCCAACGCATCGCCCAGAGCGAAGGCGTGCGCTTGTTTATTGCGAGTGACGATGGCGGTTACGTCCTCGACTTCGATCCGGGGCCGGTCGCCGACGTACACGCTCAGTTTTTCGATTTCATTGTTGAGCAGCCGCGCGTTGACGCCCGCGCAGTTGACCAACTCCGCCAGCGCTTCCCCGGAAATATCCTTTTGCCGGGTGCGGAGTGCCCGCTGCGCGGTGATTTCCGCTTCGGCGGCCCAATTCTTATCATCGACGGACCAGGCGGCAAAAAGTTGCACGACGCCGATTTTTTCGACGGTCTTGTAAAACGTTTTCCGTTTGTCCACTTTGCCGGCGGTGATCAGCAGGCGGACGTTGTTCCAGGAAAACTCCTTCAACTCCTTCGCCACCTCCGTCAGGGTTTCGGTCACGGCCTGCGCGCCGGCGGTGCGTTCATCGCCAAGGAAATTGCAGCTTTGAAACCAGATGGCCTTGCCGCTGCCAAAAAAGGGAAGGGTCTGCAACGCCTCGCGTAACTTCGCCAGCGCTCTCAATGCTTCGCCGCTGTTGGCGGCACCGGCGTCAATGATTTCATGGTCCATGCCACCCAACTCAGTGGTCCATTGCTGATAGAGTTGTTTGGCGCGCTGACTGACGGCGAATTCGTCCTCACCACAAACGAGCACGAGCGGGCCGGTGGGCTTGATGTCGGAAGCAGGCATTCGGTTTATTCCGACTCGTCGCTGTTTTCATTGATGCGTTCCAACACTTCGCTCATGTCCTCCACCTGTTCAAAAAGCGGAGCCGCCACGAAGATGGGCCGTTTTTGGGCGGCGGCAATGGCCAGACAATCGCTGGGGCGTGCGTCAATCTCGACGATCTTGCGGGCAAGCTCGTTTTGTTGCTGCAGGATCAGCCGCGCGTAATAGGTCGCATTTTTGAGTTCCGTGATGACCACCCGTTCGACGGTGATGCTGAATCCTTTAAAAACGTTGGCGATCAAATCGTGCGTGAGCGGTCGCTCCTTGGGTGTGTCACGGAGGAACATGCCAATGACCGCGCCCATGTTTTGCTCCACGTGGATGACGAACACCTTCTCATCATTTCCAACGAAGATGGCACAGCCGCTGTTGGCCGGCAGGATTCCCCGAATCTGCACCGGCAAGACATCGTTCTTCATGTCCTCAGCTTATGGCCGTTCAAGAAAAAAAACAAGTCCTTCAATTCAAATAACCGCGGAGTGTTTGCGGGGTGACTGGCTGAAGCTTTGCGGTTTTCACCATAACTAAATGCGGTGGGCCATCGAAATGCGTTGCCAGGTGAGAAACGCTTTGGCCACAATGCAGTTCGTGAATTTTCGCAAAAAAATAGTTTCCCTCGATGCTTTGACGGCCTGGCGGAGCACTTTGCGCGCGTCCGGTAAAAAGCTGGTGGTCACCAACGGCTGCTTTGATTTGTTGCACCACGGTCATGTCATTTATCTTGAAGCCGCGCGCAACTACGGCGACGCGTTGTTGGTGGGCGTGAATGGTGACGCTTCGGTGCGCGAACTCAAGGGCGAGGGAAGACCGTTGAATGCGGAAGAAGATCGGGCGGCGGTGGTGGCGGCGCTGCAAAGCGTGGATTGTGTCTGCATTTTTCCTGAACGATTTGCCACCCGATTTTTAGCCCTGGCCCGGCCGGATGTTTATGTCAAAGGCGGAGACTACACGCTGGAAACCCTCAACCAACAGGAGCGTCAAGCCGTGGAGAATGGCGGCGGAAAGATTGTCATCACACCGCTGGTGCCGGGTAAATCGACCACCGCCCTTTTCGGAAAAATGAACGCTGTTTGAACGAGTCAGACCGAACGATCCGCGACTTGCTAAACGAGAATGTCCTTCACGACTTTGCCGAAAACGTCCGTCAGCCGATAATCCCGACCGGTGTGTTCAAACCACGGTGTTGGTCCCGGAGCTGGCAACTGCTGCGCTTGCAGGTTTGGGTAGCCGGATCGCGGACGCTCAGAGCGACGTGGTCAACTTGATGGAGTTGAAACATGGCGGCTGTGCTTAAAATCGTGCCGTCGTTTTGCGAGCAGTTGGCTGGCTCGGACAAACTAAGTTTTCCATCCAACGACACCCGAGACCAGGACATTGATTCCCATATCGAGGAGTCCCAACAGGTAAAGTATGATTGCCGTCTTGAATGCGAACCGGCGAAGTTTGATTTCCTCGAGAACCAGAACCAGACCGGTTACTCCGATGGATTGAATCAGCAGCGCCGTGTCCAGCATCGACCACAACGCGAAGTGAAACCCACCGGTGAACATCGAAATCACCAGGAAGAACGCTTGAATACCGATGAAGAGTTTCATGCGCGTCACTTCATCCACGACGGAAGGATCGGGTTTCTGTCTGAACTCATGAATTGGGTATGCTCCCGAGTGCTGGATTTGACAATTCTTTTCGTCCCGCCAGTCGGTCACGTCTAGCGAAGCTGGAGAAACTTACTTGGCCTCCTGCATTTTTTTCAATTGCTTGATCAAATCGCGTGCCTGAACGCGATCCTTGTCGAAAGCGAACGGCATGCCACGGCCAATAGTCGCCGCCGTCTCGATAATCAGAATCGCATCGGAAATCCGATTCTGACTCTTTAAGAGATTCACATACCGAAATACGGCTTCGGATGAATACGGACACAGCGCCCACGCTTGGCGGAAGGCGAAGTCGGCCTCGCGGCCCATACGAGCCTTTTCCGATTCGTTGGCGGCATGCTCCATGCGCCAGACATAAACGCCGGCGATGCTCGCGCGCCACTTGGAAAAGCTCGCCTTTGCGTAGTGGTTCTGAACAAAACGTGGATCACCACTGAAACCCGCGAGGTCTTTGCGCACGTAAATCTTTTCCACGAACTTCGTTAGGTCGGACACGGAAGTCCCTTCGTTCAACCAATCGGCAATCATGCCCGCCACGCGGCTCCGCCAATACTCGCGGTCTCGCCGCACAATATCGTCGGACAACTCCGGCAGCGGCTGCCGGTTGATTTTCATAATCAGGCCGTTCGGGGAAAGATGTGGATACATCCAATCGAGCGGAAAGCTTTCTTCAATGTAAAATCCATGATCGGGATTTTTGTCGAAGATGATTTTGGTCAAAAGTCCGTTGATGGACATGACGGCCACCTGGCCTGACACCTGCACCTTTTGCTGGCCGCCTTCTCCGACGTTGCGCACATCCTCTCCCGGCTTAATCTGCCTCGGTTCGTTAGGGAATTTGCTGTCGTGACCCAATCGGCGCTGCGCATCCTGAAGGTATTCTTGGAAGCAGCGTTGAGAGTCTTCGCCAGTCGGTGTGTATATTCTTTCGCTATAGAAAGCCCGCAAGTATTCAAGATAAGTGCCATCGGCCAGGGCATTTTGCGTAAGCGTGAAGAAGGGATCGGCATCCACGTGCGACTTGCAAAACGCGGTGGGCAGCCCTCGGCCAGGATCAGTGCCGCCAAAATAGATGCTGCCAGCAGGAATGGAATTAATGATTTCATCAACCGCTAATTGAGTGTATTTCGGCTCGCAGTTAGCGATGTAATCGTAGGCCAACGAGATTTCGAGCACGGGCTGCCAATGAGTCCCATGAGGAATGTCACCGGTGCTTTTGTCGTACTGAGGGTGACGTCTCTTAAAACTTTCGTACATATTGGTCACCGTTTGCCAATCGCCCTTGATTGCCGCTTCGAAGAAAGGCTGAAACTCCGGGAAAAATTGTTCTCCAGCCTTGGCTGCCAAAGCCAGCGACTGTTTTTCCTTTGCAGCCGAAAAGTCTTGAAGCCGGGCAATCTGCTGTTGACGGAGCAAACTGGATTCGTCCGTGCCGTTGTGTGTTGTTTCTGTCTTCTGCGCCGCGATCGCCGCGACGAGGCCAAGCACAGCCACGCATAATAAACCCATCAGGAAAGCCCGTGGCGCACGTCGCGTGCGCGATGTATCCACAATCGCGGTAATCCGATTTTCCAACTGGGACGAGCGCGCCATGGCAATGGCCGCCACCTGCGGCACGCGCCGAAAAGTCCTGGCGATTTCAACCAGATGACTCGCGTAGTCCGATGCTTTCCAGCCGCCGTTCAGGACAAGGTCATCACAAGCACGCTCCCGCTCGATGCACATCCGCCGTTCTGCCACCCAAACCAGCGGGTTGAACCAGTACAACGCGCAAAGAATCCTGGTGATCATCTGTGTCAGGCAATCCCACCGTTTCACGTGGGCAAGCTCATGCAACAAAACAACCCGCCGCCGCTCCAACGGCCACTGATCGGCCTCCGCAGGCAGCAGAACAACCGGACGCCACGATCCCCAGGTCATCGGCATCACGTTGTCAATCGACTGCAACAGGGTCACCGGACCACGAAGACTCAGCTTTTCGCGGGCTTCCGTCAAAAGCGGCGTCCAGTCAGTGCCCTGTAATGGCTGCGCTTGCCGGGGAATCTTGCGGAGCCGCAGCCAGCCGATAGCAATGGGCAATAGAACCAATAAAACTCCGCCGAACCATGCGACAAATGCGAAGGCCAGCCAGCCTGTGCCGAAGTGAGTGACGATGCGTTGAGGTTTACGGGGCTGGACGTTATCGGCGCGGGAGGTTATAGCTTTGCTCGCTGAAATTCCCGTTTGGCTGGGAGAGAATTCGGGTTTCACAGTGGGCACAAACTCCAGCGCCATAGAAAACTGGTTACCCGAGTTAAAACTGGTCGAAACCGACCAAAGCGGCCTTTGCCATGACGGCAGCACCGAAGAAAGCAATGGCAGGCAAGGTAAACTGGCCACTGCCAGAAACCAGATCAGGTGTCGCGTGGCTGCGGATACACGTCGCCAGCAGACGCACAATCCGCCCGCCAGTACCAGGACGACGAAGCTTTTGAGCGACGCGTCAAGGAACACTCCAGCGAAATTGGAGTTCTGAAAATAATTGGAAACGATTTCGATTGATGCATTCATTTCAACCACCTTCCTTTCTGGCTTGTTTTATGATCTGCTGCAATTTGTTCAATTCCTCGCTTGAAACCTTCGTGTCCGAGGAACTCAATAATGCTGCCACTGCTTGCGTAACTGATCCTTCAAAAAAAGTGGAAAGAACACGTTTCAGAGCGGAGCGACTGGCTTTCTCGCGCGACTCAGTAGGCAAATAGACATAACGAAGACCGTCTTTTTTGTGTAAGAGGTGACCTTTGTTTTCCAAAATGCAGAGCAACGCCCTAACTGCGGAATAGCCTGGCGGGTTGGGCAACGCTGCATGCACTTCCGCGGCGGTGGCCGTGCGGCGCTGATGGATGATTTCCATGATCTGCCGCTCACGGCGGCTCAAATGAGCATGTTTGCTGGCTGGCATAATTTGAATAGGTGCTAAGATGTTAGCATTCTTGGAACAACGTCAAGCGCTAAATGCTAATATTTTAGCAGTCTTTACTGGATAGACACCACGGGCGGCAAAATTTGTATGAACGAATTTGAGCAAGCTTCTGCGTTTTTTAATCGACGCACACAAATTCGTTCGCCCAGATCAGTACCTGGCAATACTCCGCCCAGGCCAGTTCGTTCGAACCAGTCTCCGGCGTTGAGGCGTTTGGAGTGCGAAGAGGATGAACAGCCTTCAGACCGATTTCTATTTCTTCAGAAGTCGGTGGACGGCCATAAAGTTGCCGGTAAAGCAAAACGATCTTCTCGCTATCTTCCGCCGGGCCTTCGCGGGCGAGACGCTGAGCGAGAGCTTTGGTTTGATCGAGCGTGAACACATTGTGCGTTACTCAAGCGAGGATGGGATGGACCACTTTGCCGAAAACGTCCGTCAGCCGATAATCCCGACCGCTGTAACGATAGGTCAATTTCTCGTGATTGAGTCCCATCAGGTGGAGAATCGTTGCGTGCAAATCGTGGACGTGGACTTTGTCCTGAACGGCGTGCCAGCCGAAATCGTCGGTGGCGCCATGAACCAGGCCGCCCTTGACGCCGCCGCCAGCCATCCACATGGTGAAGCCGAAGGGATGGTGCTCGCGGCCGTTGGTGCCCTCGGCTGTGGGTGTGCGGCCGAATTCGCCGCCCCAGAGGACGAGCGTGTCTTCGAGCAGGCCGCGAGACTTGAGGTCGATCAACAAGGCGGCAATCGGCTGATCCACGGCGGCACAGCGTTTGGGCAGATCCTCGCGCAGGCCGGTGTGGTGATCCCAGACGTTGTTCTTCGGCGCGTCAAAGAGCTGGATGAACCGCACGCCGCGCTCGAC
>PLJQ01000098.1 GCA_003140275.1 Limisphaerales bacterium
CCCGTGTTGGCCGTGAACGTCCACATGTCCAGATCGCCCAAGGTGATTGCCCCTGTTGCGTTGGCACCGTTCGTCAACGGCCCGCCTTCGTCGCCAGCCGGCACAATGAAAGCCTCGGGAACCTGGGCCAGATGCAGCGCGTAGGTGCCGAAGCCGCCAACAAACCAACTGCTGACCAGCACGGNNCCAGCAATTTTCCGTCTGGCCCATGTAGTTCGAGTCTGCCTTCGAAATTCGTCGTTCCCAGCCGTAAATTGATGTTATCCCCCGTGTTGGCCGTGAAGGTGTAGGAATCCGTGGTGTTGGTCGGAATGGTTCCATACTGATTGGCACCGTTGACGAGGGTCGCTGCGCTGGCGATGTGAACACACGACGTCACGATTAACAATATGACGGGAATGAAGATGGCACGGCACCACAACCGCACTGGCGACCTTGGGAAACACCCAGTCCATTTCTGTTCGGCTTGCGCATTGTCATAAGAAAGGTTATCAGGATTTGCCTTCAAGGGAATTGCAGGGTTTTGAGTCATATTCATGTCCAGCCTGTCGAATATTACCTCATTCTGTGCTCCAACATGATTATGTCAAGCATAAACAATTGCATAGATTCACCTAATTCTTCAACTAAAGTTACACCTGAGGGGCAATTCAGCGGCGGTAACGAGGCAATGATTAGGCATTGGAAGGTCGGTCAAAAAATCAGCTTGAAGATGTACTATGCCCAAACGCAATAAAAGGCGTCAGTTCCGGGACTGACACCTGTTCGACTCCAATTGACGAACATCTCCAGCTATGTTCAAAAGTGAAAACTACCTTCACGCTTGTTCCTTCTTCCGGTACGCCTGCTCCGGGCAGCTCCGCTGGCTGCTTGCCTCACGGACTTTGGGCCAGAACAACCCGAAAGCCCATGTAGTCGGCCGTAAGGTAGGGAAGTATGCTGGCGCGCTGCGCCGACCGGCAGCGCCGCGCGTGGTCGAAGTAAGCGCCGCCGCGGATCACCCGGCCCAAGCCCGGATCTATACTAGGCCCTTGCGGATCGGTCACACTCCCGGCGGGATAATAATAATACCAGTCCTGACACCACTCCAATACGTTCCCGATCATGTCATACAAAGCCCACCCGTTCGCGGCAAAGCTCCCGACCGGAGTGGTTATTTGGAGGTCGATTCCATTCGTATTATAAATTTCGCCCACCGCCGCGTCGTATTCGTAATAGCTGTTGAAGTTCGCCTGTCCCAAGTGTAAACCACTTCCCAGATAGAACGCCGTCGTCGTCCCCGCCCGGCACGCATACTCCCACTCCGCTTCCGTCGGCAACCGATACATATAGTTCGTGGGAATCAGCCCCGCCGCCCGTTCCTGCTGCGTCCGTAACGTGCAATAATTGGCCGCATCATTCCAAATCACCGTCTCCACCGGACGAGTCAGGTCCAAGTTATATCCATTGTTAGTGTTGAAATAGCTTGGATTGTTCCCCACCACGGAGAGATAATCTCCTTGCCTTACCAAATACTTTGTCATCCAAAACCCCCGGCTGATCGTCACAAGGTGCTGGGTCTCATTTGCACTGCGCAAAGCCTCGTTCGTCGGGCTGCCCATTGTGAAGGTGCCTGGCTGGATGAACACGAGGTTGGTATCGGCCGGTGCCGGCACGGATACGGCGCGGTAAAACTGCTGACTCTTCGTGGTGACTGAAGGATCAGTCCAAGCTGTGCTGCTGGCCTGCACTTGAAGCAGTGTCCGGTCAGTCCACTGGTTCGTCGGGGAAAGGCCAGTCGCGTACTGAATGGAATAGACGGTCCCAGTCTCCCCGGTCAGTCTCAGGGTCAGGTGCTCCGCTGAGAATTGCAGCCCGAGGCTGGACGGCGTCTGGGCCGAAGCGGGATTGGCGCCAATGGGTGAAATTAGAGTTCCCAAAAACACAAGGAGTTCAAATGCTTTCATGTTCCGCTTGGCTGGTCGACGTTGCTTCGTTGAAACGGTGTTACCAGAGATCACAGCTCGGCCAGAAAACCATAAAGAGTGACAACAGGGTGAATATACGACCGCCGGTTCGTTGAATCAATCTAATGTTTTGTCGCCACCCAAAAGTTGCAATTCGTTCTTAATCAACAAAACTTTCGTTGATATATGTGAACAATCGTCTTGAAGGAAACGCACTGGCGACAATTGATGCGATGCTACGATGGTGGTTTTTCGTGTCACGATTACCTGAACAAATCGCTGTGAGTTCCCGTGCGTTCAAAGCGGACGTGTGAATTATTTTCTGCCAGCGTGTAAATCAAAACCCAATCCGGCTCAAGGTGGCAATCGCGGCTGCCCGCAAAGTTTCCGCGCATGGGATGATCCTTGTATTGCAGCGGTAAAACTCCGCCGTCAATCAGCAGGTCAATCGTGGTTTTGAGCTTCGCCAAATCCTTGCCGCGCCGTCCGGCAAGTTTAACGTCTTTCTTGAACTGGCCAGTGCGGCTGAAAGTTCTCACAAGCCCAAATCGGCGTAGAAGTCTTTCCTGCTGCCAAAGTGTCTGACGCCTTTGCCCTTTTTGCTCGCGTTGAGTGTGCGGGCGGTGAGTTCGCTCGGAAGCCGAACGTCAAAGGGCAGGCCGCGTTGCAACTTGATCTGCCGATACAGCAAATGCACCGTCTCGGAAACGGTCAGACCCAAATCCGAAAGGATGTTTTCAACTTCGGTTTTCAGTCCCGGTTCAATCCGGGCGCGGATGTTGGCGGTTTTGCTCATGCGGCGAATGTAGCCCTGATAGGGCTACATGGCAAGTTGTTTCAATCATCGTCCCGGTCATAGACACAGTGCCGCCGTTCGGCGTCGTCTCGCCAGGCGTAGAAATGGCGTTTGAGCGTCTGGGCCAGGTTTCCGGTGCCTGTTCCGGCGCGCGGACGGTGAAAGCGTCCTTGCAAGGCGGTTGGTGTGCGCTATAATGAGCGTGTGAAGACTCTGACAATCACCGAAGGGCGCGGACGGCTGGGCTATTGGCTCAAAAAGGCGACGCAAGGGGAAGATGTTGGCTTTATGTTTGAGGGCAAAATCGTGGCCTTGCGTCCGGTGGAAGTGGTTTCCACGGACTACGCGCTTCAGGAATATGGTTTGAAGCCCGGTGAGCTGGCGGCGGCGGAGAAACGCATCCGCAAGGAACTTAAAGCCGCACGGACGCGCGGCGAGTTGACACTCTTCACCGGGAGCAAGGATGATTTCCGTTAAACTGTCCAAGCGGTTCAAAAAAACTGTGAGGCAAGCCGGACGGGAGGCGGAGGTATCTGCCACATTGAATCTCATCCTGGAAGGTTTTGGCAAACCGCACGCTCATACTGGACTGGCGATCAGGAAGCTGGGCAAACGTCTTTACGAGTGCCGCACGGGGCTGGCGTGGCGTCTGGTGTTTGAAGCCCACAAGGGGGTGCTGATTTTTGATTTTGCGGGCGATCACGACGAGGTGCAAAAGTATCTTCGAGGCAAACGGTAATCGGTTGTCTGAACAAATCGCTGTGAGTTTCCGTACGTTCAAAGCGGTCGTGTGAATTATTTTCTGCCAGTGTGTAAATCAAAACCCAATCCGGCTCAAAGTTCTCACAAGCCCAAAAGGTGAAAAGGTGTCAGTCCCAGCTAGGAACTGACACCTTTTTTACACCTACCAATGGCAAACCGGGGTGGACGGCACCACCTTCGTCAATTTGAGTGATGGCGGCGTCTATTCCGGAGTCACCACCGACACCCTTCACATCAGCGACACCACCGGCTTGAGCCAGCCCCCGAACGGCGGCACCTTTTACCGTTGCATCGTCATCGGTGCCGACGGCGGCAAGATCGCCAGCGACTACACCTTCCTCCGCGTATTATGACCTCTGGTGAGCCCCCGTCGTTCGGTGTCCCGCCTTCAGGCGGAATCCCCGCATTGCCTGGCCCGCTGCGGCTTGCCCGCAACGCCGCTGCAGCCCTCCTGCGGACCAGCGGCAGGGCGCTCGCCTGGCAGTCCATTTTGGTGTCCGATCAGGTGGCTTTCGCGCGCCAGCAAGTGTGCCAAAATGGCTGTCAATTTTACCGCGTTTCCGATCAGCGCTGCGCACACCCTGAATGCGGCTGTTTTTTGGCTGGAAAACTCCTCTCCAAATGGAAGCTAATCACCGAGCAATGTCCCCTCAAAAAATGGCCCGTTTAAAAACGCCGTTTTTGTCCCTCACTCCACCCTTGTCACAATCAAATTCCACCCTTTTCAATCTCTCCACTCGGCCCCCCCCAAAAGAATTCGGACACTCAGCCAGCTAATTATTACCTTGGCCGCAAAACGCAAGGTTCGCGTGGCATTGTTTTCACACGAGCATGTGAGGCAGGTCTTTTTTGCCGATGGTCAGGGAACAAAACACGCTCTTGCAGAAATCCTCGCTAAACGGTTTCCGGAAGAATTGGGCTCCCGCTTGCCGCCTAAACGCCGAGCGTGGATGAGTGAGGATTCTCGGATGGACATCTTCGATGCGGTGGCACTGGCTCTGTTGAAACCGGGGGGGGGAAAGCCAAAATCTCTCCGGTACGATGCCAGTGTGGGAAATCCCGGAACGGCTCCTGAAAAACCAAAATCCGGCCAGCGCGGTCGCAACGCTACGACCAGAGCATGGTAATTTGGAACCAAATTATGACGGCAGTGCGGGACAAAACCTCAAATCGCTATGACCGCAGTTCGGGAAAAAGTACGATCAGAATTAAATCCGTAACAGCTATTGGTTGCCGTTCACTTGCGGCGCCATGCTTTGCAAGCTACAACGAACCAAACAATTGAGATCAGAAAGGAAACCGAGGCGATGTAATAGCCATCGCGAAACGTCATAAAGCCTCCATGCCCGTTCGGCATTGGCTGGTCGGTAAGCTGATAATGCCGAGCTTTCCAGGCAACTACAACGCTCACAATAAAAAATAATCCACAGCCAACACTAGTGCCGATCGCCTTAAGTGCGTTCACCGAGTTGTGCATGCCTCTTGGGTTAGACGAATCGGGCATAAGGAGTTTAGGATTAGCTAACAAGGCGGCTTCTTGGTTAATGGCGGTCCCTTGAGTGGCTGAGGTGGCGAAAATACCGGATCGGTGGCGTCGATAATCCAGTAATACTGAAGACCTCCATTTATGCCTGTCGTTCCTGCACCGACGGAGTAACTCGCAGCACCGCCTGGAATGGATGAAATCCCCCCTCCACCTACTCCCAGACCAGCCGATACGTTTACAAACGGTCCTGCGTAATCGGTCGCTCGATAGACACCATAAACTTCGCCAAGTCCGAAATTACCTCCCCCCTTACCCAAGCCGACCCCCCCACCCAAGTAGCCGTACGAGACGACCTGACCGTTATCCAGCAGAATTGTTTGCGTGCCCCCTCCACCACCGACACCAGCGAAATAAGAAACACCGCTATCGAATGTAATGACTCCGTGCCCAGTGGGATTCGATATTGAGTAATTTGCTGGCTGAGCAGTTGGAGATGAGCTTGGAAATGTAGAAGGTCCATGATACCAAGGGAAAGACTTCATATCAGCCCAAGACTCCAATCCTATTGGGTCAACTCCGTTGACCGGATTATTGACGACAAACGAATAAAGATTGGGGCCTCCCTGTTCCTTGATCGGGTCTCTGTTTGGCCACCGTTGCAAGTTTGGGTCGTAGAACCGGCGTCCGAAGTAAACCAGCCCGGAGGTCACATGGAACTCCTTGCTCGAAAACCGATACAGATTTGCGTCTGCCAATGAGCCGCTGATGGAGAGAACATTCCCAAAGGCATCGTAAAGATATTTTGCAACGATGAGTTGCTGTGCGTTGATGAGCGCGGTCATATTGCCATTGCCATCAGCATGATAGTAAACAATCAGTTGGGCGCCGTGGTCGGTGCGGGCTAGTAATCCGCCGATGCCACCAGCACCTTGCAAGTTGCCACTAAGATCTTGGCCTCGTGTGTAACTGACCGCTGGCAGGTTGTTTGCGTCGCGCTCCTGAATCACCAGGTTGACGTCGTACACATACCGCACTTCATTAGTCTGCACCCAAGCGCTGGTCCACGTGAACTCCTTGCGAATCCGCCGCCGCATCTTGCCGTCATACGTGAACTCAGATTTCCACTTGTTCGTGACTGTCACGCGAAGCAACTGGTTCTCGTCATCGTAATCGAAGGCGCGGGTTCCGTCGCTAGTGAGATTGCCGTTTAGATCATACGTATAAGGAACTGAATTCGAGAGAGTGACTGTAATGCTGTTGGTGTCACTCCGGCCATAGGTGTCTTTGGCAATCGCCTTGTAGGTGTTGCTCCCGTTCGTCACCGTTATCGGCATAGTTCCTAAAAGCCTCCCCTGCCCTGTTTTCAAATTAACGGGTGCAAGGCAACGCCGATTCGCGATATGCGGAGAGGGACCTCGCGCAAATCAATCGCAAGTTAGACGCGCTGACGCCCATCTCGGAACGATCACGCCTCCTTTGGCAAGCGCAGCGCGACCCCGCTGTGCAGCGAAAGCCCCTTGCTCGAATCAAGAAACCTGATATGAATAACGCACCTCAGAGTGGCCGGTTTTGATTCGACCCCGGCTGGCTGGTTTTGAAGTGACCGGTGACAACACAGGACGCTGTTATTTCAAAAGACCCGTTTGTTTTCGTCAGGGCGCTGACTACTTTTTGTTTTTTTCGTGTCGTCTGGCTTCGTGGTCCAGTTTTATCAACAGTTCCAGTTGCTCGCTGCGCTGCAAATCCTCGATTGCTGCCACCAGGTTTTGCATCTGTTCAACCGGGGTTGCGCCCGGGATTTGGAACGACGGCCGGTGCAACAGGATTTGCCAGTCATGCGTCAGATTTTGCAAGGGCAGCAGGAGACCCAAGATTTCATTTTGCAAGTCTTGATTCTGCTGATTGTCTGATGCCACGGCGTTATTGCAGGCTGCCAGTTGCGCTTGCAGGGAAGCGACCGCGGCATTGGCGGCAACCAGTTGGGCCTGGACCGCGGCCAGTTGCTGGGAGCAATCCGGCAGCTTGCACTTGCCCGCCCCGTCGGCAGTGTAGATGGATTGAATCTCCGCTGCCGAAAGACCGCGATTGTAAATACTCACCTCATCAATCAAACCGGCGAAGAGTTCGCAATCACCCGACCTGCCAATCTCCAGCGGCGCCGTTGTGGCCGCGCCCAGCGAACCAGCGCCACTGGCGACCGCTTGCCCGTTAATGTAAACCACGACCGTTGTCCCGTCGTAGGTCGCGGCCAGATGTTGCCACGTGTTCATCGGAAGTTGCCGCTGGGTACCGACCAAGACCCCGTTACCACTGCCGAAGCTCAGGCCGGCCGCGGGGTCAAACGCCAATTGATACTGAATCTCGCCCAAGGAACAGGCGTTGCGTTTTCCCACGATGTTCATGACCGATGCGCCACCCGTGCGGTACACCCAGGTCTCGATGGTCATCGGCATAGTGCCGCTAAAGTTGATGTTGCCGGTGGAAGGGATGCTGACATAGCTGCTCGTACCATCGAAACTGAAGGCTTGGCCCACTCGGCCCGGCGCATAAGTTACATTGCCAACCAAGGTCCCATTATTGCCGTCGGCACTGTCCAGGGCGTTGCTTTCGGCCTGCCACCAACTCACCAAACCCGAAGGGGGAGGAATACAGGGTTGACCGTGGACGCACAGCGGCAAGGGCAAGAGCACTGCAAGAACGCCGAGCGCGGCACCAAACAAGCTTTTGTTAAACATAAAATAGTTTATGCGAATTGGCATTTGGCCCATCATGAGGCGACGGTGGTTTTGGGAGGAACATACGCCGAAAATCAGGTTAGTCAATAAATATTGTGGGTTTTTTAAGCTGGAATTTCCCATTTGGTTTCTTGCCCACGACCAGCGTGGACCTTTTTCGTGATTTTCTTCCTGCTCCACAGATTGGCAAGTCATTTTTTCAGTCCGCCCTTCGTTTTTCTCTGGCAAAAGGAGCGATTTGTTGACATTTGTGCCTAAAAGGTGTCAGTCCCAGAACTGACACCTTTTTTACACCT
>PLJQ01000231.1 GCA_003140275.1 Limisphaerales bacterium
ACGGGACTCGAACCCGCAACATCCAGAACCACAATCTGGGGCTCTACCATTGAGCTATGGCCACCAACCGTGCCCAAGTTAATTTTTGCGGTTTCGTCCGTCAAGCGCTGTCTCATGGCCGTCAATTTGTGCGCCGGTTGCCGCTTCCACCCGGGTGTCCATATGTTTGCTTTACGGAAAAGATTTTTAATTTACCATCCGGCGCATGATGACGCTGGAATCAACAAAGCTGTTCTGCAACCTCGCGCCGGACGAGCTGAAAACATTGCGACAGGTCGCGCAGGAGCGGAGATTTTCCGCCGGCCAGGATATTTTTAAAGAAGGGGACGGCGGCGAAGGGATTTACGCCGTCAAGGAAGGATTGGTGCAAATCACGGCGCTCGTCGGGCCCGGCGCCCGGCGCGTGTTTTCACAGGTCGGGCCGGGAGATATTTTTGGAGAAATGGCCGTGCTGGAAAATAAACCCCGGTCGGCCACGGTGACGGCGGTGAAGAACACGATTGTTTACTTCATTCCCCGCAACGAGATGTTGAGCATGCTTGAACGTTCACCGGTGCTCTCGCTCGGCCTGGTGCGGGAAATCAGCAATCGCCTCCGGGAGTTCAACGGTCAATACATTCGCGAAGTGTTGCAATCGGAACGGCTGGCGCTGGTGGGTCGCTTCGCCCGCTCAATCGTGCATGATGTGAAAAATCCGCTCAACATCATCGGCCTCACCGCGGAACTGGCAGGACGGGAATCCGCCTCAATCGAAGCGCGGCAGCAGGCCAGAACGAGTATCATCAAACAGGTTGACCGCATCAGCAACATGATCAACGAAATATTGGAGTTTACCCAGGGTTCACAAGGAGCGTTCGTGTTGGGGACGATCGATTACTCCGTGTTTGTGCAGCAACTGGTCGAGGACATCAGCGCGGAAGTGGACTTGAAATCGGTAACGCTCGAACTGGAAAATCCGCCGCCGTCAGTCAAACTCCTGTTGAACCCCCAGCGTCTGGCCCGGGTTTTTTACAATCTTATCGGCAACGCCACCGATGCGATGCCGGACGGCGGAAAGGTCATTTTGCGCTTCCTCGTCGGCGAGAAAGAAGTCGTTACTGAAATCGAGGATGCTGGATCGGGTATTGCGCCGGAGATTGCCGACAACTTGTTCGAAGCGTTCGCCACGTTTGGCAAGGCCCACGGCACCGGACTCGGATTATCCATCAGCAAGAAGATTATTGAAGATCATCACGGGCGGATCTCGGTGCGTAACAAGCCGGGGTGCGGCGCCGTTTTTTCCTTCACGCTGCCGCGGCAACGCTGACGGTCAGCCGCCTCGCGTGAGCGTATCCGCCATGATGAACCGGAATGATGCCCAACTGCTTTACGCATCTCGCAGGACGTCCCATGAATCGCATCCGCCTGCTTTCTGAACAAGTCGCGAACCAGATCGCCGCCGGGGAAGTGGTGGAACGGCCTGCGAGTGTCGTCAAGGAACTGGTCGAAAACGCGCTCGATGCCCAGGCTGGACGCGTGACCGTGGAAATCCAGGCGGGCGGACGCAGTTTGATTCGCGTGACGGATGATGGCGCTGGCATGAGCCGCGATGACGCGCTGCTCTGCCTCGAACGCCACGCGACCAGCAAAATCCAGCGTGCCGAAGACCTCGCCGCCATCGCCACGATGGGCTTTCGCGGGGAAGCTTTGCCGAGCATCGCCAGCGTCAGCCGCTTCACGTTGACCACGCGCGAACGCGAAGGCGATTCGCCCGAAGGCACCCAGGTTGTCGTCAATGGCGGAAAGATCATCGAAGTGATGGCCGCCGGCAGCGCGCCGGGAACGAGCGTGGAAGCCCGGCAATTGTTCTTCAATCTGCCCGCCCGCAGGAAATTTTTGCGCAGCGAGGAAACCGAGTCCGCGCACATTCAACATTATCTCACGCTCGCCGCGCTGGCTTATCCTGAAGTGGCGTTCACATTTCAGAAAGACGGACGCCTCGTGTGGCAATTGCCCGCTATCAAGAACAGCGGCGATATCGACGGACGGTTGTCGGCTTTGCGTGAACGGTTGCGCACGATTCATGGGGGCGATCAAAAAATGCTGGCGGTCAATTTTTCCACCGAAGTCGTCGAAACCTCAACGCTGGACGAAGTGGACGAACCCTCAGCTCTCAACCCTCAACCTTCAACTCTCCGCGTCTGGGGTTTCATTGGCGCGCCGGGCGTGTCGCGTTCCACGCGGGAGGATCAGCATCTGTTTGTGAACCGGCGGCCAGTGGAAAATCGCGGACTGAATTTCGCCTTGCTGGAGGGCTATCATACCGCGCTCATGAAAGGGCGTTATCCGGTTTGCTGTCTGTTTTTGGAAATCGACCCTGCGACCGTGGATGTGAACATCCACCCGTCCAAACGCGAGGTGAAATTTCACCAGGAAGCGGTCGTGCGGCGGCTCGTGGCGCAAGCCGTGCGCGAAACGCTGCTGCGTTTTCATTCGGGAGCAACCTCGGACTCCAAGGCCCAAAGTCGCGAGTCGAAAGTCGAAGGGCGGGAACCGGAGCGCATCACGGCGGTCGGGCAGACCGTTGAGGTCAACCCGACGCCGGAAATTTCCACGACGCAGTTGCCAAATTTTCCGTTGCCGTCCAAACCGATTTCCGAATGGCCGACCCATCCGGTCGAAACGCGCCCGTTGCCGATGAGGTTTTCTTCCGCGCCCTCGACTCTCGACCCTCAACCCTCGACCCACCCGGTTCCGTTGCTCAACGTCCCGCTCCGTCTCGTCGGCGTAATCGACAGACTTTACGTGGTGCTGGAATCGGACCGCGGGCTGGTGTTGCTCGATCAGCACGCGGCGCACGAGCGGATTTTGTTCGAGCAAATGCTGACGCGGCTGGAGCAGCAGGGCAACGCGTCGTCGCAACGCTTGTTGTTGCCGGAGACGGTCGAGTTGTCCGTCCGCGACGCGCAATTTCTGCGGGAACAGTTGGCCACCCTCACGCGGCTGGGCGTTGGTTTGAGCGAGTTTGGTGAGCGCACGTTTCTACTCGATGCGCTGCCGCCCTTTGTCAAAGCGCCGGATGCGCGGCGGTTTGTTTTGGAACTGGTGGACGAACTAAAATCCGCCGGGCAGGAAGTCAATTCGTTGCGGCTCGGCGAACACACGGTGGCCAAGACCGTCTGCCGTCATGCGGTAAAGGCTAACGATCCTCTCGCGGGCCGCGAATTGGAAAATCTTGTCGAAGACCTGCGCCGTTGCGCCATGCCCTACACCTGCCCGCATGGGCGGCCAACGTTGATCGAAATGAATTATCGCGAGTTGGAGAAAAAGTTTGGGCGGACACAGTAATAACTTTTGCAGTCTTTGTCGGCACAGGTTCCGGCTTTATTTCAGCCCGAAAAGTATGCTCGACAGAATTTACGTCGACAATATTGTTTGGCCGGGAACCGAGATAGGCTGCAATTTGCAGCTAAAAGCTGGCGGCAGGGCGCACATGAACATTTTCACGACAGACCATCCGCTAGCCTCGCAGTCGTCGTGGTTCGACACGAAGAAGCATCCATCGCTATCCTTTGCTTGTGGGACCTTTGTCTTGGCTCTGTTTCTTACGCCCTTGGTTCTTGTCTGCCTCTATTATTATGCCATCAGCGACATCGGCGCAGAGCCGACCCCATTTCCTGAGCCTTGGTGGGCTTTATTCATAGGGAGCGTTTTGGCATTTGCACTCAGTCTTGTCTGTGCATTCTCAGTCGTGTTGGTGTATCGGCTGTCAGCACGAGGATGGAGGAGACGATATGTTTTCCAAAGATAGGCTTCAAAACCAACAAGTCTCGGGAAGTCGTTGAAAATCTAGCTTGGATTTGACGCAGGAGCTTCCTCGGTTTTCGTCGGCGGTACATCCTCAACCTTCGCGTTGTTCTGGAGAAACTCCATGACCTTCTCGTTCATGATCTGGTCGTAAATTTCGATCAGCCCGTTGCGTTTTTGCAAATCCTTCAGAAACTTATCCGGCGTGATTTGATACATCCGGGCCAGGTGCTGGATGCGCGCGGCCACTTCCGCCTGCGCGACTTTGATGTCTTCCTTTTCCGCGATCCGTTGAATCAAATAGGCCGCCTTCACCCGGTCCTTGGCGCTGTGGCTGGCCGCGGAGTAAATCTGCTCCTTCTGTTGCTCGATCAATTCCCGCGCCACGCCGCGCTTCTGGTTTTCGCGGACGAGGTCATAGACCACGTTGCGGGTTTCCTGCGTCAAAACCGACTCCGGCAAATCAAAATTCACACGGTCCAGCAACGCCCGCACGAGTTGAACACGGAGGCTCTGGTTCTGTTTGTACGTCAATTCGTTTTGCAAATCGGTGCGCACGCCCTCGAGCAGCTTTTCCAGATTCTCCGCGCCGTAAGCTTTGGCAAACGCTTCGTCCAATGCGGGCAAAACCTTCTCTTTGACTTCCACCACCTCAACGTCGTAAACGCCCTTCTGGCCGGCCAATTCGGGCGTCACAAAATCAGCGGGGAAATCGACGTTGACCGTGCGTTTGTCGCCCGCTTGAGCGCCGACGAGTTGCACCGCAAAGCCGGGAATGAACGAATTGGGTTCAACGTTGATCCAGAAACTTTTTGCCTCGGTCAGACTCTTGGCGGCGGGCGCGGTTTCAATGATCGGTTTTCCGTTGCAGTTGCCGTTGTAATTCACCACCACGACATCTTCAGCCTGAACGGGGCGGGTCACCGTCTGAAAACTGGTCTGTTGCTGGCGCAGGAGATTCAAAGCACGTTCGATGTCGGCCTCGGTCACGGACGCGACTTCGCGCTTGACCGGCAGACCTTTGTATTCGGGCAGTTGAATTTCCGGCGCGGTTTCAATCGTTGCCGCGAATTGCAGCGCCTGACCGCGACCAAACTGAATCTCCTCGATGTCCGGATAGCCGACCACGTCCAGCTTTTGTTGCTCGACCGCTTTCCGATAGGCATCGGGGATCAGCTTCTTCTTGACCTCGTCGTGGATGTCCTTGTCGTATTTCTTGAGCACCATGTCGCGCGGCGCCTTGCCGGGGCGGAAGCCCTTCAACGCCATGCGCGGCTTGATTTCTTCAATGCGGCCGGTGAGGCGATCGTCGAGATCGCCCCGGGGGATCACTATCTTGAATTCGCGATGGAGGCCTTCGTTGACGGTTTCGGTAATTTGCATGTCGGAACAATTCCTTGGAGCGCGATGCTCATATTGGGCGCGAACGCGGGCTGGTGCGGGCGGAGGGACTTGAACCCCCACGACTTTCGTCACTGGAACCTAAATCCAGCGCGTCTACCAGTTCCGCCACGCCCGCGAGCCCGGGCCTCCGCGGGCGGCACCTTATTATGGGCCCCGATGCGAAGGCGGGCCGTATAGCAGGGGTTCTTGGCCGGGGCTAGACCATGCCTGTAGCCTGAACCAAATGCCCAAAGCCGCACCCTCGCCCCAGCGCCAGCTCGACGGATTCATCCGCAGATATTCGCCGGAGATGCAGAAACGTGCGAAGAGCACAATCCGCAAGATGCGCGCACGCCTGCCGGGCGCCGTGGAGCTGGTCTACGACAATTACAACTGGCTGGTGGTCGGCTACGGCCCCAACGATCGCGCTTCAGAAGCCGTGTTTTCGCTCGCGCTCGCGCCGCAATGGGTGACGCTGTGCTTCCTGCGAAACGGCCCACGAATTCCCGATCCCAAAAAACTCCTGCGGGGAAATGGCACGCGCGTGCGCCACATCCGGCTCAGCGATGCAGGCGATCTCGATAAGCCCACGATCTCAAACCTGATGGGGCATGCCGAACGGCTGGCCGGCGATCCCTTCCCGAAGAGAGCGCCGCGCAAGCTGGTGATTAAATCCATTTCCACGAAGCAGCGCTCGCGGCGTCCACCGCCGGCGAAGGCCAAACGCTAGTTCACAGCGCGCTCGTACCAGGCCACGTCCCAGAATTTTCCGAACTTCCGCCCGACTTCCCTGTAAGTGCCGACATGGCGGAAATCCATTTTCAGATGCAACGCGACCGACGCTTCGTTGGGTTGTGCAATGCCGCCGAAAGCGCGATGCACATCCTCGCGTGAAAGCGCCTCGAAGAGCGCATCGTAGAGGCGTCGGCCAAGGCCTCTGCCCTGCCCGCCCGGCGCCAAGTAGACGCTAGTTTCGACGGACGTGTCATAAGCCGCGCGATCCTTGAACGGCACTGAACACGACCAGCCGACCGCCTGCCCCCCGCACTCCGCCACGAAGCACTGATGGCGGCCGCGCTCGCTGAACTGCTTGAGCCAGGCCTGCCGTTGCTCGCGCGTGCGCGGCTCGACGTCAAACGTCACATGCGTGGTGGCGACGTAATGGTTGTAGAGATCGAGCAGCGCGGGCAGATCGCGCTCAATTGCCCTTCTGATGAGCACTTCGCTCATTTTCCAAGCGCTCCTTCAAGTTGCACAAAACCGGCGGCAGCTGCTCCGGCAGATCTTCCGCAATAAGCCCAAGGCCATAGCGCGCCGCCGCTTCGCCATGCAGCCACGCGGCCGCGCACGCCGCCGCGAAGGATTGCATCCCCTGTGCCATGAGTCCTGCGATCATGCCGCTGAGCACATCGCCCGCGCCGGCAGTGGCAAGCCAAGGCGGCGCATTGGTGTTCACCACCGCGCGGCCATCCGGCGAGGCTATCACCGTATCCGCGCCCTTGAGAAGCACGGTACATTTCGCGGTGGCCGCCGCCGTGCGCGCGGCCTCGATCTTGTTTTTCGCCCGCGCCAGCAGACCCGGAAAAATCTGCTCGAACTCGCCCGCATGGGGCGTGAGAACCGCGGGCTCGCGAAGGTGCGCGAATAAGACATTGGGTGTGTAGGCAAACGACGTCAGCGCGTCGGCGTCCAGCACCGCTGCGGCGCCGCTGGCTAAAACCGTTGCGACCAGTTCCTGTGTCGGTTTGCCGAGACCACAGCCGGGGCCGATGGCAATGGCATTGATCCGCTTGTCTTTCAGGATGCGGGAGAGACCACTGGCGCCGGCGAAGGGCTTGACCATGATGGCGGTGAGTTGTGCCGCGTTGGCGGCGACCGCTTCCATCGGGCTTGCGACGCTGACGAGCCCAGCGCCGACGCGAAGCGCGCCGCAGGCCGCCAGCCGCGCCGCACCCGTGGCGTGGCTGGGCCCACTCACCACCACGCAATGCCCGCGCGCATATTTGTGGGCTTCGGTTTGCGGCCAAGGATAGTTCTCGCCCCAGAGCAGCGGTCCATTCTCGTATAGCCGCGGCGCGATAACCGTGATCACGCCTTTCGTGATCCCGATATCGGCGACCACGACTTCACCGCAATAGAGCCGACCAGACATCAACACATGCGCGGGCTTCTTGCGGAAGAAGGTCACGGTCAGATCGGCGCGGATGCAGCAATCTTCGAGTGCGCGGCCAAGATCGCCATGCAGGCCACTCGGCACATCGACGGCGACGACTGGAATGTCGGATGCGTTCAGCGCCTCCACCGTCGCCTTCGCCTCGCCTTCCAGCCGACGCGAGAGGCCAGCGCCGAACAGCGCATCGACGACCAGTTTGGCTTCGTTGATCGCCGTGGGCGATAAAGCCACGCAGTCGCCGATCCATTGGCTCGCCATTTCGGCCGCATCGCCTTTCAACGCCTCGCGCGCGCCAAGCAGCGCGACCGTGACATCAAAGCCTTCCGTCCGCAGATGCCGCGCCACAACAAAGCCGTCGCCGCCATTGTTTCCCGGCCCGCACAGCACAACACAGCGGCACAGCTCCATGCACTTCATGATTTCCGCCGCCACCGCGTGGCCGGCATTTTCCATCAGCGTTAGCGAAGGCGTGCCGCGATCGGCCGCGTATTTTTCGGCGGCGTAGCTTTCGGCGACGGTGAGGACTTCCCCGCTCACGCGATGCCCCCATGCTTCGACAAGCTCAGCATGAGGAGAATTGTTTATGCCACCAAGAATATCCTCATCCTGAGCCTGTCGAAGGACGTACGGCGTCAATGCAAGCTGTCTCTCGTTCAAAAATAACGATTATATGCGATCGCTCTGCCCGCAAG
>PLJQ01000289.1 GCA_003140275.1 Limisphaerales bacterium
GATACGGTGTCAATCTGCACCCGCTGACGTGCTAATGATGCTACCGGTCGAGTCCGGATTTTTCTTCCAAGCAATTGCAGCTTTGTCTGGTGGCGGGCAAACCGGAGAGTCGCCAATTCAAAGCCATCTACGTGATGGGCGATGCGGCGGTTGACCAGGCCACCGACATCCACCCAGAAGACAATTTCTCCAAGTTGATCTTGCGAATGAAAACCTGCAAACGGTGACATTTTGTTTTCCTTTAAGGAAAAGAGGCTGACTACCTAATCAGAAGACTTTTGAGAACGAGTGATCGCCTCTCGCCTGACTCCAAATAAACGTCCACCTTAACCGGAACTTTGGCATATCCGTAACCCTTGCCGCAGCGGATGAAACCTGCCTTCGTCAATCCCGACGCGAGCGGCACATCCCCATAACCGACGATAAACTCTGTGGATTGATCCAACTCCTCCCCCTTTTGTGAAGACCACACGCATTTCAAGCTCAACCTCTCGATTGGTCTTGCACTCACATTTTTCACGCGGTAATCCAAACGCGCCGACCACATATCCCGAAAATCCAGAGTTTTCGCGAGGTCGAACGAGGTTGTGACCACTTCAAACTTCACAAGCTCTTTTAACTTTGAAACTTCAACTTCAATTGGTATATCTCGCGCCAGATGGAACTGCTTGCCACCGAAGGAATACGAAACATCCAGGTCAAATTTAGTAGTTTCTTGTAGTGCATCTGTCAGAAAGATACTGACGTCTCTCTCAACTGCTTGACCAGGACTCATGTCGCGCAACCATTCATTGCCACTGAACAACGCTTTACCACCACGCTTGAGCTCAAATTCCAAAAGAGGAGAACTCCACAAATTTGAAGAAGTATTACGCACGCTAAAATTTAGAACCAACGAATGCCCATCAATTTTGTTACTCCTGAGGACGAACTCGATGTTCCAAGGAAATATCCCTCCTTGGCCTTCAAGTGATTTGAAAACGGTCTCAAAGACGTTGGTATCGTTTTTCTCCCAAGCACTGAAAGGATCGCCACCGCGCAGTAACTGAATGTTTGCTTTTACTTGGTCGGTTAATCCTGACTTTGTAAATTGGTCTATAATTTTCAACTTCAGGTCTACATCGCTAAATAGTCGCCACCCTCCAGATTCTCTGATGAATCTAAGATACCGATCACCTTCTTGTATCCCGAGGAAACTATTGCTCTTTGTGCGCTTGACTCTCGCCATTGCACATCTCCCTAAGGTACCGTCTTGGAATCTCACTGAATCGACAGCAACGTACTCATATTTCGAGACATCCTCATGCACCTTTTTTATTTCTTCGATGCTCAATGCCCTTCGACACGGTTCGGCCATCAAACGGTAAAGCGCATCAGCATCCTTGTCATTGACACAGCGATAGAACTCTTTGCACAGAATTTCTATCGCCAGTTCGTCCTTCGAGTGCAGAGTGTACTTATCCTTGTGTTCCGGTTTCGTTGTCTGAGCCTGCGAGACTTCAACGGGCGAACCGGATTGCTCGCCACGCTTGGACTTGTATTGCCAAATTAGGATTGAAATGAAGCAGACCGCGCTGAGCGCAAACGCTGCGGCTACTGCCCAAGCCATCATACGCCTCGGTTTGGGGAGGAGGATAGGTTCGGCGCAGTGCGGGCAAGCTACCTCTTGACCTGCCAATTCAGTCGGGAAAACAATGTGGCCACTGCACTTCGGACAACTGACTTTAACCTCAGTCATAGACGTAAGCTTTTGAATAACTTTGAGCGAATACCTCTATTGAAACGGAGGCAAGCGAAAAGTCGAAGTCCACGGCCAGTTATTGAACTTGACGCTGCGAAGCCATGCCAGAAAAGCAGATGGAATTGATTTTAGCGTTCCTCCGCCACAATCGTACTGGCAAATCGGGACACTACGTGATTTTTCATAACATTGTCATTCTCCGCGCTCTTTTCTACACTGCTCACAGGCCATCGACCACTCCGACAATTTTAAGGCAAGATGTTCAAATATAATTACGCCGTCAAACAGATGCTCCTCCTGGTTTTTCTGCTCGGGCTGAGCGGCCTGACCGCCTGCCGAACCGCGCCGCCATTGCCTCCGCTCAATTTGGCGGAAGCCGGTTGGAGCACGCACCAGGGACAGGCGGTGTGGCGCTCTAAAAAGGGTGCGCCCGAAATATCCGGCGAGTTGATCCTCGCCACCCACACCGACGGGCGCAACTTTGTACAGTTTACGAAAACTCCCCTGCCCTTCGTCGTCGCCCAAAGCTCCACCAACACCTGGCAGGTTCTGTTTGTTCCCAACAACAAAACTTATTCCGGCCACGGCCAGCCGCCCGCGCGACTCGTCTGGTTGCAATTGCCGCGCTGCCTTGCGGGAATTGCGCCGCCCAAACCGTGGTCGTGGCAACGACTGGAGAATCACGGGTGGCGTCTGGAAAATCGTTTATCGGGCGAGTTGTTGGAAGGTTATTTCACGGAATAATTCGCAACTCTCGTTATGATCGGTAGCATGCACGCATTTGACCTCCCTTTACCTAAACGTATGAAGTCAGAGTGTACTTCCGCCCTCACCCCAACCCTCTCCCCCAGGAGAGGGAGTTCCGATTTGGCCACGCTTGGCCTGTGCGGAGCGGCGAACGCAAAAGGCCGCCAGGATTTGCCGAGGACGGACGCAGCTTCACCCTCTCCTAGGGGAGAGGGTTGGGGTGAGGGCGAGCGTTTGTTACTAATTAAATGGCGGTGGGGCCGGGGAGAGGAGGCGCTTGTATTTGGACCACCCCTCTCTCCGGCTCTCTCCCCGCTCGTTCCTCGCGGGGGGAGAGTGTCAGATCGCGTTGGCAGTGACACACCCCGATGGCCACATTTTACCGATCATCAAACGAAGTTGGCATGAGTCGCAAGTCGCGCCACTGGCTTTGGTTGTTGATGCTCATTCCGATCGGCATCGGCTTTGCCCGCCTTCGTTTTGATGTCGAAGTGCTGAACCTCTTGCCCGGCGACTCTCCGGTCGTTCAAGGACTCAAACTTTACCAACAAAATTTTGCCAACGCCCGCGAGCTGATCATCACCCTCAAATCTCCCGAGGCCGATCAAGCTGAATCTGCCGCCCTTTCGTTGACCGCGGCATTGCGCGCTGCCACCAACCTGGTGGCCGCGGCCAATTGGCAACCGCCCTGGCTCGAAAATCCCGCCCAAGCGACCGAGCTGGTCGCCTATCTTTGGCTCAACCAACCGCCGGAAGTGTTTGGCAGACTCACCNNCACCAATCGCCTCGCGGAAACCAATCTGCCGACGATTTTACAAGCCGCGCGCGAACAGCTCGCCACTTCTTTATCACCCGGCGACATTGCGCGCTTGAGCTACGACCCTTATGGCCTCCTGAATTTGCCCGAAGCCGCCGGCGCCTCGGCACCCTCATTTCAGCAAGGACAGGAGTTTTTTGCGTCCGTTGACGGCACCTTTCGCATCATTTTTGTCAAGGCAGCCGCCGACCTCGCCAAGTATCGCGAAACCATCACCTGGCTCAACCAGATCAAAGCCATCGAGCAATCCTGGCGAAAGGAAAACCAGATCAGTGCCGAAGTGAAGGTCAATTACACCGGTGGCCCGCCGTTTGTGTCCGAAATCGCCGGCAGCATGGAACATGACATGACCCACTCCGTTGGGCTGACCGCCATCATCATCGCAATCCTGTTCTGGCTCGCGCATCGTCGATGGATTCCGATGCTGTGGCTGCTGGTATTGCTCGGCTTGATTCTGACCGCGACGCTGGCGATTGGCGGATTGCTGTTCGGAACCATCAACGTCGTGAGTCTTGGTTTCGCGGCCATCTTGTTGGGCCTCGCGGTCGATTATGGCGTGGTGCATTACCAGGAAGCGCTCGCCAAACCCCAGGCCATCGTGCCAGAAATTCGACGCGCGATCGGCCCCAGTATTTTTTGGGCTGCGGTCACGACCATCAGCGCCTTTCTGGTTTTGAATTTGGGCGGACTGCCCGGCCTCGCTCAACTCGGTTCACTGGTCGCGCTCGGGGTCGCAATCTCCGCCCTGGTCATGTTGTTTGCGTTTCTGCCGCCGCTCTTTCGTGATCGCATGAAGAAACGTCAGGAGCAGATCGACAAAGGGATTGCTCCGGCAGCGGAAAATGTCGAACCCAAATCGCCACCGCCTTCGCCATTCAGAGTAAGATCACTTTTTACGCTGACCGCCCTGCTCGTGCTGGTCGCCGGATTTGTTTTGAGTTTTGGTTTTCCTGCGCTCGACCACACGGCTAATGCGTTGCGTCCGCAAAACAGCGCCGCTTACGCAGCCCTGGACGAAATCAAGCTGCGCCTGAATCAAAAGCGCGAACCGCTTTGGCTCATCATCACGGGCACCAATGAACAGGAGATTGCCCGCCGGCTGGATCAGGTCACGGTGATTCTCGAGCGGGCCGTCTCCAATCGATTCATTGACAGCTTCACGCTTCCGACACCGCTTTGGCCGCGCCCTGATTTTCAGAAAGCGAACCAAAAAACCGTGGTGCATCTGCTCGCTCAACAGGAGAAGTTGCGGGAAGCTGCGTTGACGCAAGGTTTCAACACGAACTCACTGGGGTTGTTGGATAATGTGTTCACCACCTGGCAAACTGCCATCGCGTCGCCGAACGTCTTCTGGCCAACTAATGAAGTCAGCCGGTGGATTCTTGAAAAAATGGTCGCCCGGTCGCAGGGTGATTTTCTCGTTTTTGGACTGATCTTCCCCGCCTCCAGGTCCCCGGTCACTTTGGAGTCAGTTGCCGCCTGGTCGAATGATTTGGCGCGCGCGGGTTTCATCGTCTCGGGATGGGAGTTGCTCGGCGCCTCGGTTTTGCAACGCGTCCAGCAAAACCTCGCCCGCGTCGTGTGGCCGATGATTTTCCTGGTCCTGCTTTCACTCTGGCTGGCTTTTCGCCGGCTGACGGAAATTATTTTGAGCCTCGCGGTTTTGCTGTTGAGCGGGCTTTGCTTGCTGGTCGTGATGCGCTGCGCCGGCTGGTCGTGGAATTTGCTCAATCTAATGGCATTGCCTTTGATGCTAGGCTCGGGCGTGGATTACAGCATTTTTATGCAACTGGCACTGCGACGACATCATGGCGATTTATCAGCCGCTTACCGCTCCGTCGGGCGCGCGTTGTTGCTCTGCGGCGGGACGGCGGTCGCCGGCTTCGGCTCGCTGTCGTTGTCCACAAACTCAGGCATGGCCAGTCTCGGACAGGTTTGCGCCGTTGGCATCGGCAGCAATATGTTAATCTCCGTCTATCTGCTGCCGCTCTGGTGGCGGGCAACGGCGGGCAGAAACAAAAACAAAAATTAATTTTGGAACTCGAACACTCAACGTCAGACGCTCAACTGCAAACGGCGGACACCCCGTCGCTCGACAGGCAAAACCCGGTCAGGAACCATTCGAGATTAACCCGGCCTTCCTTCTTGTATCATGTCACTGTGTGGCGGCTCGGATTGATGTTCGCACGCACCCTGCCTCGCGCCTTTTGCGCTGGATTTGCTCTAATGGCGATGCGCATTTATGGCTTCGCCCGGCCGAAGCGCCGCGAGATTGTCGTTCAAAACCTCCTGCCTGCGTTGAACCACGACCGCGCCGCTGCAGAACGAATGAGTCGCTCATTGTTTCGACAATTTGCCTTGAAACTCACCGACCTTTTGGGTTTCGAGGCCGGTTTGCCGGTTGAGAATCTTTTTACGGAATTGACCGGTTGGGAACATTTCCTTGCCGCGCAGCATGAAAAGCGCGGCGTGCTGCTGTTGACGCCGCATCTGGGCAACTGGGAATTCGGCGCGCCGCTGCTCACGCAACGCGGTTATCAACTCCAAGTCATCACCCTGGCCGAACCAGGCAGCGGATTGACTGAAATGCGTCAGGCGTCCCGGGCCAAGTGGGGCATCGAGACGCTGGTGATTGGCGAAGACCCGTTCGCATTCGTGGAAGTCATCCGGCGATTGGAAGGCGGCTCCACGGTGGCGTTGCTTATGGATCGTCCGCCGGAAGCCAGTGCGGTGACGGTCGAATTATTCGGCCGGCCGTTTTCGGCTTCGATTTCCGCCGCGGAATTGGCGCGCGCCTCGGGCTGCGTGTTGTTGCCGGTCTATCTGCCCCGCAACCACCACGGTTACGCGGCGCATATTCTGCCCGCCGTTCCCTACGACCGCGCTGCACTTCGACAACGCGAAGCACGCCTGCAATTGACCCGGGAAATCATGCGTGCTTTTGAACCCGCCATCCGTCAACATCTCGATCAATGGTATCACTTCGTTCCCATCTGGCCAAAATCTTAGCCCGCGAAATATGCGGAATAACGCGAAAAATACTTTTGGGATTCGTACTGTTGGCCCAGTTTGGTGAACATTTCTGTTTGCGGGCCGCAGAGACAAACTTCACGCTCACTGCCTGGTTCAATGCTCAGACCAATATCCAGACCTGGACGGCGGATTTCATTCAGACGCGAACGTTGAAATCTTTGACTCAACCACTGACTGCCACCGGCCATGTCTGGTTTGCGGCGCCAAATCGCTTTCGTTGGGAACTCGGCAACCCCGCGCAAACCATCGCCGTCCGCCAGCCGGAACAAATGCTGATCATCTACCCCCGCCTGAAACGCGCCGAGCGTTACCCGCTCACAGGAGATCAAACCGGTCCCTGGCGCGATGCGCTGGCACTGCTCGAAGCCGGCTTCCCACGCAGTAGAACCGAAATGGAATCGCGCTTCCGTATTCTCTCACAAATCTCAACCAACGATATTTACGAACTCGCACTTCAACCCAGGTCCGCCGCCGCGCGCCGCATGATGCCGCAAATCAAAATCGCCTTCGCCACGAATGATTTTGCTCTGCGTGCCACCGAGCTTGAATTCGCCGACCACTCGACGATGCGCAACGATTTCCAGAACCCGAAGCTAAACGAACAAGTGGACGAAGCATCCTTTGCGCCCAAGATTGATCAAGATTACAAGATCGTCGAACCCCTGAAGCAGAAGTAGGTTTGGAGGAAGTTGCTTAAGAACTCAGGAGCCAAAAGTGCAGAGTTTCCAAGATGCTTTGACAATTTTGTGCAGATGCCAGCGAGGTCAACACATATACTGCCATTTGCCAGGCCTCAGAGAGCGCCTGGGTGGCGTTCCCGCAGAGCCTTGTCCTCTGCTAAAGCACGCTCATCCGCCAGGCCAAACAACCGTGAACACAAAGGTAAAGCACCACCGGTTTTTAGTGTTTCGCCTTTGATCGCACCTCAACAGCCGAAAGTGGGAATCACTCCGGCAACCGTGAACATCGCCTCGGAACGACTGTTTTACTACTCCGTAATGATCGTGTCGTTATGTTCGTAAGCCGGGGCGCAACAGCATAACAGTTTCAAAGTTTCGCTGCCGACGTTCCAGAGTTTATGCTTTTGACCCGTGGGAATGGCGATCGCATCGCCGGCTTTGACTTCACGGCTTTCACCCTCGATCCGAATACGTCCCACACCGGCGGTGATGTAGTAAATCTCCTCGGCCTTTGGATGATAATGTTCCTGAGTGCTGCCACCGACTGGCAGGCGCGCCTCCGCGAGGCTTTGATTGCGGATAGCCGAGTTCCGATGGGCCAGCAGTTCGCGAATTTCCGAGCCGTCCTTGGTGATGAAGGCGGGAACGTCCTTCAAATTATTCACGTCCATAAGTCTATTGAACGCACTACGTGGCGGTCCCGCAATTGAAAACATATTTGACTGCGCCGCCCTACGCGATAAGTTTTCGGACATGGACCATTCACCCGGCTTCCTCAAACTGGTCAACGACGCCAAATCGCGCATCAAGGAAATCACCATCGACGAAGTCCGCACCCGGCTGGCCCAAAATTCCAAGACCATCCTCATGGATGTGCGCGAAGATCATGAATGGAAGAACGGTCACGCGGTCCCGGCAGTCCATCTGGGCAAAGGCATTTTAGAACGCGATCTCGAAAAACAATTCCCCAATCACGAAACGGAGATCATCATGTACTGCGGCGGCGGTTTTCGTTCGGCNNCACTGGCGGGCGGCTACCGGGCTTTGGTGAATGCCCGGTGGCCGACGAAAACTGGCGGATAAAAAGCAAAGATCAGGGACCCGCGGGAGTTGTTGAGGCCGGGACCGAACCCGTCTGGTCACGCGGTTGGGTGGTGCGAAGAAAGTCCTCCAATTGTGTCTCGAAACTTTCTTTCGTCAGGTACATCGGTTGAAACAACGCGTCACCGCTGCCCACCAACGGGCCAAATGGCACGAACCCCAGATGGCGATAAAGTTTTTGCTGGCGGGTGGTGCCGGAAATGATCGCCGTGTCGTAACCATGCTGGGTGCAATAC
>PLJQ01000011.1 GCA_003140275.1 Limisphaerales bacterium
CGTCGAAGGCGACAGGGTGATCGTCACGCCCGGCAGTCCGCCCGCCAGCTCAATTACGGTCGCGACGTCTGCCCTGCCAACAGCCACTGTGTTGAGCTTCAATGGCCGCCTCGTCTGGGACGATAACGTCACCACGCGCCTGTTCACACCTTTTGGCGGTCGCGTCACCAAGATTCCGGTCGAAGTGGGCGAGCGGGTGGAAGTCGGTGCGCCGCTGGCGGTGATCGCCTCACCAGATTTCGGTCAGGTACAGGCCGATGCCCGCCGGGCCGCAACGGATTTTGTGCTGGCCGAGCGCACGCTGACGCGCGTCAACGATCTGTTCGCGCACGGCGCGGCGGCACAAAAGGATTTGCAATCCGCCGAAGCCGACCTGGAACGCACGCGTCTGGAAAAGCAACGGGCCACGGAACGGCTGGCGCTTTACGGCGCGGACACAAACGGCGTGGACCAAGCTTACGTTTTCCGGAGTCCCATCATGGGCGTGTTGGTTGAAAAGAACATCAGTTCGGGCGCGGAATTGCGCGCCGACTTGATGCTGGCCAACACGCCACAACTGGCTTCGCCGCAGTTCGTCGTCACCGACCCGGAGCGGTTATGGGTATTGATTGATGTGCCCGAGCGAGATGAAGCGCGGGTGCGGGTGGGGCAGAGGTTCACGGTTAAGAGCGCCAGTTTGCCCGGAAAACCTTTCAGCGGCCGGGTGGTGGTGGTGGGCGATGGTTTGGACCCGAACACTCGCACGATCAAGGTGCGCGGGTCGCTGGCCAATCCGGGGCGTTGGCTCAAGGCCGAGATGTTCGTGNNCCGGCGTGGTGGTGCCGGCCAGGGCGGTGTTTCTGCGCGGCGAACAGCACTGCGTCATCGTGGAGGATGCGCCGGGCCGGTACGGGCGGCGCGTCGTGACGCTGGGCGCGGAACGTAGCGGACAGGTTCTCGTCACCGCCGGACTGGTGGTCGGCCAGCGCGTCGTGACGGACGGCGCGATGCTCTTGGAGCAACTGTTTTCCACCGGCCCATGAAATATCCCATGCGCGCCACAACCTTCAGCCTTCGTGCCATAGCCTGACCCGGTCATGATTCGTCGTCTTGTTCATGCCGCCCTCCATCAGCCGTTGTTTACGGTGATGCTGACGTTGCTGTTTATCGCGGGCGGGGTCGCGGCGTTTCTCAATCTACCCATTGAGGCGTTCCCCGACGTGTCGGATACGCAGGTGAACGTCATTACGCTTTTTCCGGGGCGCGCGCCGGAGGAAGTGGAGAAACAGGTGACGATTCCGCTGGAGACGGTGCTCAGCGGGCTACCGCATTCTGTGCGGTTGTTTTCGCACACGCAGTTCGGCTTGTCGTTCATCATGATTACCTTCGACGACAAGGTGACCGACTATTTTGTGCGGCAACAAGTAATGGAGCGATTGACCACCGCCGATCTGCCGCAAGGAGTGCAGCCGCAAATCGCGCCGCTCTCCACGGCCATTGGCGAGATTTACCGTTACCGGCTCAAAGGCGATGGCCAGA
The DNA here is from genome assembly GCA_003140275.1 of Limisphaerales bacterium. Lineage (GTDB taxonomy): Bacteria > Verrucomicrobiota > Verrucomicrobiia > Limisphaerales > PALSA-1396 > PALSA-1396. Next base: position 1,519 of record PLJQ01000011.1, read on the forward strand.
ACTCGCGCGACCTGCGCACGCTCGAAGATTGGGTGGTCGAACGCAACCTGCGCATGGTGTCGGGCGTGGCGGACATCGTGGGCATGGGTGGCTCGATCAAGACGTACGAGGTCAATCCCAACCTCGCCCGCCTGCGTTACTACGGCCTGAACTTGCAGACGCTCTACACCGCGCTTAGCCGTGGCAACGCCAACGTGGGCGGCAGCAAGGTCGAACAAGGCCCGCAGCAATATCTTATTCGCGGCCTCGGCCTGCTCCATTCGCCCGACGACATCGGGAACATCGTCCTCAACTCGCACAACGGCGTGCCCGTGCTGGTGCGCGACGTGGCCGAAGTGAAAGTCAACAACATGCCGCGCGAAGGGCTGATGGGCCAGGATGGCGAGGACGACATCGTCAACGGCATCGTGCTCATGCGCAAAGGTGAAAATCCGTCGGAAGTGCTCAAGGCGGTGAAGGCAAAAATCGAACAGCTCAACCAATCCATTCTGCCGAAAGGCGTTCAGATCGTTCCTTACTACGACCGGACATGGCTGATTGACACCACACTTCACACGGTTTTCAAGAACCTCGCCGAGGGCGCGATGCTCGTGGCGTTTGTATTGTTCCTGTTCCTCGGCAACCTGCGCGCTGCGTTCATCGTCGCCCTGATGATTCCACTCTCGCTCCTGGCCACGTTTCTCGGGTTGACCTGGCGCGGCATTCCAGCGAACCTGCTTTCCTTGGGCGCGATGGACTTCGGCATCATCGTCGACGGNNTTCGGCATCATCGTGGACGGCGCGGTCATCGTGGTGGAAAACATTTTTCGGAAACTGTCCGAGCGCGACCATTCGACCGACCGCCACAAACTGCGGGACCTGATCCTTTCCGCCGCGGCGGAAGTTGGGCGTCCGACATTCTTCTCCATGCTGATCATCATCGTGGCGCACGTTCCGATCTTCACCCTGCAACGCCACGAGGGCCGCATCTTCGCGCCGATGGCNNGACCGTGACCTCGGCGCTGGTCGGTTCGCTGCTATTTTCCCTGACGCTGGTACCGCTGCTGTGCTGGTTCTTATTGCGAAAAAATGTTTCGCACAAGGAAAATGCGGTCATGCGGCTGGCGAATCGCATTTACGATCCCATCCTCGGCAGTGCCCTCGCCCGCCCGAAGCAGGTCATCACTTGTGCGATCATTGCCCTGGTCGTAAGTTTCGGCGCCGCGACAAAGCTCGGCACGGAGTTTCTGCCTGAACTCAACGAAGGCACGATCTGGGTCAACGCCACCTTGCCGGCAGGTCTCTCCGTCACCGAGGCCACCGCGTATTGCGCAAAAATGCGCCGGCTTATTGGATCCGTGCCCGAAGTCAGCACGGTGATTTCCAAGGCGGGCCGTCCCGAAGACGGCACCGACCCGAA
>PLJQ01000211.1 GCA_003140275.1 Limisphaerales bacterium
TTTTTGGAATGAAAAAGCTCATTTCGTCTATGCTAAGTCGGTGGCTGGTTCAATTCGACCTTTCGTGGCTGGTTTTAAAGTGACCGGTGACAGCACCAGACCGTTGGATTCTCCTCACGTCGGCGGCTACTACAACCGCTTCTGCTTCGCCACCCACGCTTTCGTTCGTGTTTCCAGAATATCCATCGGCAATGATCTCACGGCTCGACGGGTCCCGCCAACCACCCGCCTTATAAAATCATTTGAAAAAACTTGTTGACAGGATTTTCCAACTGTCCTATTGTCCTATGACAATAACAGACACCATGCTGCTTCAGATCAATTACAAGTCCGGCAAGCCGGTTTATCTCCAGGTGGTGGATCAAATCAGAGCGGCTGCGGCTTCCGGCCATTTACAGACGGGTGAGCTGCTGCCGGCCATTCGGCCGCTCGCCGTGGAATTACGCGTGAACCGGAACACCATCGCCAAAGCTTACACGGAACTGGAGAGCCAGGGAGTCATCGAAACGTTGCCGGGCAAAGGTTGTTTTCTCAAAGCCAACAATTCGCCTCTGAAGAAAGACGTTCGCCGCAAGCTCCTGATCGAGGAGATCGACCAGGCCGTTGTGCAGGCGCATCACCTTCAAGTGGCACGAGGCGAATTCCTCGAACTGGTGCGCGAACGGCTCGACGCGCTCGAAGAAAGGAAACGAGTCAACGAAACTTCAAAATACAACTAAAGGTTTTTTATGAGCGAACCAACACCCGTCATCGAGATCAAGGACCTCACGCGCCGTTACGGCAAGCTCGACGCTGTGAACGGACTCAGCCTGACTGTGAAACCCGGACGCTGCTATGGTTTCTTCGGTCGCAACGGCGCGGGGAAGACCACCACCATCAAATGCCTGTTGAATTTGCTCCGCCCCACAAGCGGGAGCGTGCGTGTTTTCGGCCTCGACCCGCAGAAGGACGAAGTCGCGGTCAAGTCGCGTCTCGCCTACGTTCCGGACGCGGTGGCGTTTTATCCGTGGATGACCGTGCGCGACACGCTTGATTACCTTGCGTCTTTCCGCACGAATTGGAACCACGACACCGAAGCCGATCTGCTCCGGCGTTTCGGCCTGAACGCCGACCAGAAAGCCAGCACGCTGTCCAAAGGCCAGAAGACGCAACTTGCGCTCATCGGCGCGATCTGTCCCGAGCCAGAGTTGCTCCTGCTCGACGAACCGACCTCTGGCCTCGATCCCATCGTGCGCCGCGAATTCATCGAGACCGTCATCGGCGCGTATCAATCCGGCGATCCCGAGCGCCGCACGGTGTTCGTCTCCACGCATCTCATCTCAGAGTTTGAAGGCTTGATTGACGAATTCACCATCATCGAAGAAGGCCGCGAGCTTCTGACGATGAACGCGGACGCCGCGCGTGATCGCTTCCGAAAAATCCGCGCCCGTTTCGCCACACCGCCAGTCAAACTTGATCTGCCCGGAGCGGTTAGTGTGAAACAAACTGGCCGTGAGCTCGAGATTCTCGCCAATGGCAGCAGCGAAGAATTGATTGCGAAGTTGAAAACTTATCAGCCGGAGGACTTGCGGATGGAATCGCTTTCGCTGGAAGAAATCTTTGTGGCGGCTAAAACCCTTATGCAGTCAAAATCATGAGCGCGTTGCTGAAAAAGGAAATCAAGCTGTTGCTGCCCAGCTTTTGCATCGCGCTGTTGATCACTCTCTCGCTATGCTTGGCCCCGAGCAACCCATCTGTTTCCAGCCCCTCGGTTATCGTGATGGTGTTTGCCTTTCTCCTTTGTCCGGCGGTGGTTGTCATGATGGCACTGGACTCGTTCGGTCGGGAAATGTCCTCGGGCACTTTTTCCAATCTGTTGGCGCAACCGGTTTCACGTTCGCGTGTGTGGTGGACGAAAACCATTGTGCTGGCGGGCGCACTTGCGGTCATTCTATCCGCTTGGTGGCTGTGCTTTCTGGTTTCCCAAAGGCACGCTTTATTGACCAGCACGGATTCCAACTTGAATGAGATCGTGATCGGCATCGTTCTGATCCCGCTCACGGCGTTTTCAGGAGGGTTATGGACGGTGCTGTTGTTCCGGCAGGTGGCAGCGGCGTTTTGGTTCACGGTCATTGTTCCGGCGGCCTTGGCGATGATCGCGATGTATTTCACGGAGAAATATGGCGACGTCGCATCCCTGAAGAACAACCTTATCCTCGTCCTCGTCGCATACAGCATCGCGGGATTCATCTGGGCGCGGCGAATGTTCCTCCGCGCACAAGACACTCAATGGACGGGAGGCGAAATCGCCATGCCGCGCTGGCTGAAATTGCCGCGTTTTTTTGTCCGCAGCAGAACGACCCAAGGACGACGTCCGCGATTAGCCTTGCTGGCGAAGGAATTTCAACTGCATCAGTCGCAACTCGTGATCGCCGGCGTTCTGGTACTGCTGCATCTGGGCATGATCGCGGCGCGGAAAGCGGGAGACGGTTTCAAGGATTCGCCAATGCTGGAGTTTCTCACCGGCCAGTTCTGGCTTCTGTGGGGCGTGATGCCGCTGCTGATCGGTTGCGCCGCCGTGGCCGAAGAACGAAAGCTCGGAACTTTGGAGGCTCAACACTGTCTGTCGGCGCGGCGACGAACGCAGTTCGTCATCAAGTTCCTTGTCGTGCTGATACTTTCCGCAGTCTTTGGCGTCGTCGTACCGGTTCTGTTCGAGGGGCAAAGGATTCTTCCCGACCTCCACTTCGGAATCAGCGACCAGATGCGCGCATTCTGCGCCCAAACGCCGCACGGCATGTTGCTCCTGATGGTGTTGAGAATTGTTGAAATACTTTCCCCCTGACTGCCCTTTCTGCCGCAGCTCGCAATTGTCACGGGAATCGCGGCGATTTCATTTTGCGCCTCGACACTTGCGCGCAACACGTTGCAAGCGCTGGCCCCGGCGGTGCTGAGTATCGTTGTCGCCTCGGTTCTGGTCATCAACGGAAGCTATCCAGAAGCGGTTGTCAATTATCCGCTCTGGCGTGGCTGGCTCGCGTATTTGATCGGCTTGCCGATGTTCACCGTTGTGCTCGCGTGGTTGATGTATTGGAATTTCAAGCACGTGCTGGGCGGTTGGAGCGTCTGGCGGCGAAACTCGATCGTTTTCCTGGCGTCGCTGCTGTCCGTCGTCGTCTTTTCAAGCGCGATTTACCACCGCGTGTGGGAATTGATGTTGCCAATCGAACCGCCGCACGGCGCGGCGGGATTGACGTCGTCGCAAGGCATGACGATACTATCCGAGGGGCGTTGGAGCGGCCGCCGCGCCTTTGTGGTACGACTTTCTGATGGCCGAATCTGGACCGACCGTTTCGAATACAATGACCGAAATCTCGGCGCGATGTTGCTCGGAGAAGGAATGGGATTCGAACTACTCCCCGGCGGCGGGTTCTTTGGCGGAACGAACTGGTCAAGCTTTGCAATCTGCAATGGGTGGGAAGCAATCGGCACCAAATCCGATGGCAGCCTGTGGGTTTCCGAGCAGCCGTCAGAGCCCGTCATGATTTCGCAGTCAGGACGGTTCACACCCGATCCAGCCAAGTTGGTCAGGTTCGGTGACAACAACAACTGGAAAAGTGTCGCGCGCGAAAATGATACAGCAGCGACTCTCTTAAAACGCGACGGCACGTTGTGGCGCTTGGGAACGAATCGGTTCAATTGGAAAAAGCCCTGGCCGGGATTGCGCGCCTTTGAGCTTCAGTGCTTGGGGACGGATTCAGACTGGGCGGATATTTTTTCGGATGGCAACTTGACTCACTTCCGCAAAACAAACGGGGAATCCTGGCGCTTTGCTTCGAGACCAGGCGCTGTCAAAAACGCAATTCAACTTGGTGAGGAAATAGGGCTTTACCGAGAGTCTGACTTCGAATTGTTCTGGTCACGTGGTGACGTGTCGGTTTCTTCACGCAGAAGACCTGATTTCATGGTAGGAGTCCGCGAAGACGGGACATTTCGCTTAACGGGTGCTTGGCAGCCATCGCCGCATAAGGCGACGTGGACTATTGCAGAGCAAAACTTTCAACTCGGTAAGGAAACAAATTGGATCGCGGTGGCGGGCAACGGCGAAACGGTGGTCACGCTCAAAAACGACGGCTCGTTGTGGACATGGACTTTTTCAGATGACCCCAAAACCAATCCCAACGCAGCTTCTTGCGTCCGCCTTGGCACGCACTCTGACTGGATAGCGGTTACTGTGGTGATGATGGGCGAGATTGTCAGCCTTGCCGCCGATGGGAGCCTGTGGTCTTGGCAGTTTGAAACCTGGGATTACCATGGCCGTTCATTTAACTCCCCGATGGGCGAACTCCGGCCATTGCTGGGCGTTTCTCGCAAGCCGAAAAAGGTCGCGAGCATTTTCGATGAAGCGAAGTGAGCGCAGAGTATAGTTTCGAGAATCGGCCCTTCAATGGGTGGCAACCGAGGTAAGGAGACTCGTTTGAAAATGCAGAAGGCAGAAAGAGAATGTCAGAGCCTCCTTACGTCGGCTGCTACGAGTTTCGGTTACATGTGCTGGATGATGTTATCGCCGAACTCGGAACATTTGATCTCCGTCGCGCCTTCCATCTGCCGGGCGAAATCGTACGTGACGCGCTTCGAGCCAATCGCGCCGTTGAGTCCTTTGATGATCAGGTCAGCGACTTCAACCCAACCGAGGTAGCGGAACATCATCTCACCGCTCAGCACCACGCTGCCGGGATTCACCTTGTCCAGGTTCGCGTACTTCGGCGCGGTGCCGTGGGTCGCTTCGAAGATGGCGTGGCCGGTGACGTAATTGATGTTGCCGCCGGGCGCGATGCCGATGCCNNGCGATGGCATCCTTGATGAGAACGGCACCCGCTTTCAACGCGGCCTTCTGCTCGTCGTTCGCCGCGGCTTCGCCTTTCTCTTTCTTCGTCCGTTCCCAGCGTGCCCAGGTGTAAACCCGGTCGCCGAAAATCCGTTCCGCCGCCGAATAGGCCCAATCGCGAAACGCGCCCTCG
>PLJQ01000013.1 GCA_003140275.1 Limisphaerales bacterium
GTGTCGGCCATCGCGAGGCGAAGGGGCGCACCGCCCGTTGGGTCGGGGACCTCGGCGACGACGACGGGGTCGTCGAAGTTCGCGAGCGACGCGAAGCGCTCCTCGCCCGTGGTCAGTCGCTGCATGCTCGGCCCCCTCCTCGGACCCCGCGGGGCCACCGCGTTCGAGGCGTGGCCACGCGAGCCGAGTCGCAACGGTAGGTGCGCCCACGCGTCGCGGCAAAGCAGCGTCCGTATGCTGGCGCGAAACGAGGGAGGCAACATGCGGCGACGCATGCTGGGACAGGGACTCGAGGGNNGACATGTACGGGCCGTTCACCAACGAGCGCCTGGTCGGCCGGGCGATCGCCGGTCGGCGCGACGAGGTCGTGATCGCGACGAAGTTCGGCAACGAGCGGCTCGCGGACGGGAGCTTCGTCGGGATCAACGGTCGACCCGACTACGTGCGCGCGGCCTGCGACGCGTCGCTGCAGCGACTCGGGATCGAGACGGTCGACCTGTACTACCAGCACCGCGTGGACCGAGGCGTGCCCGTCGAGGAGACCTTCGGCGCCATGTCCGAGCTCGTCGAGGCGGGCAAGGTGCGCCACCTCGGCATCTCCGAGGCGTCGGCGGCGACGATCCGCCGCGCGCACGGCGTGCACCCGCTCACCGCCGTCCAGTCGGAGTACTCGCTCTGGACGAGAGACCCCGAGGACGACGTGCTCGCCACGTGCCGCGACCTGTCGATCGGCTACGTCGCCTACAGCCCGCTCGGGCGTGGGTTCCTCACCGGGACCGTCCGCGGCGCAGAGGACCTTGAGCCGTCCGACACGCGCCGCCAGCACCCTCGCTTCGAGGAGGCCAACGCCGAGAAGAACGCAGCGCTCGTCGGCGTCGTCCGGCACGTCGCCGACTCGCTCGACGCGACGCCCGCGCAGATCGCGCTCGCATGGGTGCTCAGCCGCGGCGACGAGGTGGTGCCGATCCCGGGCACGAAGCGCCGCGCCTACCTCGAGGACAACGTCGCCGCCGACGCGATCGAGCTCACCGACGAGGCGCGGTCGACCCTGGAGGACGCGTTCGCGCCGGACAATGCCGAGCGGACGGCCCGGTTGGTGGCGCGTTTGCTGTGCGCGGTGTATCAGATGCCGCAGGTTACCATCGCCGCCGTCCAAGGCGCGGCGATTGCCGGGGGCGCGGGCCTGATGTCGGCGTGCGACGTGGTCGTGGCCACGCGGGAGGCGCGCATCGGCTACACGGAAGTCAGGCGCGGACTGGTCGCGGCACTGGTGATGACGCTGTTGCACCGGCAGGTGCGCGAGCGCGACGCACGCGAGCTGTTGCTGCTGGGCGACCTGATTTCCGCCGAGCGCGCCTGCGAGATGGGGCTGATCAGCCGCGTCGTGGCAGAGGGAAAGTTGATGGATGAATCGTTGGCGTTGGCACGCACCGCGTTGCAAGGCGCGCCCGAAGCCATCGCGCACACAAAGAAAGTGCTCGATGAACTGTGGCCTTCCTCCTTCAACCAGGAACTCGATGAAACGTTGCTCCATCATTTATCGGCGCGAGATTCGGGTGAAGCACGGGAAGGAGTGGCTGCGTTTCTCGAAAAGCGCAGTCCGAAGTGGCAGCCCAAGTCTGCCGGCCGCTAGAATTGAGGAACATGGGCATGGATTTTCGATCACTGAACATTCGACGGATGTCGGAGCTGGATCGGCTGCCGTGGTTTGAGAAGAATCCGTCCGGCGAGTTGCGGTTGAAGAGCGCCGCCGGCGTGCCGCCGGTGCTGGACATTCATTCGCACGTGGGCTGGAGCTACGGTTTCGCCCGGCCAGTGGACTACCGCGCACGCAACCGGTTGAGTTACCTCTACGACTATGAGGTTGACCAGGACGTGCTGTTTGAAGAGCGGCACCCGTTTCCGGACGAACAAAAGCAGCTTGGCAAAGAAATCAATTCTTCGCCGTACCGACTCGCGCCCAGCGCGGCCACGCACACGGCGGCGAATTTCACGGCGGAGATGGACCGGTTCAACGTCCAGCACGCCTGTTTGCTGCCGATCGAAGGGCCGATCCTGTCGCGTCACGCCGAAGACACGATGCGAGCCTCAGCATTCGACGCGCGGTTCATTCCGTTCGCCGCGGTCTTTCCGTGGCCGTGGGGACGAAGGAAGATTGAGCGGTTGATTAATCTGCGGTCGCGCGGCGCCAAGGCGGTGAAGGTGCATCCGGAATTTCAATTCATTGCCGCCGACCATCCCCACCAGTTGAAGCTGTTCGGGTGGTGTGCGGACAACGGCGTGCCGGTATTGGCCCATTGTGGTTACACGGGCGCGGAGCCAGCGTGGCTGCGGGCAAAAGCGGAGCCGGACAGGTTCCGCGCCGCGCTGCGGAATTTTCCCAAGCTCCAGTTGCTTCTGGCGCACACCGGTTTGTCCAAGCGTGTAGAAACGCTGGCCGTGGCGCGCGACTTCCCGAATCAGGTGTGGCTCGACATTTCGGGTCAGTGCGCGCCGGATTTGAAAATGATTTTGGACAAATTCGACCGCGACCGGATTTGTTTCGGCTCGGACTGGCCGTTTTATCCGTTGGTCGTGGCACTGGCTCGATCGCTCGTGGCGACCGAGAGTTGTCCTGATTATCGAACCCATTTGTTGTTCAACAACGGCGCGCGGTTTCTGGGGCTGAATCCAAAACCTGATTGACGATGATTTGCAAATTTGTTCGTCGGTCGAAGTGTGGGTGCAGCCCGGCACCTCGGGATTGACATGGGCAGAGGATGCGTCAGCATTGCGAATGCTTCGCGCATAAACGCCCGGCGGGCAGTTGCCTTGCCGCATCATCAATCAACGAGCGGCAATCGGGATGTTTATTCAAGATCGTCGCGAACTGTTGGGACCTCGAAATCATGAAACGAAGCATCCTGTTTTTATCCATCGCGTTCGCTTTGGTGGGCGGCTGTGCCACCGCGCCAAGGGCAAATCATTTCACCGGTCCGTGGGACCTGAAGGCCCTGCACGTGGTGCCGGCGGCCACCTGGGGCAAACAAACCAATCTCACGCAGGAGGTCTATTACGAAGGTGAGCCATTTCAAGGGCAACCGACGCGCATCTTCGCCTACTACGCACGGCCAGCGAAGGGAAGCGGCCCGTTCCCGGCGATGTTGCTGGTGCATGGCGGTGGCGGCAAGGCGTTCCGCGAGTGGGCCGAACACTGGGCGCAGCGCGGCTATGTGGCGCTGGCGATGGATTTGGCGGGCCATGGCCCGGACGGACCATTGCCCGAGGGTGGCCCGGATCAGAACGATCAGAACAAGTTTCGCGATTTCACCGGATCGGAAGTGAATCAAATGTGGAGTTATCACGCCGTGGCTGCGGTCATCCGCGGCCATTCACTGTTGGCGTCGCAAAAAGAAGTGGATCGAAACCGCATCGGCATCACCGGCATCAGTTGGGGCGGGTATCTGACCTGCATTGTCGCCGGTCTCGATGACCGGTTAAAGGTGGCCGTGCCGGTGTACGGTTGCGGGTTTTTGCACCAGAACAGCGCCTGGCGCCCGCGCTTTGAAAGCATGAGCGAGGCACAACGGCATCGTTGGGTGCATGCGTTTGATCCCTCCAGATATTTAAGCGGTGTTCGCTGCCCGATTCTTTTTCTCAACGGCTCAAACGATTTTGCCTACCCGCTGGACAGTTATCAAAAGTCCTACCAGCAGATCAAAGGGCCGATCACCTTGTCGGTGAAGGTTCGGCTGCGGCACGGACACATCTGGACCTTCGGCGAAGTGGATTATTTTGTGGATGGCGTTTTAAAGGGAGGCGAACCGCTGCCAAACCTAAAGCCGATGAACATCAATGACGGCCTGGCGACGACCACTTTTTATTCCAAAGTCCCGGTGACGAAAGCGGAACTGAACTACACGATCGACGTTGGCGAATGGCAAAAGCGGTCGTGGAAAACGGTGCCGGCGGAAATGACCAATGGCAGGGTCACCGCCAGACTTCCCACCGGGCGTCCTTTGGTTTGTTACTTCTCCGTCACCGACCGGCGCGAGACCACCGTCAGCACACCGCATGTCGAGCTTTCAACCCGGACCGGCAATTGAGTTCAAGCGACCAGGCTGGTTATGGTGGTTTTCTAAAAAGTAACTTTCCGTCAGCCGTAAATCGACCCAGCCCTCAATTTGAATGCTTCCCCCATCAGAAGCGGAGAGGAAAGCGAACCGCGCGCAGGATTCATCCGTTCTCTATTCGGAGCGGCGGGCCCGGGAGAGATTGTCTCAAACCTCCGGAGGGACGAGTTACACGAGTCCCCAATCTTTCAACTTGGGCGAAAAATCAGGGACTCGTGTAACTCGAGTCCCTCCGACCACAAGATTTGGAGCAGCCTGGGTTTTCGGTCGCGCTTGCAGATCAAATGGCCTTCAGTGCGGCGATGACCGGCAGGCGCGAGGCGCGAATCGCCGGCAAGAAACTTCCCACCACGCCGACCAGCACGGAAAAAATCAATCCCTTCGTCGCGAGCCACGGCGTGATGCGAAACTGGAAAACGATTTCGCTGAATGATTCAAAACTCATCGTCCCGGTGGCATATCCGTTCATCGGCAACGAAAACAGACATCCCAGCACTCCACCGATCAACGCGAGAAACGCTCCTTCAATCAGAAAGCTTACCAGGATGGTTCGCCGGCGAAAGCCGAGCACGCGCAGCGTGCCGATTTCCCGCGTGCGCGAGCCGACGCTGGCATACATCGTATTCATGGCCGCGAAGACCGCGCCGATGGACATGGCGGTAGCCAGAAAACCGCCGAGGATTTTGATCGGCATTGCGGTCATGGTCTGCGCGCTGTAATAGGCCACCTCCGGCATGCCGCGGAGCGACAGGCGTTTGTCCGCTTCCACCCGATTCGTTAATGATTGAGCGGCGGCGGCATCCACCACGCGCACCAACAGGCTGGAATAATGTTCGCGGTCGAAAATCGAACGGGTTTCGTCGGCATCCAACCAGACTTCGGAATCAAACGCGCTGTTTTGTCCGTCCATCCAACCCACGATGGTGAGCACCTGGCCGGCACTTTTGAAGGTGTCGCCAATGTTAAAATTGCCAAAGCGCGCGGCCAATCGCCGGCTGACCACCACTTCGCGTTTGCCCGGCGTGAACCACCGCCCCTCCACCAGTGACACCTGCGGTCGCAACTCCATGCCCATCGGCGAAATGCCGCGCAGCAGGACATTGGCCTCGCCTTCAACTTTGCCACGCGGCAGGTTGATCAGCACCAGCACGTCGGCGGAAATCAGCGGCTGGCCTTGCTCGTTGCGAGCGATTTCCGGCCAATACTGAATGAGCTTCAGTTGTGGGCGCATCACTTGGCTGCTGGATTCAGCCGTCGAGCCTTTGCGAACAATCATCACGTTGCGCGGATCGCCGGTGTTGCGGCTCGATTTTTCCAAGCCGACCGCCAACGCCTGAACGAGGACGTAAACCGCCACCATTAGCGCGACACCGAGGATGGTGGCGAGCGTCGCGCGCCAGCGGACGAACACGTTGCGAACATTGTAGGTGATTGGCAACGCCATGATTTAGTCCAAAGTTTTCAAACCCTCCACCACGCTCATTCTCGCGACGGAAATCGCCGGCGCGATGCTCGCCACGATACCAAGCACCACTGCCACGAGACAGGCCCGACCGATGATCGCCGGTGTCACTTCAAACGTGATAAAAATGCCATTGGTCATCTTGGCGATGCTGATGTAAGTGTAAACCCACCACGCGCCTCCGATTCCCAGCAGCGCGCCAAACATCGCCAGCCCGAAACTCTCCGCAAGGATCGCCGCGAATAATTCACGACGCCGAAAACCTAGCGCTTTCAACACGGCCAGTTCCCGAAAACGCTCGCGAATCGCCATACTCATCGTGCTGGCCGAAACTAACACCAATGTGAAGACCACCACCGAACAAATCGAGCGCACCAGGATTTTGATATTGCCCCACATCGAGACCATGCTCATTTGGAAGGCGCGTTCGGTTTCCGCGCGTACTTCGGCGGAGGTGTTGGCGAAGGCTTTGTCGATGCGGCTGCACAACTGCGACATGTCGTCGAGATTACTGGCCTTGACCCACCACGTACCGACCTGACCGGAACTGCCCGAAGCTTCATCGAGATACTTGTGATGGAAAAAGAGGTTGCGGTCGTCGATCGATCCCTCGTAAATACCGGCCACTTTCAACGTCAGATCGCAGGGCCAGATCGTGCCGGTGAACGGCAGCCGGTCGCCGACTTTGATATGGTATTTCTCCGCCGTGATTTTGCCAATGATGCAGGAGGTTTGATCTTTGAGGAACGCCTCCAATTGATCGGGCGGGACTTTGGCTTCGCCCATCACCTTGAAAAACTGCTGCGGATCGATGGCGAACTGGGCGAAGAGCGTGGCTTGCTCATCGCGGAACTTACCTCCATACCAACTGAACGGGGTGACGGCTTCCACGCCCGGTATCCGCTCCAGCACCGGGCGTTGGCGGACAGGCAGGTAGTTGGCCAGCGAAATTTTATTTCTCACCACGATGCGCGACGCGGCGCCGATGTCTTCCGGTGGGACGGTGATTTCCCGCAGTGCCACCAGCAGGGTGANNTTTGATGACAAATGTTGCCGGGTTCATGGTGACGATCAGCGGGAGTTTGACTCGATTCGGTTGGTTTTTCAAAAACAAATCTTGCCAAAGCATCGGAATAGTCTTCGCATTGGCAAGCTCAGACGCAATTTTGATCTCGAGTCGGTACAACCGAATCACGACTAAGTCCGGCGAATCGAACATAAAAGTCCTTGGAAAAGCTTTTTCAACATGAATCAGGAAGAACAAGCGTTGGGAGTTCATCAAAAGGCGCTGCGAATCAATTTGGACGCTAGCAAATATGGCACCTTCGCGGAGATTGGCGCCGGGCAGGAGGT
>PLJQ01000079.1 GCA_003140275.1 Limisphaerales bacterium
AAGCGCCGTGAGGAACTGGCGAAAGCGTTTAAGAACCCGAAAAAGCCGTTCAGGATCGTCATCGTGCGCGACATGTGGCTGACCGGATTTGATGCGCCGAGCTTGCACACGATGTATTTGGACAAGCCGATGCGTGGTCACGGCCTCATGCAGGCCATCGCGCGGGTGAATCGGGTTTTCAAGGACAAGCCCGGCGGGCTGGTGGTGGATTATCTCGGACTGGCGGAGGAATTGAAACAGGCGCTGGCCGATTACACGAACAGCAAAGGCAAAGGCGACATCACGCTGGATCAGGAAGAAGCCGTGGCCGTGATGCTGGAGAAATACGAGCAGGTCTGCGCCATCCTACATGGGTTTGAATACCAGGCCGCTGCCGAAACCATCGCCGCGAAACGGTTGCCGTTGATTGCGCAAGCCGCCGAGCATGTGCTGCAACAAAAGAACGGTAAGCCGCGCTATTTGCTGGCCGTCACGGAACTTTCCAAAGCATTCGCCCTGTCAGTGCCGCATGACTCGGCTTTGGAGATTCGTGACGAAGTCGGATTTTTTCAGGAAGTCCGGGCAGTGCTGGCAAAAAGCATCGGCGAAGGAGGTGGAAAATCGCCGGAGGAATTGGAGTTGGCCGTCCGGCAAATCGTTTCCCGCGCTATTTCCTCGGATAAGGTCATAGACATCTTTGACGCCGCCGGCTTGAAAAGGCCCGACATCTCTATTTTGTCCGACGAGTTCCTGGCGGAAATCCAGCATTTGCCCCAACGCAATCTCGCGGTGGAGTTGTTGCAAAAGTTGCTCAACAACGAACTCAAAATCCGCTCCAAGAAATATCTCGTCCAGTCCCGCTCGTTCGCAGAAATGCTGGAAGCTACCATCCGCAGATACCAAAACCGCACCATTGAAGCCGCACAGGTCATTGCGGAATTGATCGAACTCGCAAAACAGATGCGGGAAGGCCAGAAGCGTGGTGAGAATCTCGGCCTGACGGATGATGAGGTTGCATTTTACGACGCGTTAGAAGTGAACGACAGTGCCGTGAAAGTTCTCGGCGAGCCGACGCTGAAGAATATTGCGCGGGAACTGGTCTCGCACGTCCGCAAAAGCGTGACGATCGACTGGACGCTCCGCGAATCCGCCCAAGCGCAAATCCGCGTCCTCGTCCGCCGCATCCTCCGCAAACATGGTTATCCACCAGACAAACAGGAGAAGGCAACTCAAACGGTATTGGAACAAGCGAAATTGCTTTGTGCGGAGTGGGCAGTCTGAAAAATCGACAGGAAAACTATGAGTCCCTTCCATTCCGGAATGAATCATTGGCAGCGTCAATGGCTGAGTGATCGGTTGCACAAGAAGCCCCAGGGTACGCCAGCAGTACAAGCATCTAGCCCTGCTGTGACCAGCAAACCTAAACGCCCACGACAGACAAAGAAAAGGCAAGAACCTGCAGACTCGCAGGAGCTTCCCTGAGATTAATCTGCCGGACTGCTTCGGGAAACTGTTTTGACCCGTCCATGAATTTGTTCGATAGCCCATTGCGCGTGTTCGACGATCAATGGTTCGGCGTCGCCGACGGCGCGGATCAGAGCGGGCAGGGCGGATTCATCGCCCACGTTGCCCAAGGCCACACAAACGTTACGCAAGAAACCGCGACGTTTGGCGCGCAGCATCGGCGTACCAGCGAAGCGACGCTTGAATCCGGCGTCGTCGAGCGCGACACCGACCTTCGAAAGACCCTCTGTCCGCGGGACGCCACCGATGCACACGAACAAGGAGNNCAGCCGTAGATGCGGTTGCCGATGGCGGCGCGAAATTCGACGGGGATCGGGCCTTTCAATTCGATGGTGAGATAGGAAATGCAACGACGGGCGTCGAGTTGAAAGGGTGCGGTGATGGCCTGGGTGGGACAGGCGGTGAGGCAACGCGCGCAGTTGCCGCACCGATTTTTCTCCCGCACGTCCGGCTCCAATTCAAGCGTCGTGATGATTTCGGAAAGGAAAATCCAGTTGCCAAGCCGACGACTGATCAGGTTGGTGTGCTTGCCGATGAATCCGAGTCCGGCGCGTTCGGCCAGGTCACGTTCCAGAAACGGGCCGGTATCGACATACCACAACGAACGCATGCCTTCACCACCGAGTTGGTTCACGAAGTCGGCCAGTTGTTTCAACCGTTCACTGAGCACGTCGTGGTAATCGGTGTAGCGGGCGTAACGGGCGACAATTCCTGGAGGTTGAGAGATACTTGCGGAGTGCGCAATGTCTGACTCTCGACTCTCGGCCCTCGACTCTCGACCGCATTCCCCATAACTGACGGCCAACGTGATGATGCTTTTGGCATTAGCCAAAACCTGTTGGGGATCGACTCGTTTGTGGGCGTTGCGTTGTAGGTAGCCCATCTCACCGTGATACTGCGCGGCCAACCACTGTCGGAACCTCGGTGCGTTCGTGGGCGGTGTTGCCGTGGTGAAACGGCAGGCGTCAAAACCGAGTTCGCGGGCGCGTTGCTGGATGGCCGTGTTCACCGCGCGGTTGATTGCATCAGATGGAATTGGTGAATCACCTGTTGCACCACTTCGTTGACCGAACGCACGGCGGTATTCATCAGCACATCGGCCTGGCGATAATAAGGCTGGCGATCGGTCAGCAGTTGGCGAATTTTAGCGAGCGGGTCGGGATCGTTCAACAAGGGACGATGAGTTTGATTACGAACGCGTTCCCAGATCGTTTCCGGCGTCGCCCAGAGACAAACCACCAGCGCATGGCGCTTGAGGCTGGCCAGATTCTCCTCGTTGACCGCCAGGCCGCCGCCGGCGGCGATCACGGTGTTTTCTCGCGCGCTCAATTCCGCCACCATGCTGCGTTCGTGTTCGCGAAACGCGGCTTCGCCTTCCTGCGCAAAAATGTCCCGAATCGATTTGCCGGCGCGTTCTTCGATAAGTTGATCGGTGTCGAGAAAACTGAAACGCAACTGGTCGGCGACGAGCCGGCCCACGGAGGTTTTGCCGGTGCCCATGAAACCAACGAGGGCGATATTGATAATCTGCCGCGTGTTACTCACGGCTTTGGATTAGCGCATAACAGGAGCGTTGGCACGCAGTTTCGTACCACCGAATCGTTGCCGATCGGCTCACTATAGGTGAAAGAAGCGGTTGATCACCTGGAAAGAATAAGGGAGCCGGTTTTTCATCCGGCCAAACCTTTCAAGTAGGCGAAAATCAGTTCCGGCAGCTCATCGCTGTAACCGCCTTCCAACACGCTGAACGCCGGGATGCCGATTTTGCGAACTGATTCGCCCAGCCAGAAGTAATCCTCCGCTTCCAGTGTCTCCTGGGCGATGGGATCGCCGCGATATGCATCGAACCCGGAGGACACGGCAATGAGATCAGGTTTGAATTTCTTCAATTCTTCGAAGGCTTGCGACAGCACTTGGCGATATTGTTCGCGCGGCGTGGCAGGCGAAACGGGATAATTGAAACAATTGTTTCCAACGTTCTTGGTTCCCGTTCCTGGGTAACAAGGATGCTGGTGGATGGAAAAAAACGCGGCGCCGGGTTGGTTCAGGAGGATGGCTTCCGTGCCGTTGCCGTGATGCACGTCAAAATCATAGACCGCCACTCTTTTGGCACCGGTGGCGAGCGCCTCCAACACCGCGATGGCGACAGAATTCAGATAGCAAAAACCCATGATGCGGTCGCGGGTGGCGTGATGTCCTGGCGGTCGTAGAAGGCTGAAGACGCTTTCGCCATGACGCGCTGCTTTTAGCGCATCCAATGCGCCGCCGACCGGCAGCCGGGCATAATCTGAAATATTTGGATGAAACGGAGTGTCGGTATCGAAATCTTCCGGCTGCTTGAGGCGGGCAATCAGTTGAGGCGAATGGGCGCGCAGGATGGCGGTTTCATCCACCAAGGATGGTTTACCCCAAGTAATGGCCAACTCAGTCTGGTTGCGAAGTTTTTCGAGAGTTCGAGTGATGCGCGCCGGGCGTTCGGGATGGCCGGGGAAGAAATATCCCGTGCAATGCTCATCAGTGATGATTTTCATGGTCGTTATTTACCACGGAAGCGCGCGAATGGACACGAAGAATGACGCGACTACGAAGTGCAGGAAGCGGATGCACCCGGAATTGAACAACCCTTGCTCAAGCTCCTGGTTCGAAGCACGAAGCTTGGTGTATCAACTTTGCGGTTCTGCTATTGAAAGTTGCTGTCGTTTCTGCAATCGTATCCGAGTGGGCCTGTAGCTCAATGGTTAGAGCAGAGCACTCATAATGCTTTGGTTCTCGGTTCGAGCCCGAGCAGGCCCACCAATCCCGCCAATCCGATTACGCTTGCCTTCATCCATCGCTCATATTTAAACATGACAGATTGTGTGCCAGCTTCATCAACCGTGTTGTGATGGGTCGAATACTGTTTATTGAAGCAAAAATTGAAACTGGACCAAGCGAAGTCCGCCGACGGCTAACTCGCGAGATTTTGGGACGCGATGCGGGAACAATAATCCAGCTATTCCTTTTCCTTGATTTCCAGGAAGCCGTGCAACTGGCGGATGCGAGTGGGATGCCGCATTTTGCGCAATGCTTTGGCTTCGATCTGCCGGATGCGTTCACGAGTGACTTTAAATTGCTTGCCCACTTCTTCCAACGTGCGCGAATAACCGTCACCCAGCCCAAAGCGCAGTTCTAAAACCTTTCGTTCACGTTCGTTCAGGCTCGTTAGCACGTTGCCCAATTTGTCTTTCAACAAACTGAAACTGGTCATCTCGGACGGGCTTTCCGTTCCTTTGTCCTCGATGAAGTCGCCGAAGTTTGTATCCTCGCTGTCGCCGACGGGTGATTGCAACGAGATCGGCTGTTGCGCCATTTTTAATACCGCGCGGACGCGCTCCACGGGAATTTGCATTTCATCGGAGATTTCTTCCGGCGTCGCTTCGCGTCCGAAATCCTGGATGAGTTGTTTCTGAACCCGCATCAGTTTGTTGATGGTTTCGATCATATGCACGGGGATGCGGATAGTGCGGGCCTGATCGGCGATGGAACGGGTGATGGCTTGGCGGATCCANNAGGCCGCGGTTGGTGTATTTTTTGGCGATCGAAATTACCAGCCGCAGGTTGGCTTCCACCATTTCAGTCTTGGCCTGCAGCGCCTTGGCGGAAAACTGTTTCAATTGTTCGTAGGTCTTGAGGTAATCGTCACCCGGCATGCGGACGAATTCTTCGAGGGCGTTGACCTTGCTTTCCTCAGAAAGGATGACGGCTTGCTGTTGGGTGGACTTTCGCTGTTTTTCCCATTCCTGAATCGTGTGCCGGCTTAACTGCATTTTGTCGTGGATATTTTCTGCGACGAGCGCCATCTCTTCGATGACCCTTTGCTTATAGTAAAACCGGTTGAATATATTCTGAAGTTTCTTGTCCAGCTTTCTGAAAGCGGCAAAAAGTCTGGTGCGTCGGGACCGGGAAGAGCCGTTCCGCCAGGCGGCGTATTTTTCATCCACTTGCTGGTCGATGAGGCGGACTTGTTTGACCAGCCGGCGCAAATCTTTGAGGTGGGCTCCGCGGCCTTCGATCTTTTTGTCCACGATGACGCGGTCGAAACGTTCCTTGGGCGGCTCGGAAATCAATTTTTCAGCCAACGCAATATGTTCCTTGCCGGCAAATCCGAAGCCGTAAATGATTCGCTTGACTTCGTTTTCAGCACTCTCAATCCGCTTGGAGATTTCGACTTCCTGCTCGCGGGTCAGCAACGGCACCTGGCCCATCTGTTTCAGATACATGCGAACCGGGTCGTCCAGAATGTCCAGCCGCCCTTTGTCGTCTTCTTCTTCACGCTCCGGCTGCTTGATGCGCTCCACTTCGGCTTGATCGACAATTTCGATGTCGAGATTGCGGAGTTTAGTGTAAATGTCGTCCAATTCTTCCGGCGAAGTGACATGGTACGGGAGGGCGTCGTTAACATCGCTAAAAGTCAAATACCCTTGTTCCTGAGCCAGACGGACCAATTCCTTGACCTTCTCAGTCAGTTCGCCGGCAGTCTGATTTTTTATTTTGCCGACGTCGGGCGTCGTGGGCGCAAAATCATTGGTGTGTTCCTGGATACCCCGGAGATTATTATGAAGCCCGGAATGGTTTTTGTTTCCTACGGTCGAAGGTGCGATGGTTTCGTCACGTGCGTCTGGTCGTCCTTTTTCGGCGGCAGTCAACACGGAGGTGCGATCACCCTTTTGTCCGCTGGTTTTTGATGTCGATTTTTTAACCTTCAATGTTCCCATAATAATTCCGCTGCAATCCACTCGATTGCCCGCAAAACAGCCGTGACATATTGTGAGTCTGCTCCGCAGAGTCAAGAGGTGAAAAGATAATTTTCAGGACGTGTAGGAGTTATGATTTGGCTCAACCGATTTTAGTTTCAAAATTAATCCAGTGCCGGGAACAGATCGGCGAGTTGGCCGGTTGATGCAATCGTTTTCACAAGGCCGCAGGTTGACGAGCACCGGCTCTGCTCCATTAGGGTCGGGCGTCAATTGGCCAGGCGTAGTCTGCATCAGTCTCGCAATGCTGAAAACGTAACGAGTCCGTCCGTCGGGAATCCAAAACATGGCCTGCGAGTTCGCCGTTTTTAGTCATGCAAATCAAGTTGGCGCTGCCTTCCGGCTAATAAACGCGACGACGACTGCGTCCGCGTTTGTGGCCCAATGCGAAGTGCCGTTGCGGGATCAGGTGCGCGAGGTGACGCAGTCGTTGCCGGTGATTTGCTTCGCGGCTTGATGCCTCAATGCTGAGCGACTTATGTCTTCGACTCCGGGCTAGACTAGCGGGGCGACTTGATTTAGTTTCCGGTCCATGTCAAAGGCAGTCAAAGCCGTGGATGCGGCGAAGACGGAGAATTTGCCGTTTGAGACGGCGTTAAAGAAACTCGAAGCCATCGTCGAGGCCATGGAAGCGGACGATTTGCCATTGGAAACCTTGCTGGCACGCTACGAGGAAGGGACGCGGCTGGCGCAGATTTGCCAGGCCAAGCTGGCGGAAGCGGGGTTGAAAATTCAACAACTGGAAAAGAACGCGGCGGGCGAATTGAAACTGAAACCGATGCCGTTGAGCGACGATTCCAATGAATAATAAGCCGAAGCGTCGGCGGCTGCGCCTGCACCTCATTACCTCAACACTCCAATATCACATTCCTGATCTATGAGCCGATATCTCGACATGGTGGACGAACCGTTGCACGTCAAAAAACTGACACTCAGGCAACAGCAACAACTGGCCGAGGAAATTCGCCAGGAGATGATCCAGATTCTGGCCAAAACCGGCGGGCATCTCGGCCCAAACCTCGGGGTGGTGGAATTGACAATCGCTTTGCATGACGTGTTCAGCACGCCCAAAGACAAATTTGTCTGGGACGTGAGTCACCAGACCTACGTCCACAAATTGCTTACCGGCCGAAAAAACCGTTTTCACACCATCCGCATGACGGATGGACTGAACGGCTACGCGTTGCGGACGGAGAGCGAGCACGATTGCTACGGCGCCGCTCATGCGGGCACTGCATTATCGGCGGCACTCGGCATGTGCGCCGCACGTGACCAGCGCGGCAGTGACGAGAATGTGGTGGCGATCTTCGGTGACGCGGCGTTGACGAACGGCATTTCATTCGAGGCGCTCAACAACATCACCCACACCACCAAGCGGTTCATTGGCATTCTCAACGACAACGAGTGGAGTATCGCCAAGAACGTCGGCGCGATTGCCGCCTATCTGAACAAATTGATAACAAATCCTTCCTACAACCGTTTGCACAAGGATTTCGAACGGTTCATTCGGCGACTGCCGAAAGGCGAGGTGGCGTTGAAGCTGGCGCACAAGGCCGAGGAAGGTTTTAAAGGGGCCATGACCGAAGTGGGTTTGCGACCGAGTCCCGGTAAGATTGAATCGGATGGCCGTGGTGGCTACGGCAGCAGCCTGATCTTTGAGGAAATGGGCCTGCGTTATCTCGGACCGATTGACGGCCACGATCTACCCCTGCTGATCAACGTGCTCGAGTTCGCCAAAAACTGCGGCGAGCCGGTCGTGCTCCACGTCTTGACGAAAAAGGGAAAGGGCTACGACGTTGCCATCAACCAGCCGGAAAAGTTTCACGGCACCGGACCGTACGATGTCGCCACCGGCGCGGCGCCGCCGCCCAAACCGGGCACACCGCCGGCCTGGCAGGATGTCTTCGGTCAAACCATGGTGAAACTGTGTCAAAAGGACAATTCCATCGTAGGCATCACGGCTGCGATGCCGAGCGGCACCGGGCTGAAGGCGTTGGAAAAGGCGATGCCGGGTCGTTATTACGACGTGGGTATTGCTGAAGAACATGGCGTCTTGTTCGCCTGCGGCATGGCTACGATGGGTTTTCATCCGGTCTGCGCCATTTACTCCACGTTCCTCCAACGCGCCTACGACTGCATCATTCACGACGCGGCACTGCAGGATCTGCCGGTCATCTTTTGCATGGATCGCGCGGGGTTGTCGGCCAATGACGGCCCGACGCACCACGGCCTGTTCGACATCGCCTACCTGCGCNNTATCCGCGCGGCGCGGCGGAAGGGGTGCCGATCAAAGACCAGCCCCGGCTGCTGGAAATCGGCAAAGCCGAAATCATTCAAAACTTTTCCAACAACGGCGGACGCAAGGTCGCGCTTTTCCCGTTGGGCAACATGATGAAGTTGGGACGCAAGGCCGCGACGCAACTCGCGGGTGATGGGTTCGACGTGGCCGTCATGAATCCGCGCTTCACGAAACCGATTGACGAAGGCACGACGGAATTTTTTGCCAACGCCGCCGACCTCGTCGTCACCATGG
>PLJQ01000304.1 GCA_003140275.1 Limisphaerales bacterium
TCCCTCTCCTTGGGGAGAGGGTCAGGGTGGAGGTTCAAACGCAAACATGGCCCGGTTCCAAATCAACATTACCGCCACTTCAGTCTTCGCACCCGAACACGCCCCTGAATTCTTCCTCGTCTCCCGCCCCAATCCGTTGAGTTTTTTGAATTGAAACCTTTCCGGTTCTGTTGTCGTCTATGACACCAAAGCGCACATTGTGCCAANNTGCCAAAACGATTATGAAAAAGAACATTGCATTACTAACAACGATGGCCGTGCTTTCCTGCGTGGCCATTTTCACCCTCAGCACGACGATCACGCAGGCCGCGGAGCGCCACGAAAAGCATCCCAAGATTCACCATGCCATCGTGGCTCTGGAAGAAGCGAAAAGGGAACTGAAGTCCGCCGCGCATGATTTCGGCGGCCATCGCGAAGCAGCCCTCAAGGATTGTGATGCTGCAATCGCGCAACTGAAACTGGCGTTGCAATACGACAAGAAATAGCGCGGCGCAGTATCGTTGCTTCACGCTGGACGATTCGTGTGAACACCGCGCCTGACGGGAAGTCAGGCGCGAAATGGGGCGTTTTGCTCCGTGCCGTCCGCATCGGAACAGTCACCTGAATTCTTCCCCGTCTTCCGACCTCGACCGTCGAAGCGCCCTGACGTTCGCACGCCAAAATCCAGGGGAGAAGATTTGCTTCCCTCCCCTGCCCGATTTTGGCTACTTGTGCGTCATGGATTTTCAAGACCAACCTTGGAGGCGTGGACTTCTTTGTTCCATGCTCGTGGCTCTTGCACTTATTCCCCGGCCCATCGCGGCGGAGGTTTTGCCGCACCTCGAACTTCGCCCCGCGTATCCTAATCTTAAATTCAATCGCCCGTTGTGGATGGAAGAAGCACCGGACAATTCGAAACGGTTGTTCGTCGTCGAACAGGCCGGCAGGATTTTGATTCTGCCCAAAGATCACGACGGCAAGGTGACGAAAGTGTTCCTTGACATCGTTGATCGAAAACCGTTCGTAAAAACCGAAGAAGGATTGCTCGCACTGGCTTTTCATCCGCAGTTCAAATCAAACGGCAGGTTCTACGTTTATTACTCCCGGCACAGCCCCAAGCGCAATCGGTTGAGCGAATTCAGCGTGGCGCGAGGAAACCGGAACCTGGCTGATCTTTCCTCGGAACGCATCCTCATGGAAATCCCGCAGCCCTACGCGAACCACAACGGAGGCACGCTGTTGTTCGGCCCGGACGGCCAGCTCTATTTTAGCCTGGGTGACGGCGGCCTCGGTGGTGACCCGCACAACATCGGTCAAAGTCTGCACTTCGTGCTCGGAAAAATTCTGCGCATCGACGTGAACTCACGCACCGGCGATTTGCCTTACGGTATTCCCAAAGACAATCCGTTTGTCGCCCGGGACAAGGACGGCGCGCTCAAGGACAATCCCTTTGACACCAAAGACGACGGCGTGCGCCCCGAGATTTGGGCCTACGGACTGCGCAACGTCTAGCGCATGAGTTTTGATCGCGAAACCGGCGAGCTTTGGGCCGCCGACGTCGGCCAGGATAAATGGGAGGAGGTTGATTTGATTGTCAAAGGCGGCAATTACGGTTGGAGCTTCCGCGAAGGATTTCATCAGTTCAAAGACTTGCCGGACAAGACAGCGAAAAAGGAAACCTACCTTGATCCCATCATCGAATACGCGCACAACCCGGTGTTGGCGAAGGATTCCAAATTCCCCGATCACAGCCACGGCACGAGCATTACCGGCGGCTATGTCTATCGCGGGAAAAGATTGCCCCGGCTGCTCGGCGTTTATCTCTACGCGGACTTCACATTGG
Source organism: Limisphaerales bacterium (assembly GCA_003140275.1). Lineage (GTDB taxonomy): Bacteria > Verrucomicrobiota > Verrucomicrobiia > Limisphaerales > PALSA-1396 > PALSA-1396. Next base: position 1,823 of record PLJQ01000304.1, read on the forward strand.
GCACGGTCTGGGGTTTGCGATATGTAAACGGCCAGGTGACAGCGAGCGGCACGCTGGCGAAATCAAATCCTTCCCGACAGATTTCCAGCTTCGCGGAAGATCGGGACGGCGAGATTTACGTCCTGGCGTTCGACGGGAAGATTTATGTCCTGGCGGACGCGGCCGAGTAATTCGCAAACCGGCAATTCCCATCAACGCGCAAACAACGCGATCGGCTCCGCTAGTTCGCGATGGATTTCCTTCAAGCGATAGCCGAAGCCCGGACCGTCCAGCGTGGAAAGATCCACTTTCCCCTCGCGCCTTCGATACAAGCCGGGATGTACTTTCTCCTCGGCCACCGACGCTTCGGGATAGAACTGCATCGAGTTGGTTTCCACGCCCATGATTGTGCCGACGTGCGCCGCCAGCAGCAGATGCGGAATCTGCGCCAGCATCGGGTTCGTCAGGTCCTGCACCATGAGCGCCATGCCGTGCGCCCTGGCCCAACAGCAACTCAACAGCGCGCCGGTTTGCGTCTTGCAGGTTTTCAACGCCACGCCCGACCAGCCCAATTCGCGTCCACGCTTCACCTGCGACCAATCATGCGCGCTTTCGTCGAGAAACAACGGTTTGCGGGCGGAGACGCTGTGAACGTCGATCGGATGATGTTCCAGTTCGTACGGAAACGGCTGTTCCACGTACAGAATCATTCCATAAACGCGGGGATGCTCGTCGCGCAAACGGTCCAGAATGGAATTGACGTAATCGGGATCAGTAACGGTGCAATTGAAATCTGCTGACAACCATGCCACAGCGTTCTCCATCGCAATGGTTCCGACTTTGATCATTCTTTGGAAATCCCACTCCGCGTCGTTGCCGCGCAATTTGACTTTCAGACATTTCAGACCGTCGCGCTTGATCCAGTCCGCGAGCAGCACCGGATAGTCATCGGTCGGTTCGCTGCCGGTCAGTTCGGATTTGTCCAAAGGATCCACCCCGCCCACCAGGTGCCACGCGCAAAGTTGATCCGGGCGCTTTGCCCGCAGGAAATCACGGGGAAATTTTCCCTTAAACGAAACTTTGGAATTTTCTGCCGGCGTTAAAAACTCACCGAGGTCACGATTCAGGAAGGGCGGGCCATACGTTTCATAGATCGGGCGCTGGTGCAAATTCCCGTAAGCGTCGTGCAGGGCAAGGTCGAACGCCGAGCAACAGACCAGGGCTGCCAGCCAGGGCATCGGTTCGCTGGCGTGGCCGGCGTGGATGTTCTTCTTCTTCAGCAATGCCGGCAGAATATATTTCTGAAATTCGTGGCCGATTTCGATGGGATGCCCTTTGCCATCAAAGCCGACCCATGCTTCCGCCAGCAGATTGCAGAATTGTTGGAGCGTCCCTAGGCGCGCTTCATAAGTAAGACTGGCCGGCCAGACCCATTGCACACTCAAGGGTGTCTCACCCCATCCCTCCGCCGTGCGCCCTTTCTCATCCACAACCTTCACACAAACGCGTGCGCAGCTCACGTGGGTCATCGTTTCCGTTCCAAACTTCAACGGGACGCGCGCCTTGACCGGCAAAAAATACAATGAGGCGGCAATGATTTGAATATCCGTTGCTGGTTCCATCCGCCCGGATTTAGCCGCAAGCAACCTGTAGAAACAAGACGGATTTGAACCTGAGAACAACGCCGAAACTCGCCAGCGGAGACGCGCCCTGGCCAACGAGTTAGGGTTCGACCTAAGTCGATCTTGACGAACCGGACGTGATACGCGTCGCTACGGACCAGACGAAAGGAAATCCCATTGCGACAATCGGAGTAATCAACCTCGACAGGCATGCTCTGGTGCTCAGGAAGCAACAATATGGCTTGCGCGACAACAAAGCTAAAGTCCTTCAACGTTGGCGTGGTTGCATCCCCAACAGCTTCTGCGGAGTTTCAAATAGAATGGCCCGCGCAATCGCGAGCGCGTCGTCACGGGAATATTGACCTTGCTCGATTTTTTCAGCCAGCACGCGCGCCATTTGTTTGCGAACCAGGATCGCCTTTGCATACGTCCATTCCACACAATAAGCATCAGAAAAAAAGCCGATGTGTTTGTTTACCGGGAGCATGTCCAGTCGCTCGGCCATGACCTGACGAATTACGTCGGGGAAAAAGTTGTGCCACCAGTAGCCCGCCAGGCTGAAGTTCGGCAACTCGCGCGCCAAAGTGCAGAGCGATTGGTTCGCGTGGCGGCTCGCCAGAAAACATTGAAAGCGCAATTTCGGATGGCGACCAATGATTTCAGCCAGTTGACCGATGGTCCGTTGCGATAGCCGGCAGCCCGTTTCGAATGGCAACGGTTCCGCGCCCAAGCTGAATTGAAACACAATCTGATCACTGCGCTTTTCCAATTCAGTGAGAAACGCTTCGTTGATGTACGAGGCGAAAACGTCGCGTTCGGCCGGACCGGCCTGACTGCGTTGCGCGAGAGCGGATTCCATTTCCGCGTCGTTCACCATCCGGTAGTCGATGTCCGTGGAAAGATGCGTGGCGGTGGCGATGACTTGCGCGTATGGGATTACGCTCACGTAATGTTTTACGGCGGCATGAACGTCAGCAAGCGAGCGGATGGTGCGGTCGGTCGCCGGACGCGAGCCGGCGCTGATGGGCGAGGGATTGTCCGGCGTGCGTCCCCAGCAGCGTTCCAATTCATAAAGCGCCGTGTCGCACTCCCCCCATTGGCAGCGCGTGAAAAATCCCCATTCGAGCGCATACTGCAATCGATCGTCATCCTCCCCCGCAACACGCCGGGCGATTTCTGTTCCCGCGCGTTGAATGTTCAAGCGGTCAAGAATGGCGTGATGCCAGGCACGATCGTCCGCCCGCTCAAGGATCAGGGCGTCGAGCCGCTGCCAATTGTCGGGGGTAATCGGTTCGCGCCAATCGTAAAGGCCGGCAAGGATCAGTCGCACGGNNCTGGCCCAAAAGGAACTCGTGTTTTGAACGTGCGGCAGGAACGGCAACGCTTCCCGAATGCGCTCGTGAGCCTCCGCTGCGGTCGGCCATTGCGGGAATTGCGTCAAACGCGCGCCGCCGGGGCAACCCGCCGCGTAGAGATCGCTCACGACCATGTGATAAAGCAACACATCGTGCAACCCGCGCGCCCCCAGCTTGCCGCCGACCAGATGGGTGTGAACGTCGAGCACGGGAATTTCGCCCAGCGCAAGTTCCAATTCCTGAGTCAAGCTATTGGCGCTCATTGGCGGTGCCGCATTAAAAACTTTTCCACCGCCGTCCGTGTCGGGATGCCAGCTTGTCCACCGTGACGCGTGGCTTTGATTGCCGCCGCAGCCGAAGCAAACTGAATCCGCGCCTGAAGTTCCAGTCCGCGCGCCAGGGTTGCGGTATAAGCCCCGTGAAAGACATCGCCGCAACCGGTCGTGTCCTGCGCTTTGACTTTGAAAGCGGGAACGTGCTTAGGAGTTCTCGCACCCGGATCAAGATAAAAGCACCCGTTTGCTCCGCACGTCACGATCACCACACTCCGGCACCTGTTCCACAACCGGGTCGCGGCACTCGCAGGATTGCTGGCGCTTGTAAGTTTACAGGCGAACAGCTGTGACAATATCAAGTGATCCACCAGCGAGAGCAACTCCTCAAATCGAGGAGCGTCGCTGCTTTCAAAGTCCGCCACGACAGGAATACCGTCAGCGCGGGCAATCTTCACAGCGCGAATCATTCCTTTGACGCCAAAATTGTCCACGAACAACACTTTGGCCGAACAAATTAATTCTTTCGACGGGGATTGGTTGTCTGCACCGACTACATTGGCGAGGTCATAAAAAATATTTCTTGTCTTGCGCTTCTCATCCACAACGACGACTGACTGAACCGGGCGGGCACCCGCGCGGCAGATGGCGCCACTGACATCAATACTCGCGCGACGCAGACCGCTCAAAACAAATCGCGACGGTGCATCATCACCCAGCACTCCAGCATAAGCGCACTTCGCTCCCAGACGCGATGCGGCCACCAATGCCGTCGCCGTCAGTCCGCCACAATGCTGCTCCCGCCGCAGCACCCGGGTCTTTGTATCCGCCGGCGGATAAGCCGCGACATAAAGCACCTCGTCCACCGCCGCGCAGCCCAAACCCAGGATGTCGATTTGTGATTTCAAAATGCGAATCAAAGGCCGGCCAGCCATTGGCGCATCGCTGCCGGGTCTTCCTTGAACATCAATGAACCCGGCACAATAAAGTCCGCGCCCGCCGCGTGCAGCAACGGCACGGTCTCCCGTCGAATTCCACCATCGGCTTCAATCACCGTGTTCAATTTTCGCTGCGCGATAATTTCGCGGGCCTTACGGATTTTTCCCGGCACCATCGCGTCCATCGACGCGCCTTTGATTCCCATCGCCGTGCCGACAATGGTAACGATGTCCAATTCGCTCCAGTGCGGTTCGAGCAATTCAAGCGATTCGGTGATGAGCAACGAGAAACCGGCTTTCTTTCCGTGCGACTTTACAGTTCGCAAGATTTCGTGCGGATTCTTCACCGAATCAAAACAGAAAATCATAATGTCCGCGCCCGCATCTACAAAAGGATCGATCCACTCCGCCGGTTCAGTGACCATAAGGTGCACTTCCATAGGCAATCGCGTGTGAGGCCGCAGTTGTTTCACCAGGTCCGGAAAGAACAACAGGTTGTTCACGTAATGACCATCGGCCACGTCGATGTGAAACCGCTCGGAGAAAGGCTCGACGCGTTTCATGTCAGCGATCAGATTTCCGAGGTCGGCAGACCAAAGGGACGTGGAGCATTTCAACATGCAATTTAGTTAGCCACAGATGAGGCCGGGAGCAAACACAGATTTTGGAGAAGTATATTATTCAGCGTTTGAAAAATGTCGCTTTAAAAACTCTTCGATGAATTGCTGCACTTCCCTTTCGTGATGTTCCAAGCTCACGGATTTCGAGGTCAGTTCTTTGAATTCAGCGTGGGGAATTGCCCGCGTCAGAATCTGGCCATACGCGAAGGGATGAATCGGATCGGATCGATTGGCGAGCACGAGAGTCGGCACCCGAATCTTGCTTAAGTCCGACAAATCCCGGTTCGGAGCATCATTGGGAATGCGTTCGAGTTTAACGACCGTCTCCTCGGCCCGCGGATGATTGAATTGGGTCAGTAGTGAATCGGCGGTGTTAGCAAACTCGCGGCGGATTTCACGATGCCTTTCCGACTGAATAAACATTTCCCGCCCGCGCTCGGCGCCGTGTTGCCGGATTGCCCGCGCGATTTCAGAAAACACGGCGACGTTTTCCGGATGTGGACGATCCACCCACGCCGGACGCGACAGGACGAGTCCCATCACGCGGTCCGGATAGCGTAAGACAAAATTCTGTGCGATCGCCGCCCCCATCGAAATGCCGCCGATGATGGCACGCTGAATTTGCAAGTAGTCCATCAACACCCGCAGATCATCGGCAAACGCCGCGAGGCTGATCCTATCCGGATCGCCCAGTGGCCGCGTCTCACCATGAGCGCGAGAATCGAAGGCGAGCAAACGAAATCCGGGCGGGGGCTGGAACAAGTCGAAGATTTGATTCACATCACCCCCCAGGCCGTGTTGGAAAAAGAAGGGCGCTCCACTGCCTTTGTCGAGGTAATGGAAGTTCAGTCCGTCGTGCTCAAAGAATGGCATGGCTGTAAGAAAATGGTTGAAGAAAGTTTATCATGACTAACAAGTGGAACGAAAATGATTGCGACGATCGCTTTCTTTCCCATTTGTCTGAACAGTCAATCGGTTGGCGGGAAGTGTCAATACTCCGCCGTACGCAGGCAACGCAGGGCGCATGGTGAAGGCGTGGTATTCAAATGCCGGAGCGCAAACGGTCCGGGTCGCAGCGTGTCTCAATCGTCACTTGGTTGCGAACTCCCGGCCCGGTGCACAACCGAACTTGCGCCGAATGGGGTGACCGCCGTGCTTCATTTAACAAGGAGTTTCGTCAGTGGCAGGACCGAGATGCGCCGAGACAAAACCGAGCCTCTGCGTTGCAGCTTGACGTCCCGGTTCAACGCGCTACAACAGGCACATCGCTAAACCTTGAACTAAAGCGCCCGAATTATGCAACGAAGTTTACTCACACTCGCCGTCGGATTGATTATCCCTTTGACCGCCGTCAACACACCAGCGCAAAAAGGCGCCGCGCGCAAAGCCAACGAAGAAGTGAACAGCGCCGAGGTGCGCCAGCGCCCGGGACTTTTGCCGGACGGAAATCTATTGTTTAACGGCTGGGGCATGACTCCCGCAGGCACCCACGTTCCGGTGGGCGACATGCCGCTTAAAATGTTGATCGCGCCGGATAAAAAGATGCTCGTCGCGGTCAGCGCCGGTTTCAACAGAGTGGGATTGACGCTGATCGATCTGGAAGGCAAACGCGTGGCGCAGTTTCTGCCGCTTCCGGTAGTCTGGAACGGTCTGGCGTTCAGCAAGGACGGCAAACGTATTTTCGTTTCCGGCGGCGATTCCGGCAATATTCACGTATTCAACTATGCCGGCGGCAAAGCCACCGCCGATAAAACAGTGAAGATTTCGACGAACGCGACAGGGACTTTTCTCGGTTCCATCGCCGTGCATCCGGTGAGCGGCAAACTTTACGTGTGCAACGAAGGCAACCACGAAATCTGGCTGGTCAATCCCGACACGCTCGCGCTGGAGATGACGATTCCCGTCGGCCAATTTCCTTATTCGTGCGCGCTGGGCGCCGACCATCGCCACCTCTACGTGAGCAACTGGGGCAGCCGCAGCTTGAGCATTGTCGATACGGAAAAAAACCTCCGCGTGCGCGACCTCACCGTCGGGTTGCGCCCGAACGACATGACACTCGCGCCCGATGGACGATTGTTTGTCGC
>PLJQ01000331.1 GCA_003140275.1 Limisphaerales bacterium
GTGAACGCCGAGCGTGACTGAGGTCGTCAGCGGAACCGCGAGAAGAATCCGCGCGGGTAATCGCGATGCAGCCGGCGCGTCACGGACGCGGCGCTACGACAACCCGCCTGATGATAACCTGTGAGTGCAAGCGATCAGTTCAAGTGAAGTAGGGGTTCCTCTCGCCGCGCTCGGCGTAGCCTTTCAAGGTCACGAGCAGATGTCCCCAAGTCGTGTTGCACAGATAACAATGAGGACTGGCAGAATTCCAGCCGCCGTGGCGGAACTTCAGCAACACCTCGCCGTCCGCCTGCGCTTCCAGGCGGAACTCCTGCATCGTGCCGATCCAGTCCGGCGAATTGCCACCGTCGCAACGCCAGCGCACCAGCGACGACGCGGCCAGTTCCTCGATGCGCATCTGAAAGGACACCGAGTGCTCCATGAAACCGAAGACTGCCTTGCCGCCGACTTGAGCATCCATCGTCACATCCGTCGTCCACCAACTCTTGATGCCCTCCTCAGTAGTGATGGCGCGATAAATCTTTTCGACGGGAGCCGCGATGTAGATGTGGTGGATGAGGTCGATAGCCATGATCGTCTCCGGAACGGTTAATGTCGGTGACGTACAAACGTTGAATCCCCGCTGGCAGAAAAGCAAGCTTAACAAAGTAATGAACTGCAAAGCTAGATATGGAAATTACGAACGCAGGAAAAACCCACTCTTGTTTTGCTGAGTTCCAATCTCGCTAATTAATTGTTACAAGGCTGATTTTGGCAGCGCCCGTATTTCTTGATGAGAGCGTTAATCTCGTGAGGGATTTGCACTGCTGACAACTGCCTGCTGGATGACGTGATTGACTTGGTTCAATTGCCTTGTCACCGTGCTGCCATGCGCCATGACAAAAATCTGTTTTTAGCCGTGACGATGCGATTGAATGGGGAGCGCACGCGGCCCGCGTGCCGTCGCCGCCGGCCCGGCGACGACTTCCGGCCTCTGACTTGCGATCGAACCAAACGGAGTAGTGTGTTCGGCGGGCCGCCGAACACGGCAGGCCAGCAGCCTACGCTCCCCGGATCAACTGCCTCACGCTGGCTCACTGGGAGAGTGAGAAGGAGATTTTTTCCCTTTTTGATTCTACTCGCTCTTGGCTGGGCGGCAGCAGGAGCGGACTGGCCGGAGTTCCGCGGGCCGTGGGGTGATGGCCATGTCTCGGCTCCGGGTGACACCAAACTCATCGGCCTTCCGCTGCATTGGAGCGAGACAAACAACCTCAAATGGAAAACGGAGATTCCGTTTCGCGGCTGGTCCACCCCGGTGGTGATGGGCGGCCAGGTCTGGTTGACCACGGCGACGGAGGATGGCCATGACTTCTTCGCCATCTGTGTGGACGCCGAAACCGGAAAGATTCGTTTCAATGAAAAGCTGTTTCACAGCGACAACCCAGAGCCGCTCGGCAACAAGGTCAATGCATACGCCACGCCCTCGCCGGTGATCGAGCCGGGCCGGGTTTATGTCCACTTCGGGAGTTACGGGACGGCATGTCTCGATACCCGCAACTTCAAAATCCTTTGGAAACGGGAAGACCTGCGATGCCGGCATTACCGCGGCCCGTCTTCATCGCCGGTCCTGTTCGAGAAACTATTGATCCTCACGTTCGACGGCGCCGATTTGCAGTATCTCGCCGCCCTCGACAAGCAGACCGGCGCGACGGTCTGGAAAACCGATCGTTCCGCCGTGTGGAACGACGAGAACACGCCGGGACCCATGGCGAAGGAAGGGGATTTGCGCAAGGCCCATAGCACACCGTTGATCGTGAAGGCCGACGGAAAACCCCTTATGCTTAGCACGGGCGCGAAGGCGGCGTATGCTTACGATCCGCGAACCGGACGTGAACTTTGGAAGGTCGCTCATACCGATTGGTCGGCTTCGGCGCGGCCACTGTATGACCGGGGCATTGCGTTTCTCATCACCGGGGTCGTGAGAGCGGAATTGTGGGCGGTCAAGACCGGTGGCGAGGGCGACGTGACGGACACCCATGTGGCGTGGAAGCTCAAAACGCACGTAGGCAAATTCGCCTCACCGATTCTGGTGGACGGCCTGATCTACACGGCGTCCGAACAAAGCTTCGTGACCTGCCTCGAAGCGGCGACGGGACAGACGGTGTGGACGGAACGGATTGGCGGCGGCTACCAGGCCTCGCCGGTTTACGCGGACGGACGCCTGTATTTCTTCAGTGAGGATGGCACGACCACGGTCCTGAAACCCGGCCGTACTTTCGAAGTGTTGGCGACGAACACGCTGGCGAGCGGCTTCATGGCTTCGCCAGCAGTGGCGGGCAAGGCGTTCTACCTGAGAACCAAAACCCACTTGAACCGGATTGAATCCATGGCGTCCGAAAGCAAATGAAGTTGCTGGAGCGCAGTTTATCTTAGCCGGAACCATGCGGCAGAAAATAGGTTCGCCCTCACCCTATCCCTCTCCCCCAGGAGAGGGAACTCACATTTCCCGCGTTGGAAAAAGTCATTTACCGGTGAGCGTCCAAGGCGCTCGCAAAGTTCTCCCTCTCCCCGCCTGCCTGCCGGCAGGCAGGGGGGAGAGGGCGGGGTGAGGGCGAGCGTTCCGTTTGACTGAATAGTCACGGCTTAGAGCCTGTTTGAAAACTGTAGCTTCAGCCATCCGGCTGACGTAAAGTTGGGCCTCCAGCCCGGCGGAAAAAAATGGTGATTTCTCCGGGCGGCAAGATGCCGCCCTATACGGCAGGCCGTGCCTGCGCCGGGCCGCGGCAGGCAGGCCGGGAGGCCCGCCGCTACTTTTCAAACAGGCGCTAATGACTTTCCTTCGAACCTTTTTCGATCAAGCGCTTCGTCAGGAATACCAGGCCGCCCATTTGCACCCATTCGGAGACGATGTTGCCGACGACTTGTCCCCATTTGCTTTGCGAATCCATTTTCCAAAACAGGATCGCCCAGCCGATGTCGGTCAGGATGATGAAGATCAGCAGCGAGTGTCGGTGCAGGAAATCCAAAACGCGATTGTCCAGGTGGCCGAGGACGCGCCGGCTTTCGACGGATCGCACTTCCAGCAGATATTTCGTGCCGACAATGATGATGACCGATCCGCTCCAGTCGGCGATCGCATTGCCGAAGAACGAGCCGAGGTGCGTGGCGGGGTCGGAATAGCAGTAAAGGACGATCCAGAGCGTGAGCATTCCAATCGCCGCGATGCTCAAGGAGTGGCGATGAAGAAATCCACGGCGGCGGTGGGGTCTGGTTTCGTTCATGCGATCAATCTGCCGATGCGTTTGGTTTTGGCAATCATGCAATCAAGCGGGCGATGGCAAACGCCGCCGCCGCCGCCAGGCCGCCAATCAAGGCGGTCTGAAATCCGCTGCGAATCATCGGCGTGCCGGTGAACCTGCCTTTCACCGCGCCAAAAACAATCAGCGCTATCAACGTGACCGCGACGGACACCTGCAAGGCGCGATGCGCGTCCCCAAACAGGAGATAGGCGCTTAAAGGGATGATTCCGCCAACGACATAGGCCAGAGCAATGGTCAGCGCACTTTTCAGCGCGCGTCCCGGTTCCGGTTTTTCCAAACCCAACTCGAACCGCATCATGAAATTCACCCAATCCTGCGGTCGCTGCCGCAAGGCCTCCACCACGGAAGCGCTCTCCGCCTGAGTCAGGCCATAACTCTTGAAAATACTCTGCACTTCCTGCGCCTCCAGATCAGGCACCGTCACCACCTCCTCTTCCTCGCGTTTCCGTTCGCTGGCGTAATGTTCAGCGTCGCTGCGAGCCGCCAGATAGCCGCCCAATCCCATCGCAATGGAACCAGCGGCGATTTCGGCAAATCCCGCCGTGAGGATGATGTGCGATGAGGCAATGGCGCCGGTCAAACCTGCGGCCAGGGCAAAGGGCACGGTCAATCCGTCGGACATGCCAATCACGATGTCGCGCACAACGTTGCCGGCGGTGAAATGTTTTTCGAGATGAGGTGTTTGTGGCATAAAAAAATGAAAAACTATGGCCTGCTTGACGGCCAAATCTGAATTACAACGGTTCACGCTAAAAAGCCAGTCGCGATACTTTTTCCACCGGCACGATGTTCAAGTAACTTCCGAATGCGGGAATAATGGCTTGCCAAGTGCGTTGCGTCCAAGTTGAATATGTCATCAGTCGGCTGGATAGCTCAGTTGGTAGAGCAG
>PLJQ01000041.1 GCA_003140275.1 Limisphaerales bacterium
CGTCCCATACAGGGTGTTGCCCGCTAAAATCAAACCGGCTCGCGGATTGGCTCCGTCGCTGTTGGTATAGACCCCGGAAGAATTGGCGCCACCGGCCGAGAAACGATACAGGGTCGTAAAACCGGTGCCATTGGTGTTGACAGCGAACACGGTTCCGCAAGTCGTGCCATATAAATAGCCATTGCGGCCCTGCACCAGCCCGGCAACGGGATATGCGCCATCGTTGCCGCCAGTGAAGGAATATAAACTGGTCAGCACCCCGTTGGTGGTGATTTGGAACACGGTGCCAGAACCGTTCGTGCCGCCGTATTCAGTCGTGCCATAGAAATTGCCGTCGCTGCCCTGCACCAACCCGGCATAGGGTTTTGCGCCGTCATTGGTGCCGGTGAATGAATACAAACCGGTTAGCGCCCCATTGGTGGTGATTCGGAATACCCCGCCAGCGTTGTATATTCCACCGGATGTCGTGCCATATAAATAGCCGTCGGTGCCCTGCACCAGCCCATTGGGTTCCACGCTGTCACCACTGAGGCCGCCGAATATAAATAAACTGGTCGGCACCCCATTGGGGCTGATTTTGAACACATTGCCTTGACCGGGATAGCGTATGTCCAATCCAAAGCGTATATCTCCGCCATAGTAGGTCGTGCCATAGAAATTGCCGTCGGTGCCCTGCACCAGCCCGGCATAGGAATCCCAGCCATAATAGCCGTTGAATGAATAAAAATTGCTATACAACCCATCGGTGCTGATTTTGACCACGTCGCCATAGCCGCCGTAATACGGGCCATATCCATTTGCAATCGTGCCGTATAAAAAGCCGTCACTGGCCTGCACCAGTCCGGCGATGACATTATAGTCGCCGAGTATAACCAATCTGGTCAGCACCCCATTGGTGCTGATTTTGAACACGGTGCTGAAGTCGAAGCCGTTCTCGAAGCCTGCGGAAGTCGTGCCATAGAAATTGCCGTCGCTGCCCTGCACCAACCCGGCGTATGGATTTGCGCCATCACTGGTGGTGCCCGTAAAGGAATAAAGGCTGGTGAAGACCACGCCGGCCGCGCCGGAAACGCTGACGAAAGGAGGGCTCCAAGAGACGGCCGCCCCAATTACTGTGCCCAGAGCATTTGAAGCCACTACTTGATAATGGTATGGTGTGAACGGAGCCAGGCCGGTGACGAAACTGCTGACATTCAGCGAGGTGGCACCAGCGCCTATATCCATGGCGGGTGTTGAATTGGTAAGGGTTGCAGTTACCCATTGGAAATAAACCGCCGTGTCCCATCCCTCTGGATTGACCGTGGCATTCAAGGTCGGGCCATTCGTGCTGTTGACCGGGGCAAGCGTTGTTGCGGTTGGCGCGAAGCCCACTGTGAACGATTGGTCGCCTCCATAAGCAATTCCAAAGTCATTCGCGGCCACGATCCGGTAGTGGTAGAAGTTTCCGCTTAATCCACTTAGCGCCGCGCTGATGTTGTTGCTTCCGTTGTTTCCCGGCAGGATGGCCGCGCCTGCGATATTTCCATAATTGGTATCGTGCCCCCAGTCAAACCAAGCCACAATTTCATCCGGGCCGAGCGTTACCGAACCGTTCAGCACTGCGCCGGTGGCAGAGATGCCGCTGGCCGGCAGCGTCGTTACCAGAGCTGGCAAAACGGTGAGCACGGCATCGCTGCTCAAGACGCTGCCATAGTTGTTCGTGACCAGCACGGAATAATAAGTGCCGGAGGCGGAGAGGCTGACATTGGTCAAGGTAAACGAGGCATTCGTGGCACCGGGCACCGCAACATTGTTGGAAATCCAGTGATAGGCAAACGGTGCAGTCCCAACAACCCCGACACTAAAAGTCACATTGATGCCAGCTATACCTGCCAGAATAGTTTGGCTTACTGGCTGATTGGTAATGATAGGCGGGACGATGTTAGCGTTGTTGACGAAAATCTGAATCCGGCCGTTTCCAGAATCCGTCACGTAAATATAGTTTCCACTGCTGTCCACCGCAACACTGCGTCCAGAACTGCCCCATTGCGTCAGATAGTTGCCATTACCATCAAACTTCTGAACGCGTCCGTTGCCGTAGTCGACCACATAGACACTGTTGCTGCTGTCCACGGCAACACCTCCGGGGTAATTGAACTGGCCGTTATTCGTTCCCAAGCTACCCCATTGAGCCAGATAGTTGCCGTTGCGGTCGAACTTTTCAACGCGGGGGTTGTAGAAGTCGGTTACATAAGCATTGTTGCGGCTGTCCACTGCAATACCTACGGGAAGATTGAACTGGCCGTTGCCGCTGCCATAACTGCCCCATTTAGCCAGATAGTTGCCGCTGCTGTCGAACTTCTGAACGCGATTATTGTAGTAGTCGGCCACATAAACATTGTTGCTGCTGTCCACCGCAATCCCATCGGCATACTGAAACTGGCCGTTGCCGGTTCCATTGCTTCCCCATTGCGTCAGATAGTTGCCGCTGCTGTCGAACTTCTCAACGCGGTTGTTGTAGAAGTCGGTCACATAAATGTTGTTGCTGCCGTCCACCACAATACCTTCGGGAGAGTGAAACTGGCCGTTGCCGCTGCCATAACTGCCCCATTGCGTCAAATACGTTCCGTTGCCGGCTAATTTTACAATGCGGGAGGTGTAGTAGTCGGTCACATAAAGGTTGTTGCTGGCGTCGAGCGCCATGTCGTGGGGCTCAAATCCCCCGGGCACGGCGGAAGCATCAATCTCAAACAAATACGTCGGTGGATTATCCGCGCGAAGCGGCGTCACCACGGCCAGCCACCCGGCCAGCAGGAACAGGACAGGAAAACCACCGGCGCGCGGACGCGCCGCCAGATTTTGGGAAGGGTTCAGTTTAATCATAATGGGGTCCTTTACAGGTTGGTGATGCAGATTTTCCGGCCTTTTGCGTTCATGCTTTGGCTATTTGAGTTCACAGGCTTATACAGACAAACGAAATCCGGGGACGAAAAGTATCACGGCAAGGACGGAAAGTTGGAGAAAGGCTGAAGGCTGAAGGCGAAAGGTCACTTGTTCCGCTGAATCGCACGAGCTCCTGCGCGCGGTCACGCCGGTAGCCCTGGAGATCGCCGCTTTGCACGAGCAGGGGTTCGAGCCCATCCTACTTTTCAGTTTTGTCGAACTCGGCCAGCTTCCGCCTCCACTCGGCCGCTTGATCGAGCCGGCCGGTTTCTTCGTAGAGTTGCACGAGACGCTGTAGGACTTCTTTCAGTCGAGGTTTGCCAATTGGGGGAATTTGCCCTTCGCGCTGCTTCATCCCTTTATAGCCCGAGCGGAGGAGTGGTTCGGCTTCAGCGTAATTTTTCTGACCCAGAAGCGCACCGCCTAACATGCTTCGGGCATTGAACGTGCGCCAGTCGTCTGGAATTTCCCTTTCGCGCAGGGCCACGCACTCGCGGGCCAGTCCTTCAGCTTCGGCAAACTTTCCCTCGACCAGCCGGTCTCTCGTCAGCCCGGCCATCGAACCATGGTCTCGATAGGGAGAATTCTTCTCATAGAGCTTCAGCCGCGATGCGAAATCCTTCTTTTCCAGTTCACTTTGCGAAAGAGCGATCGCTTCTTGCTGAATGCTGATGGCCTTTGCGAACTGGCCTGCCTCCGCACACGCAGCGGCCAGCGTGTCCAGGTAACCGACATGCTTCCGGTTGGTCTCCGCAACCGCTTTTTCGGCGAAAACTGCGGCATTAGTTCCGTCCCGCAAATTTGGGTCACCGCTTGTTGCGAGACACCAGGCGAGTGCGTTCAGGACTGAAGCGCTACCGCGTTCGGCGGCCTCTCGATACATAGCCTTGGCTTCGGGCAGTCTCCCACGTCGGCTGAGCAGTTCGACGAGGCGCACCTTTATTGTGCCCAGGCGTTCGGTGAGCACGGCTTGGTTCGGAAAATCCGCGCTCGCCTTCTCATGCCGGGCGATGGCGTGGCGATACTCGGCCTCAGCCGCGTCGAGGCGGCCCGCGCCCTCCAGCATTTCCGCGAGCATCCAGGTCGCGTAGGCTTCCTCCTGAAAGTAAAACGGGTTGGTCGGCGCGGCCGCCTTTAGCTCCGCATACAGGGCAATGGCCGCGCGTTGCTCACCCTCGGCCTCGTCAACTCGTCCAAGCTCGTTGAGCGCGTCTCCAAGCAAGCGGTGGCTGAAGGCCTGTTCCTGCCGCAGGTAAAGGTCGGCAGGAAAATCGCGGGCAGCCTGCTCGAAAACCTGCAGGGCCGCGCGCCGCACCTGTTCGGCCTGGGCGCGCCGGGCGGTCTTAGCCAGCACATCGGCAAGCCGCCATTGGCTATGGCCCAAGTCTATGGCGTAGCCGCCACGCTTGGGGTCGTCTTTCGCCAACTGCTTGAACCGGGCAATGGCTTCCTGGCACGGTGCTTCCGCCTCCGCCCATTTGGCTTGGTCGTAAAGGATGTCTGCCAGTCGATGGAGCGAGTAGGCCACGTTCGGGTTCCCGCTGCCCGAAAGCGTCCTTTCCAATGCCAACTCCTCGCGACAGACCGCTTCGGCCTCGGCATGTTTGCCTTGCGATACGAGGTTGTGCGACAGCCGGCTCAACGTCTCCGCCACCGCCGGACTGTCGTTCCCAAGGGTCGCGCGCTGGCCGGCCAAAACCTCGCGATCCAGCGCTTCGACTGCGATGGAATCTCCCCTGGCCTCGAGCACCAATCTCAGGTCATTCATCACGTAGTCCACGCTCTTATGCTCGGAAGAATAGTACTTGCGAAAGATCGTCAGCGCTTCCCGCAAGGCAAGCCTCGGCCTCGGCCAGCTTCTGCTGGCCTCTCAGGGCGACTCCCAGACTGAGGAGTGCCCAGGCGGTTTCGGGATGTTCTGCGCCGCGGAGTCGCCGGTGCATCGCGACCGATTTTGACGCCAGGGTTGCACCTTCGTCGTATTTGGCCTGTTTGATTTTGACCTCGGCCAACCCGTGGAGCATGCTCGCCATTTCCGGGAACTCGATGCCGGGCGATTTGCCCGCGATGGTCGAGGATTCCTGGGTGACGGCGTCCACCTCCGTGAATCGCCCCTGTGCCGACACCAGCTTCTGCAACACCCATAAGGCGGAGATGACCGGTCTGCCAGCCGTGCCGCGCTGCCGGTAAATATCCAGGGCCTCGCGCACCGGGGGTTCGCCCTTCTCAAATTGCCCCTGTTCAAAGCAGACCCAGGCGTAATCCACCAGCGATTCAGCCACCGGTTCCGCCTGTGCTCCATAAATACGACGCCGGAGCGCCAATGCCCGCTCGAGGTGCGGTGCAGCTTTGTCGATCACCCCCAGCCGGCGGTAAGCATTGCCAATGGTGGCGCGCACCGTCGCCTCGACTTCGGGTTGGTCCGCCAGTTGCGCACCCAGACCGGCGGAGAAAGCGTCGAGCAGTTGACGGACGGTATATTCCGAGCCTTTGAGCGCGTCGGGGTTCGCTGAGTTCAGCAACTGTTGCAGGAAACCGCTGATGGCGGTTGCCTTGGCCGCTTCCGTTTGGGACTTCCGCTGACTGGCTTCCGCTTGCTGGCGCAATCGGGTTTGTTCGCGTTCCGCCCGTTTGGCCCGCGCTGCCTCCCATGCACTCCCCACCATTCCCAGCACCAGCGCGGTGGCCACGGCTGCGCCGGCAGCGAAGGCCAGTTTATTCCGGCGAACCAGTTTCTGAAATCGGTAGCCGGTGCTCGGCGGACGCGCGACCACCGGCTCGTTGCTCAAGTGGCGCTGGATGTCCATCGCCAGGCCGTTGGCCGTCTCGTAACGGCGCGTGCGATCCTTCTCCAGCGCTTTCATCACGATCCAGTCCAGATCGCCCCGCATCAAATGAATCAGCTTCGGCGGCTCGGCTTTGCGGCGTTTGGCGATCGCCGTCAGATCCGCGCCCAGCATCGTGCTCAAGCAGGTCGAGGGACGCGCCGGCTCCTGCTCCCGAATCGTGCGGCGGATTTCATCCAGGCCCGCTTGCATCAACTTTTTGGCGTCAAATGGTGTCTGGCCGGTCAGCAATTCATAAAGCAAAACGCCTAGCCGCCCGTCGGACTTAGAT
>PLJQ01000163.1 GCA_003140275.1 Limisphaerales bacterium
TCCGGCGGTTCGTTGCCGGTGAGCGGCGCAGCGGTGGAGGCAACTTCTTCAACCTTGTTCGTGCCACCCGACTTCGCGACTGACAGGGCGTTCGTCGCGCCAGGTTTGGTTTCCCTGCCGAAACCGATTTTCGCCAGCAACCGCGCGACAACCGGCTGGTTCGCGGTGGATTCAGACGNNAAGCGCAAGGCGCTGTTGGGGATTTTCAACACGCGGCTGCGTTGGGCGGTGATGATGGACACGTTCGCCGTCATGCCGGGCTTGAGTTTCAAATCGGGGTTGCTGACCTCAACCACGGTGTCGTAAACGACGACGTTCTGAACCGTGATCGGCGAGTTGCGGATTTGCGTGATCTTGCCGGTAAACGTGCGGCTAGGAAAAGCGTCCACGGTAAAATTCACAGTCTGCCCTTCCTCAACCGTGCCCACGTCCGCCTCGGAGACGTTGGCGTCAATCTGCATTTTGGCGAGATCGTTGGCAATGACGAAGATCGTCGGTGCGTTCATGCTTGCGGCCACGGTCTGGCCGACATCGACGTTGCGTGAAATGACGATGCCGTCCACCGGCGCGTAAATCGTGCAGTGGGCCAGATTGACTTGCGCGAGTTCGAGCGCGGCTTCCTTGATTTTCACCTGCGCTTCAGCTTGGTGCAAATCGGCCATCGCTTTGTCGTTATCCGACGGCGAAACCAGTTTGGTTTTGAAAAGTTCAGCGGAACGGGCGGCCTCGACCCGGGCCAGTTCCAGCCCGGCTTTGGCGTTGGCAAGGTCCCCCTCGGCCTGATGCACGCTGGCTTGAAACATGGCCGCATCTAATTGCGCCACGACCTGGTTGGACTTGACCAACGAATTGAAGTCCGCGAAGAGCTTCAGGATGTTGCCGGATATCTGGCTGCCGACCTGGACGTTGACCACGGGATTCAATGTGCCGCTGGCAGTGACAACCTGCGTCAAATCGCCGCGCGTGACCGTCGCAGTTTTGTACTCCGGTTCGTTGTTGGCCGGCCGTTTCCAATACCAGACGCCGAACCCCAGCCCGCTGGCTACCAGCACGGTAATTAGCAGCCACTTCAACCAACCCGACTTTCTGTTTTCGGCCATAGCTTTTTAAACGTTACTCAAACTGTGTGATCCAAACTCAGACGATGAATGAAACCCGCTAAATGTCAAATCTGAGCGGACGCCAAGCCAGACGTTGGCGGCAACAATAAGTTTCAACTCCGCTGAAGGATCGTCGGCAAGCCTGACGGCAGCGCCGTTTGCCTATGGATGGAAGGACGCTACGGTTTTAAGAAATGTTCATTTCCTTGAACCGACAATTGAACAAGAAGAAGAAAAAACGGCTTTGGAACACACGGTTTAGCTCCGGAACACGTAATCATCCACCATCGTAGGAGTTTGAACACCAAACTTTCTTTATAATGCACCTAAACTCACTCGATTCTATTTAGTCCTTCGATAATTCTCAAGGGTGGTGGCAGCCTTTTCGTCGCCCTTGGCTTCAGCGGACTGCAAAAGCTCATTAAGGGTCAGCCTGCTACGGGCCACAGTGCTTACTTGTTCCTTGGTTAATTCCGGCATGCCCGAGAGATTTTGGATGTCCAAAAAGGCTTTTGCAAAGTCCTTGGCTTGCACGGATTTAACAATCTCGTCTGCCAAACTTTTAACTTCAGGATTGGCCTTGCTGAATGCCTTTTCAAAGCCAGCCGGCAATTCCTTCAAGGCCAACGGCGTGGGCGGGGAATTACTCTTATTGCAGCCCCCGGCGACCAGCAAAACAAAAACCAACGCGAAACTAGCACTGGAAACGCGAAGATGTCTCATAAAGGATAAAATACTTGGTGTGTCGGATTNNGTCTCGCAGAGGTTGCTGAACGATTTCGCCGGTGTAATGGCGATAGTCGATTCCAACCTTGAACCCGGTAAATTTGATCCGTGAAACGTGTCCTGCCACCCAGAGAGTCTGGCAGCCCCGACTGTGGCGATACCATTCGTTATCGAAATGGTAGCCGCCGTATAGTCCGGACAGGCCGCTGTAAGCTTGTCCGGATGCAGGCCCACTGCCAATCCACTGGACAAGTATGGAAGACTGTCCTGGGAAAATGCTTATCGTGTCTTCTCCAGATGAACCATCTCCCTCCATTTTTGACTCCGCGGCGTCCTGGCAGAAAATCATTGTCGAAGGATTCTTGTAGCTGCTTGTTTTAAGCAGGGTGCTGCCCATACTTGAATTGTAAGGCTTCAGAAGATATTGACAGACGCCATAAGTGGAATTCTGCCAAAACGAGTGTGGGTAATGCGTTCTCCCAGCATCCCACCATTCGTCGGGGTGTATGCAGTTTGGGCAGCCGAAAATTCGCTTATTGCTACCGAAATATTTCAGATAGCCGATCGCCCAGTAATCATATCCACTACCCGGGGCCAAGATGACGTCGGACGCTGGATTTGCCGTCCATTGTCCATCGTTGGGCATATCGCCGCTCATGTTTAAGCAAAAGTACGTATTATTAAAATCATCGGCATACATGGTGGTGGCCACGCCGATTTGTTTCAGGTTGCTCAGGCACTGAGCAGCCCTGGCCTTGTCCTTGGCCTTNNATGATCGCAATGACAACCAGGAGTTCTATCAAAGTGAAGCCATGCGGGGAACGGGCCGGCGGAGGCGATACTTTCGTTCTCGTTTTCATATCGATTTATCAGTCGCCCAACGGGCCTTCGCAGCATAAGTCGTGAACGCGGCAAATTAGGTCACTCTTAATGTTATGAACATACACCCAAAAATTCTGCGGTGGCAATGAGATTTCATGCGTCAAATTCGTGACAACAACCTGCTAACATTGCTAATAACCAAACCAGAATTGGCTGGACGAGAAGGACCGGCCGGCTAAAACCACTGCGAAGGAAAAGAATTGTGGCCCTGGCAACGTGCTTAAAATGCGGCAAAGAAGTCAGCGGTGAAGCGAGCGTCTGCCTCGAATGCGGCGCGCGAGTTTCTCGCCTCAGCAAAACGAATCTGGTCAAACTGATCGGAATTCTCCTGGGCTGTGGGCTGGCCGTTTTGATTTTAGCGACCTTCATTCAAACGCGCGAACCGGTCGTCTCCAATGTGTCCAACTCCCCGGTTGTTCCAGTTGCTGACTTTCAGGAGGCGAAAGCCAAAGCCGATGGCGGTGATGCCCGCGCCCAAAACCGCCTTGGAGAAATGTATTCCAAAGGCACGGGCGTTCCTCAGGATTACAAAGAAGCCGCCAAATGGTATCGCACAGCCGCCGATCAAGGCTGCGCAAGCGCTCAAAAAAACCTTGGCGAGCTTTATGAAGCCGGCCAAGGCGTGCCGCGTGACGAAAAGGAGGCCGTCAAATGGTATCGCAAAGCCGCCAATCAGGGCGATGTTCGTGCGCAATATAGTTTGGCAGTGATGTATGAATTCGGCCGAGGCCTTGCGAAGGAACAGGCCGAAGCCGCAAAGTGGTTTCGTCTGGCCGCTGAACAGGGTGAACCGCTGGCGCAGTACGACCTTGGCCAACGCTACGAACGAGGCCTCGGTATTCCAGCGGACCCTGCCGAGGCTTACAAATGGCACAGTCTTGCGGCCACGCATGGCATCCCCGACGCGGCAACGGCGCTCGACACTCTCAAGGCCAAGATGACTCGCGATCAGATAAACGAGGGCAAGCGCCGGGTTGCCGCATTTGTGCCCACGAAATCCCTGGGTGCCACCCAGTAAAACTTTTTAATGACTTGGAAAATCATTCCTTGAGATATTGGACTCACGCCATCACAGGCGCTTGAGGAACGAATCAGTAATCGTAGAGTCCGCTGTCTTTGGTGTAAGCCGCGCCCTCGCCGCCTTGCGGACCACCCATAAAATCGCCGAGCAAGTCGCCCATGTCGGCTTCAATTTTCTCCGGGTCTTCACCGGCTTCAAGACGTTTGATGGCGATGTCCATTTCCTTGGGCATGGCACCGGGC
>PLJQ01000120.1 GCA_003140275.1 Limisphaerales bacterium
CCGATGAGCGCGATGAGCGCGCCGATGCTCAAGTAAAGCGTGATCTGGAAGGTCGCGTAGTTCTTCTTTTCGCCACGGCCCCAGACGCCGATCATGATGAACGTCGGAATCAGCGCGAATTCGTGGAACCCGTAGAAGAAAAACAGATCGAGCGACGCGAACGCGCCGAGGATGCCGCCGGTCATGATGCCGGGCAGCGCCTGCGGCAAAACGATTCTTACGATGGTTTCCAACTTGGTTGCGCCCAATGCTAGACTGGCCTCGCGCAAGCCTTGCGGGATGGCTTTCAGTGATTCCTCTGTGGCGATGATGACGACGGGCAGCGTCATGACCGCGAGCGTCAATGACGCCCAGAGGATGGCCGGTTTGCCCCAAATCGGTTCCGGAGTGTTCGCGTGCAACATTGCGTCCATGTTTTGGCCGACGAAATTGATGAAGAAGCCGAGGCCGAACAGGCCGAACACGATCGAAGGAACGCCCGCGAGGTTGTTGACCGCGCCCCGAATGATGCGAGTGAACGCTGACGTGGCATGGGCATACTCGGTGAGATAGATCGCCGTGATTACGCCGATGGGAATGACAAAAATTGTCATCAAGATCACGCGCGCCGTAGTTCCGAAAATCATCGGCAAGACGCCCGCCTTGTTCACATCGAACATGTCCTGTTCGGTGCCGGAAATGATGAACCGCCAGGAAAGACCGGCCCAACCGTTCCAGACGATGTTGATGAGAATTACGGCAAGGATCGCCAGGATGAGCAACGTCGCCAGCCCCGTCAGTCCGCCGAAGAATGACGAAACGTAGTCAAACCGCGCGGCGTGGAAATGCCGGCGTGGAATTTCGAATTTTGGATTTTGGATTTCAGTCATCCTTTGCCCTCCAGCTTGTGTTTCAACCGGTGAATGACAATGTCGCCGGCCAGATTGGAGAGAAACGTGACCACAAACAACAACGCGCCGATCATGAACAGAATGCGGTAGTGGTTTCCGCCAAAGACCGTTTCCGCCAGTTCAGCCGCGATCGTGGCCGTCAGGGTGCGCGTGGAGTCGAAGAGGTTCCAGGAAACGATGCTGGCATTGCCACTGGCCATCAACACGATCATGGTTTCACCAATGGCCCGCCCAAAACCAAGGACCGTTGCTGCGAAGACGCCGGGCAGCGCGGCGGGCAGCACGATTTGCCACGCCGCCTGCCATTTGGAGGAACCGAGCGCCAGGGCCGCCTGCGTGTAACTGCGCGGCACGCTCGTCAATGCGTCTTCCGCGATCGAAAACACCACCGGAACGATCGCCAGTCCCAGCGCGATGCCGGCCACGAAGGCGTTCAACCGCGATTGGTAACCGAACATTTTTTGCAGCACCGTGGCAATGACCATCAAGGCGAAGAAGCCGAGCACCACCGACGGAATGCCGGCCAGCAATTCAATTCCCGGCTTGAGCCATTCCTTGGCGCGCGGGTGGGCCAGTTGTGATACGTAAATCGCCGCGCCCAGCGCGAGCGGCACCGAAAAGAGCAACGCGACGAGCGTGGTTTTCAGACTGCCAATCAAAAGCGGTACAATGTTGAATTTGTGAATCTGGGAAACCGGCTGCCAGATGAACTCCGGTTTGTCATAACCCGTCCATCGATGCGGCAGCAGCAGATAACGCCAAGCGGCGCTGTTGATGGTCGCGTCTTTGTCGTTGGGAATTTCTTTTTGGGTTTCGACCTTGACCTCCATCAGTGCCCGGCGGGTGTCGGCATCCATGGCCGCGAACTGTTTCGGCGTGAGGCCCAGGTATTCCCGCAATCGCGCTGGCGGAATCTTGTCCATCTGTTCGACCGGTATGACCTCCTGCACGAGTGAACTGTTCATTTGGCCGTAGAAAATCGGCAGCGCCTCGCGCGCCACAAAGAGGAAAATCAAAAAAATCATCACGATTGCCGAAAGGGAAACAACGAAGATGCTTTTTTCCGCCAGCCATTCGAGCGGCCGCGCCCGATGCCCGCGCTTGAGGCCTATCCAGCCGATGCTGCGTTTACCCGTTGCGTACTTGTTCGGCATGTGCGTCGAGATAAACAGGCGGAACGGGTTTTCCAAATCAGCAAAACCCGCCCGCCGGCGATTGATTATCAGAGGAACCGCTAATCAAATATCATTAATTTATTTTTCCCGCAAATTCACCGGCAACGGATAGTAGCCGATGTCCTTGACCACTTTTTGGCCGTCGTCGCTCCGAATCCAGTTCAAGTAGGCGGCAACTTCGCCCTTGTCAATGGCCGGATTGATGTAGATGTAAAGGTAACGCCAGATGGGGTAGCCATCTTTCTTGCCATTGGCGCCTTTCATCACGTTCTCCTCCGACGGCTCAATCGCGGGCAAAGCGGCATCTTTTTTGATCTTCAAATGTTTGGCACCTGCGCCGTAAGCGGCGCCGCCATAGCCGATGCCGTTTTTGTCCTTGTCCACGGCCTGCAAAACGGCGGCGGTGCCGGGCATGGTTTGGGCGCCGGCAAGAAAGTCAGCGCCTTTGAGCACATTCTCTTTGAAGAATTCGTACGTGCCCGAGCTGTTCTCGCGGCTATAAACCGTGATCGGCGCATCCGTGCCGCCGAGTTCCTTCCAGTTTTTAACCTTGCCCGTGAAGATGAGCGTCAGTTGTTCAACGGTTAATTCGTTCACCGGGTTATCGGCGCTGACGTAAACCGACAGCCCGTCGAGACAAACTTTGTATTCCGTGGGGCGCTTGTTGAAGGCCCGGATACAGGCTTCAATTTCCTGGGGCTTGATCTTGCGCGAGGCGTCGGCGAGGTCGGTGGTCTTGTTTTGCAACGCGGCGAAGCCGGTGCCCGAACCGCCGCCAGTGACCTGGATTTTTGTTTTCGGATGTTTGCTCATGTAAACCTCCGCCCATTTCTGGGCAAGGATCACCAGGGTGTCGGAGCCTTTGACAATGATATTGCCGGCCATGGCCGGAACGGCGATGGCCAGCGTCGCGGTGATGACAAGGGATTGTTTGAGGAATGCTTTCATAGTCGTTGAATTGAATCAGAATTTTTACGAGCCAAGTTCGCTTTAATCGGAATCATTTTGGGACGTTCAGAATTTCCACATCAGGTCCGCCATGAAGTGCGAGGCCCCGGATGACTGCCCCGGCGCGTTAATGATCAAGTCGTTCAGGTAATAGGTGAACGCGAAGTTGAAATAGTCGGTAAAGGAGTAAGTTGCCTGCACGAGATGGCCGCGCACATTCGTGCCACCAAACCAGCCGTTGGCTTTGCCCGTGCCCGCAAGCTGCGGGTTGCCCGTCGCGTAATAGGCCCCGTTATCATCGTCCACCAGCGCATCAAACCATGCGTCGGCTTCCATACGCTGGTAACGGTAGTTGATCTCCCAGGTATGTTTCTTTCCAGATTTCCCCAGCGTGAGGCCGACCCGATAGGCCTCATTGTTGGCGGAAGCTGCGGGGTTGTTCATGTATTCACCACTCACTTTGATCGGAAACACCCCCTTGTACAACGGAAAACTGTCCAGCTTGTAAGTGGCAGAAGCCGTCCCAATTATTGGATCGAAATGGTTTTTCAAGAAACCGTTGACGTCCCGGCTGTTGCCAGAGTTATAAAACGGTTGCACTTTGGCGCTTAGAGACTCCACACTCTCAATTGCGAAGGCTGCCACACCCAAAGAGCTTTCAAATTTTTGAGACCATTTCGATTCCAATACGACCTGAGCTCCATAGACAAACGGATCATGACTCGGAGATACTGTAACACCTGCCGGCAGGGTGCTCCCGCTTGGATTCCCCTGGTTGAGTTCATCCAGTACGAAAGCTCCCGCATTTCCCTTCAATGTTTGTTTGTCGGTGAAGGTGTGAACCACTTGCAGTGCGGCGCCTTCCGGAACGATGTCGTAGTCCCAAATCATGTTGGAAAGCAGGAACGGATTATCCATTTTCCCGATCGTGCCGGACAAAATCCAATCGTTGTTTTCGATAGGCGTCCACTTCGCGTAAGCCGCATCGATCCAGAGGAATTTACGCGATTCCAGTGAGTTCAAATCCTGGTTGGCGGTGATCGGTTGGCCGCCGACCAATGTGCCGCCGGGATTGAACTGGGGATTGCCCGAGGCCACGCGCAGACCAATATCAAACTGATCAATCATCATGACATCCAAACCTAACCGCACGCGATAGCGATAGCGATCACGTGCGTGATAAGCAGAGTCCTCGGCGTTGTTCTCTTCAAACCTCCCGCGGAAATCACCGTAAAGCTTATAATTAGTGACCCAGTCGGGCATGCCACTACTGGCCCGATAGGCTTTTGTGAAGCTCGCGTCCGCCTCTGTTTTGAGATCTCCGGCCTCCTTGGCCGAGAGAATGCCTTTCTCAACGAGCTTATTAAGCAGCGCGTCGTTGGAATTGGATTCTGCCCAAGCGGGCACACTGAGGGTGAGTGCGGCCAACAGGCTGCCAGCGACGAGGTTTTTCCCGCCGCTCCGGAGTGCGACAAAGCCGATTCGGATCTCGAAATTCATTTCGTAATCACCGCACACGTTTGTTACAGACAAAGGGCGGCAACGTGACAATCGTGTTACGAATCGAAGCGGCGGCAGCGGGATGCGGGGAACCGACCTGCACGGAGCAATGCTTGAAGCATTGTCGGTCAGTTAGCGCTTCAGCTTGCCGGAATCAGGCACAATGGCACCCGTTTGGAACCGCAGAATCTGCTCCTGAAGCTGGGTCTCGTAGCGCGCGCTCGCGTTGCCGATTTCGGCGCTGACCGCATTGAGCTCGGCCTGACTGAGTTCGACGAATGAACTGCTGCGAACCTTATAGCGCGCCTCGGCCAGCGCGTAAGTCCTCCGCGCCTCAACGAGCAGTTGCTCGGAGATGCGGAGCCGGTCCAGTGCGTTGTTTGCGTCAAGCAACGCGATGCGCACATCGCGGATGGTTTTGTTCTCCTCGTCCCGCAACGACTGCTCGGCAGCGGCCGCTTTCAATTCCGCTTCCTTTTGCCGGCCGCTGAAGAGAAACCCATTGAAGAGCGGCAGGCTGAGGTTTACGCCGGCGGCGGCGTAGTTGTTTTCAAAGTGGCTGTCATGCAGCGGCACGACTCCCGCGCTGGCCACCGCGGAAATAACCGGGTAATGCAACGCCTTCTCGGCTCGCGCGAATTTGATCGCAGCGTCATGCTCGAAACGAAGCCGGATCAAGTCCGGACGCCGGCCCATCGCCTCGACGATCATTGCGTCGGCGTTCGTTGGAAAAGCTGCCGGCAAAGGTTCTTCTACGATCTGAAACGACTGTGGTTTCCGCTCGCCGAGCAATGTGGATAGCGATATGAACGCGGCATCCACGTCATTGCTCGCCTTGGAACGCATGAGCCGGCCTTCTTCGAACGACACCCGCGCCAGGCCGACGTCCAAATCGGATCTGATTTTGTTCGAAGCCAGAACACTGATTTGATCCAGGAGCAACTGCCGCGTGGCCACGGTTTGCCGGGCCACGCGAAGCACGGCTTGCGCTTGCAAGGCAGAAAAATAGGCGGCGCTGACTTGTAGCATGATCTGGGCGCGCGTCGCTTCAGCATTTTCCTCATCAGCCCGGGCGCGAAAGTTGGCGCTCGCGGTCAAATTGGCTGTGCGACCGAAGTCGGTGATGATCTGGCTGAGGACCAGCCCTTCGGCATTACGCTGAAAGATGCTTGGATTGTTGAGCGCGCCCGCAGCCAGGCGCGTGTTGTCATCCGCTCCGCTCGCGGCGGTGACGTTGGCGGTTAGCGTCGGGAAAAAACCTGAGCGCGCCTGTCGGGTAACTTCTTTCGCAGCCAGCGCGCGGAGTTCAGCAACGCTGATGCGCGGATGGTTGCGCAACGCCCGCTCCTGCGCCTCATACAGGGTAAGCATGGATGGCTCGGCCGCGCTCAGCCGCGTGGCGAGGGCCAGTTGCACGATCACGATCAAAAGGCGCAACGATTTTCTTGAACGTGGCATATTTTTTAGCTTGTTGCCGGATGAGGAGCGGCGTTAGGCGCTGTGGCCGGGCGTTGGCGATAGGCCAGCAGATAAGCCGCCGGCACAATGAACACGGTCAGCACCACCGAAACGGCCAGCCCCCCAATGATCGCACGAGCCAAGGGCGCATAAGCCTCGCTGCCGGTGCCCAGTTTCGCCGCCATCGGAATCAGCCCAATCAGCGTGGCCAGGGACGTCATCAACACCGGCCGCAACCGCACCCGGCAAGCCAGCGACACCGCTTCCCGCAACGGCCGGCCTTCCTCGCGCAACCGCCGCGTGAATTCGACAATCAAGATGCTGTTCGATACGACAATACCCACCATCATCACGACCCCCATCAAAGACATCACGTTGAGGGTCGTCCCCGTGGTAAACAGGATTAACAACACCCCGGTCAACCCCGTCGGCACCGCCAGCAGAATCAACAATGGATCCAGGAATGACTGAAACTGTGCGACCAAAATCAAATAGACCAACAAGGTCGAAAGGATCAGCCCAAAGCCGAAACTGCGAAACGAAACCTGCATTGCGTTGGCCGAGCCGCGAACCACGACCCGGATGTTCTCGGGCAACTTGGTCTTCAGGAGAGTTTTTTGGACACCGTCGATTACTTTGCTTAGATTCTCCCCGGTCGGAGACACATAAATATCGATGATCCGACGGAGTTGATAATGGTCCACTTCGGTTGGCGCTTTCAGGTGCCGGATCTGACTGATCGTGTCGAGGCGCGTTGTCTTGACGGAGCGGGCACCACGCAACGGCACCGATCCAAGATCGGCCAGGGTTTTCACAAAACCTTCCGGGTATTGAATGGTGAGGAGGTAATCGTTGCCGCTTTTGGGATCCACCCAGAAACTGGGCGCAATCATGGCGTCGGAGGTCAGAGCGGTGATGACGTTGCCGACGACCTCCTTTTCGTTTAATCCCAGCTCACTGGCCCGGATGCGATCGATGTCGAGCTTCAGAGCGGGGTAATCGATGTCCTGCGGCACCAACACGTCGCTCACATCCGGCAAAGCCCGTACCTTTTGCGCAATTTCAATCGCCGTCTTGTGCATCTCTTCCAGGTTCATGCCGCTGACTTGGATGTCCAGTGGCGCGGGCATGCCGAGGTTGAGAATGGCGTCCACCAGACCACCGGTCTGGAAGTAGGCCGAGAGCTGCGGCATCTCTCGTTGCAGCCTTACCCGCACCAGATCCATGTACTGAAAGCTGCTCAGTTGATGAGTCTCCTCCAAACCCACCTGCAAGAACGCCGTGTGGGGCCCGGAATTGGGCGTGTAGATCGAGGAAAAGCCCGGAGTGACCCCGACGTTCGAGACCAGGATGCGCAAGTCCTTCGCGGGCACGACCTCGCGGACAATTCGTTCAACCTGTTCGACCATTTGGTCAGTGAGTTCGATACGCGTGCCGGTGGGCGCCTTGAGATTGATGACGAACTGGCCCGGATCGGTGCGCGGGAAGTAGGCCTTGCCGACGAACGGGTAGAGCGCCAGACTGAGGATGAAGAGGCCGGTGATGCCCAACACGGTCGCCAACGGACGGATCAGCGCCAAGTTCAGCAGGCCCTCATACCGGTCGAGCATCTGCGTAAATTTGGTGTTGAACCACCGGTTGAACCGTTGGCCCCAGCCTTTCGGTTCCGTGTGATCATCCGGTCCGTGAGCTTGATGGCCCTTGATCAACTTCGCGCAAAACAGCGGCACGACCGTCAGTGCCACGACATAAGACGCGAGAAGAGAGAGCACCACTGCCAGCGCCAATGCCATGAACAGAAACCGGCTCACTCCGTAGAGGAAGACCACGGGAAAAAACACGATTACGGTCGTCAGCGTCGCCGCCAGCACGGGCAGGGCCACTTCGTTGCCCCCCCGCTCCGCCGCCACTTCGGGCGTTTCGCCCATTTCGAGGTGTCGATAAATGTTTTCCAGCACCACGACCGAATTGTCGATTAGCCGCGAAAAGGCCAGTGCCAGGCCGCCGAGAACCATCGCATTGATTGTGTTATCGCCTGACGAGAGCGCAATGAACGCCGCCAAAGCGGATAATGGAATCGAAAGGAACACCGCCAGCGTCGCGCGCATACTACCTAGGAACACCAGAATCATGACGCCCGTCAGAACCAAGCCGATGGCGCCCTCGTGAATCAAGTTCTCGATGGCGGTGCGCACAAAAATCGACTGGTCGAAGACCACTTTGGTCACCAGTTGTTTGGGAACATCGAGCAGATGGGCCACCGCCTCCTTAATGCCGTTGACCACGGAAATCGTGTTCGCGTCGCCGCCTTGCTTCAGCACCGGCAGGTAAACCGACGGTTGTCCATCCACCCGCACAACGTTGTACTGGATTTGCGATGCATCCACGGCTTTACCCACGTCCGCCACCAACACCGTTGCGTTGCCGACGGTCTTAAGCGGCAATCGGTTGATGTCCTTGATTTCATCAACCTGGCTATTGGCGTAAAGGTTATAGTCGAAGGGGCCAATCTTCACATCGCCGGCGGGCAGGATCAGGTTCGCCTCATTGACCGTGCGCACCACATCCATCACGCTCAATTGGTGGGATTCGAGCTTGAGCGGATCGACATACACCATAATCTGGCGATAACGTCCGCCGAAAGGTTGCGGAACGGAAGCGCCGGGGACGCTGGCGACCTGATTGCGCACGTTGTATTGGCCGAGATCACGCAGCTTTGCTTCCGGCAAGCCCTCGCCCTTCAAGGTGATCAGGCAGACCGGCAGACTTGAGGCGTCGAATTTCAACACAACCGGAGGCAAGGTGCCGGGCGGCAACTTCCGCAAATTTGCCATGGCCAGATTGGCAATGCTCGTAACCGCCGAGTCCGAGTTGAACCCAGGCTGAAAATACACCTTGATGAGGCTGACTCCGGGCAGCGATCGCGATTCCATGTGGTCAATGCCGCTGGCCAGCGTAAAGAAACGCTCGAACCGACCCGTGATGTCCGTCTCGATTTGTTCCGGGGGCATGCCCGAAAAAAACGTCGCCACGACCACGACGGGGATTTTAATCGGTGGAAACAAGTCCACCGGCATGCGCACCAGCGTGGTGACTCCCACCACGCAGACGATGAGACAGATAACGATGACCAAATAAGGATAACGGATGGCAAAGCGCGACATGGTGAATTAGCGATTTAAGACCGTTCCCTGGTGACCGCAGCCCGCAGTTTTTCGAGCGAGAATTCGGGCGAGCGACACAGCGCGATCAGCGCCTGTTCCCGGGCCGCGATTTGTGCGGCCACGGGCGGAATGCGCGCTGCGATGTCGGATGGAACGCATTGGACTCCGTGCAGGTCGCCATGCAGCAAATCTCCGGACTGAATTTTTAGCCCGCCGATCTCGACCGGCGCGCCAATTTCGACAATGTGGACGTAGGCATGCGACACCGCTACGCCGCCGGCAAATAAGTGAAAACCAGCGCTCTCTGAGGCGGGAATATCGCGCACCGAGCCGTTGGTGACCACACCCACACAATGAAGCGCGCGGAAGATGTTCATGTGGACCGCGCCGACTAGCGAACCAAGGCCGGGACGGGTAGCAACGTCCTGCACGACGACCACGCGTGGCTCCGGCAGTGAGATGATGTAGTCCCACCAATCGGTGCGGTCGGCATACAAGTGGTCCGCCGATGGTGGAGCGGAGCCGCGTATCTTGATCGTCGTCGCGTAGCCGGCCATCGGTTGCAATTGCGGAAACAGGCAATGGACGGTATGGTCAACAAAGCCTTCATTGCGCAGGTGCTCGTGAAACGTCTCGATCGCATTGGCCAGGGTGCAGGCGTCCAGCCGGTGCAGGGATTCAAATTGCTCGGGGGTCAGCGGCGCGTTCATGGTTGGGCATGGGATTCGATCAATTTCGTTTCTACTTTCTGGCCGGGTTTGATCTGCGACCGGTCGCCAATCATCACCAAATCGCCTTCCTTCAAACCGGCAATGACTTCATATTTTGTCGGTGTTTCCAGCCCGAGTGTCACTGGCCGCTCCTCGATTTCCTGATTGCCGTTGACGACATAGACGCTGGGGTTCTTGTCCGCGGAAATCGTTTCCGTGGGAATGGCCAGCGCCTGCGGCCGGCGTTCCATCTTCAACACCACGTTGGCATACATGCCCGGCACCAATTCCAGCTTGGGGTTGGGCACATCGATTTCTGTGATCATCGTTCGGGTGTCCTCGTCCACCTTTTGCGTGACCCGCGAGATAATCCCCGTGAATGGTTTGCCTCTAAGAGAATCCACCCGCACCTCCACCGTGTCCCCAAGCTTAATGTCTTTCACATTGTCAACAGGCACCGGAATTCGGAGGCGGAGACGATAATTGTCGGAGAGGCGCACTAGCGGCATGGATTGTGTATCTGAAGCGGTGCCGGCTTGGATGAGCGAGCCCGGGTCCGCATAACGATGGGTAATTACTCCGTCAAATGGCGCGGTGATATGCGTGTAGGCCAGGAGTGTTTGCACTCTTTCCACCTCCGCTTTGGCACCGGCGATGGCGGCCTCAGTTGTGCCATCCTTTGCTTCCGCAGCATCCAACTCCTGCTGCGCCACAAGATTTGGCTGGTCCTTGTTCACCGCCTCCAAGCGGGTATGGACCAGGTGGGCGGCCTTGTAATCGGCCACCGCCCGCTTTTCCGCCGCCTTCGCGCGCGCGAGTTCGTCTCGCAATTCCGGCACTTCGAGCCTCGCCAAAAGCTGCCCGGCTTTGACTTCGTCGCCAATGTCCACATTGATCTGATCCACGTAACCTGAAACCTTCGCGTGCAACTCAACTTGCAGATAGGGCCGGAAATCCGCCGGTATGGTGACTTCCTTGTAAAGGTCTTCACGGGTTATTCTGGCCACGGCGACAGGACGGGCTTTGCTGGGTTTGGAGTCTACCTGCGCACTGCCTCGGACCACGCGATAAATTGGTATCGCAACCAGTGGCACAAGAAGGATGACGACTAGACGCCAGGATAATTCCCCCCGAGTCCTCTTCGACGATTCTTGGACAAGAATGCCGGCTTTTTCCTGACCTTCAGTGCTCATGGTTTTGCTTCGTTCTTCAGTTGGTGCTGAGGACAACGGCGATTCAATCTTTAAGCGGTTGCCCGTTATGACAGGCTGGGTAATTTCGGTTTCCATATCTGATCAACTGCGTCCTTCTGCCGTTCCGTTCGCGAGTGGAAAAAACACGCGCACGCGGCTGCCTCGGCCCACAGCGCTTTCCACGTCCACACGACCGCCGTGGGC
>PLJQ01000350.1 GCA_003140275.1 Limisphaerales bacterium
CCCGCCGCTACTTTTCAAACATAAATCTTCACCGGCGTTTTTGGAGAAAGGCGATCAAGTCCCGCAACTGTTGCGGCGTCATGCCCGCTTCCAACCCCTCCGGCATGAGCGATAGTCCGGTCGATTCCATCCGTTTGAGTTTGGCGCGCGGGACGATCACTTTGATGCCCTGCGCTTGCATGAGCGTGATCGCTTCCGGCGTCTCGGATTGCAGGATGCCGGTGGCGTTTTCGTCCGGTGACCATTCCACCGAGTAACTTATGTAGTTCGGATTGATGGCCATGTTCGGGTCGAGAATGTTCGACAGCAAGTCCTCCACACTGCGGTGCGCGGCATCGCTTAAATCCGGCCCAACCGCGTGACCCAGGCCCTCAAGTTGATGACACTGCGCGCAGGTTTTTTCAAAGCCCTCGCGCCCCCGCTGCGCGTCCCCGCTGGCGGGCAATTTCGCCAGCCATTCGGTGACAATGCCCTTGCGGTTGCTGTATTCTTCGTCGCTCCAAAACCTGGCGGCGCGCGTCTTGATTTCCGGCGAACCGTACCACAACAAGCGCCGCCGCTGCTCCAGGTCAAGGTTGAGTTCGCCGACCTTGATTTCGCCCTTTTCAACTGCGGCAAGGAGCGACTCCTGATAGCTGCGTCGTTGCAGCAAAACCTGAATCACCGGCGTTTTGACTGCCGGCGAAAGCGCGCGCCATCGCGCCACCAGCGTCCGGCCGATTTCGGGTTCGTTGAAGCTTCGCAACGTTTCCACCACCGCCGATTGCACGACAGCCGGTTGCGTTCCTTCCAGCAAGGTCAAGAGTGGCGGCTTGATCGTCTGAAAGCTGCCCAGCCCCAGCAACCGGATGGCGGCCACTCGTTCCGCGAGCGGGCGGGCCGCCTCGCCGGCGCTTTGAATCGCCTGAGTCAGCGCCTTGCGTTGGTTTTCAGTTTCCGCCAGGCCGATGGCGCGGCTGAGTTTCCACGATGCCATGAGCAGGGCGGAAGATTTGCCCGCCTCGATTTTTTGAATGACGTCCGCTAATTGCGGGTCGGGCTTCACACCGCCAGATTGACGCGCCAGTCCGCTCTGCAATCCCTCCAACACCGCGATCAGCCACGGCTCGCTCAAGCTGGACCCGGCCAAGGTCGTGAGCACGGTCTTCGCTCCATTGGCCTCACCGTTTGCAAGTCGCGCGCCAATGAGATCGGCGAGTTCCCGGATTAAAGCAATTTTGTCTCCGTCCGGCGTCCGACGAAAATTTGGGTCCGCGAGCAGCGAACGAAATATTTCTGAAGCGCCGCTGCGCAGGGAACTGAACACCGCCAGTCGCGACCAGTAAAACCGGTGATCGCGCCGCAGAACGTTCAGCAATGCGGCCTGTGTACCGGGATTTTCAAATTCGCCGAGGGTCAAGGCCGCTTGAAAACGAACGCGTGGCGCCGGGTCATTGGCCAGCGACAGAATTTTTGGCGGCAATACAGCGGATTTGGGCAGATCTAAAGGCTCGGACAGGATCAGCGCGTTTTCGCGAATGCCGGGATGCGGATCCGCCAGGGCTTTGAGCACGAGTGATTCCTCCAGCGCGCCGAGTCCCCGCAAAGTCCACAAAGCATGCAACCGGCCCAATGGCGACTGGCCGTGGGCGGCGAGATTTTTCAACTGCGGAACGGCGGCCTTGTCCTGTCGTTCGACCAACAGCCGTTGCGCCGTCACGCGCCGCCATTGATTCGCGCTGGAAAGCTCGCGCATCAATTCCTCCCTGGAAGCCTTGCTGAGTTTGATTCGTGCGGTCGGCAAACCTCCCTTCGGAGTGACACGAAAAATGCGACCGCGATCTTCGCCGCCGCGCAGATTCAGTTTCTCTTTGACCTTTTGCGGGATGTAGTCGGGATGCTCGATGACATCGCGTTGCATGTCGATCAGATACAGCGCGCCGTCCGGCCCGAGTTCGAGGCCAACCGGACGGCAGGCGTTGTCACGACTGGCGATGAATTCCCGGCTCTGTTCGTCGGGCGAACGCCGCGCGATAAAATCCGGTCCATCTTGCGTCAGGACATCGCGATGAACGAGGTTGCCGGCCACGTCGCAAACCAAAATGCTGCCGGCCATATCACCGGGATAGCCCGGTGCCGCGATGTAGCCCATGCCGCCGGCCGCGGAAAAATGTCCGGCCTGCTCCGGATGATTGAGGCGCGTTTCGGGAACGGAGATCGGATAAATGCGGCTCATCTCCTCGTGATCGGAAATGCTTTGGGTGGCTTTGACAGGCGGCAGGCCGGGGAAACGGTTCAGGTAACGCGCCGGCATCACCCGATGCTGGATGTGGTTAATGTTGTAGGTCGTAAAGCTGCGGCCCCAGTCATCGAAGACCAAGCCAAAGCCGCCGCCGGTGTGGTACGTGGTTGTGAAGTCGCCCGTCGCCGGATTGAAACTGAAGTCCAATCGGCCAATGGGAAGGGTCCGTTCCGGATGGCGCGGTGAACTGACGTTGCCGCCGTTGCCGCCGTTCGCGCCGTGAACGCGATTATCCAGTCCCCAACGCAGTCCGTTGACGTTGCTGTCGGTCACGCCTTTGGTAAATCCACGAAACATCACCTCGCGCACGTCCGCTTTGCCGTCGCCATTGGTGTCCTTGAGAAAAATAATTTCCGGCGGAGCGGTGACAAGAATGCCTCCGTTCCACGGCGTCACCGAGGTCGGAAAACTCAAACCTTCCGCAAACAGCGTGCTGTGGTCGATTTTCCCGTCGCCGTCGCGGTCTTCCAAAAGGCGGATGGTGCCCCCCGGTTTGTGTTCCGGTCCGATGCCGAGCGGATAGTCGCGCATCTCCACGACGTAAATCCGCCCGTCTTCATCGAACGTCAGGGCGACCGGATCGACCACGTCCGGTTCGGCGGCGAACAGCGAAACCTCCATTGCCGGAGGCAGTTCAAACTCCCGGGTCGCCGAAGCGGGAGGAACTGCGGCGGTGCCAGGGGACGGTGTTGAAATCAAAAGATAAACAGCCAACAAACTTTTGAGGTACTCCGACCGGAGTTGAGTGAAGGAAGTCGTTTCCAGTGTTGTCATTGCCCAAAAAGAATTTCGGGCAGACTAACAAAGTGTCAGGGAAGCGCGAGGGAAAACATCCTCGCTGCGCCTTTGTTCTGGCTGGAAACGACGCATTTGCCGGATGTTCACGCAAAACGGAGATTTACTTCCCGCCCGATCTTCGGCTCAATCCGGAACATCAAGATATGAAAACGAAGACCGTCTTTCAATTCGTTGCCTCGATTTCAACGGACACCATGATCCTGTGGGGCGCTGATCCGCCCATCCTTGCGTTTCGTCCCGTCGTCTCTTGACGCCACAATCATGAAACAAATAGTCAATGGAAGAACGGCCATCAATGGTCGCCGCTGCCTGCTATTCTGGCTGGTCTTCACAACGATTTGGCCGCTTCCAATAGCTGTCATTTACTCGCAAAGTCCAAATGCCATTACATTGCATGTTTCGCCGGACGGAAACGATGCCTGGTCGGGCCGGCTCCAACGTCCGAACCGCGACCGAACCGATGGCCCCGTGGCCACACTTCAGGGGGCGCGCGATGCGGTGCGCCGGTTAAAACATCCATCATCCTTGCCCGCATCGGTTCATGTGCAAGTCGCGGATGGAACGTATTCCCTGACGGAGCCGGTGGTGTTCACTCCCGAAGACAGCGGCTTGACGAATGCGCCGGTGATTTATCAGGCCGTGCCGGGCGCCAAGCCGGCCTTCAGCGGTGGACGAAGGATCACCGGTTGGAAGGAAGGGACGGACGGAATCTGGTCTGCGCAATTGCCCGAAGTGGCTTCGGGGAAATGGTATTTCGAGCAATTATTTGTCAATGGCGTTCGCGCCGTTCGCGCGCGCACGCCCAATGCGTTTTATTTTTACATGCAACGCAAAGTGGAGGAGGGCATCGATCCGTTGACCGGTCAAAAGGCCAACCTGGCAAGCCGCGCTTTTCGCGCCCGCCCGGAAGACATTGAGCCTTTGTCCAGGATTCCGACCAACCAACTCCGTGATGCAACAGTGGTGGTCTATCATGCCTGGGAGATTTCCCGGCATCGGCTCGCAGCGGTCGATGAAGCGACGGCCACGATTGTGACCACTGGCGGCGCGCCGTGGGCGTTCATGCAGTGGGCGCCAAACCAGCGCTATCACCTTGAAAATTTCAAAGCCGCCCTCGACGCGCCCGGTGAATGGTTTCTCGATCGCGACGGAACCCTTTACTACAAACCGCTGCCCGGCGAGAACCTGAGCAAGGCCGAAGTGATCGCGCCGGTTGTAGAACAGTTCGTTCGCTTTGAAGGCGAGCCGGAGAAGGGAAGGTTCGTGGAAAACATCACGTTCAAAGGGCTGGCTTTTCGTCACGGCCAATATGTCTTGCCGCCACAAGGTCATGGTGATTCACAAGCGGCGGCGAGCATTCCCGCCGTCATCATGGCGGACGGAGCGAAGCACATTTCCATTGAAGATTGCGAGATTGGCCATGTGGGCATCTACGGCGTTTGGTTTCGGCGCGGTTGTCAGGATTGCAGTTTGACGCATTCGTGGTTGCACGATCTTGGCGCGGGCGGAGTGCGGATTGGCGAAGGCCGCATCGCGCCAAATTTATCCGAGCGCACCGGCGACATCACGGTGGACAACAATATCATTCAATCCGGCGGACGGATCCATCTGGGCGCGATTGGTGTGTGGATCGGGCAAAGCAGCGACAACCGCGTGACGCACAATGACATTGGCGATTTATATTACACCGGCGTCTCGGTTGGCTGGACGTGGGGTTACGGCGAGAGTCTGGCGCAGCGCAATCGCATTGATTTTAATCACATTCACCATTTGGGATGGGGCGTGTTGAGCGACATGGGTGGCGTCTATACTTTGGGCATTTCGGACGGGACGACCGTCAACCACAACGTCATTCACAACGTGTACTCCTATGATCGATACGGTCGCGGCGGCTGGGGGCTTTACAACGATGAAGGCAGCACGCACATCAACCTGGAAAGTAATCTTGTCTATAACGTCAAGACCGGCGGCTACCATCAGCATTACGGAAAGGAAAACCTGATTCGCAACAACATCTTCGCTTTCAGCATGGACGGCCAGCTTCAACGGTCGCGAGTCGAGGATCATCTCTCCTTCACGTTTGAAGACAACATTGTCTATTGGAACGGCGGCAACCTGTTCAGCGGCTCCTGGAAGGACGCGAAGGTGAAGCTGGGAAAAAATGTTTATTGGGAGGCCTCCGGCAAAGCGATTGATTTCCAAGGCATGACTTTTTCCCAATGGCAAAAATCAGGCAAGGATGCCGGCTCAATTGTGGCGAATCCAGAGTTCATCGCACCGGAGCGGTTCGATTTTCGGTTGAAAAAAGATTCGCCGGCGTTCCGACTTGGCTTCAATTCGTTTGATTTCTCCAAAGCCGGCGTCTATGGCGACTCCAAATGGATCAAACTGGCGCGGCGCCTTCAATTACCACCCGTGGTTTTCGCGTCCGAACCGCCCCGCTGAGTAGCGCTAGACTCATCGCCAGCAACGTCTGGGTCACCTGCAGGATCGTTTACGCTGTCAACGTCGCCCTTTAATCCACTCAACGACGATGGGCAATTCCACACCGCATTGGCGCGAAATTTCCGCCAGCGGATCGCTTTGGAAGTCTTGAGTCTTGACTTCCAAAATCACCAGGATGCACGCGTTGATCGGCTCGCTGATTTCAACTGGCACGGTCGATGAACGCATTGCGGTAGTAGGGACTCCACAGAACGGGGGCGACATCTACTTCACTGGAGGTTTCCCTGCGTCCTTAAGCTTTTTATTTAACGCATCCTTTCTGGCCTTTGTCTTGGCTGGGGCGACAAAGTAAAAATCAAAAAGAGATTCAAGCACGTCCAAATTCCATTCAGCCTCGCGTGGCTCCACAGGAACTATTTCTCCCGTCGATAAGTTCTTCGTCGGATGTGCTGCGAAGTTACCAATCCTTCTGACCGCGTCCAAGCTGTCCGCAATGTGTGATGGGAGTGTCGCTCGATCAATCACTTCTTGAATTTCGTTGTAGAGATCTTGGTGTTTTACTTTCGCCTCACCTCTCAACAAGTGCTGAAGGCAACGCCTACTCAATGCCGCACTTGCTTTTGGGCTGTCCGCGATTACCAAACATGATTCTTTGTAGTCGTCGGCGTATTTCTTTGTAACTTCTGGTGGCACAGGAGGGCGTCCAGAAATCTTCGGACGCACCAAATAAGACTGAACTTCATCCTCCCATTGATTCAAGCCGTCGTAATACGTTTTAGCACTAAACAGCCGCATGATCAGCCGGCACAGGCTGAACAACAACAAATGCCAACACCCCAGAATCCATCAGAGTCATGGCCAAGTGGTGCGCGCTTCTCATTGTCGTGAAAATCAGTTATGCAATGCGGACATTTCATGCTTCTCTCGATTTATTTATTTGTCTTCAGCCTCGATGCGACTTTCAGACGCAGCGCGTTGAGCCGGATGAAGCCTGTGGCGTCGTCTTGGGTGCAGGCTCTGGTTGGGGGTCGGCTACCATTGTGAAAGTGTGCAGGTTATTCAATCGCTCTCTGCCAGACCGCGCAATGTCCTCGGACAGCAGCATCAGGCTTGTATCGTCAAATACGTGATAACGCCCGCGCTCCAAATCTTCAATGCCTGCAGCGAGGTCGCGCTTAATCGCGGCGGTTTTGATTTCGTTCACATTGCGCATGGCTGAAACGTATCACAGTGCGATTGTTTCTGTCCAACGCCTTGCCACGACGGAGCCGGAGGGGTTAAGGGTAATGGTTGGCGACAAGGATTACGCTCCTCACGGGCCGGGACGACGAGCGGCGGCGGGGAATTTAGACACCACTGCACCGCCGCATTAACACTTCTTCAGATCCGTCATAAACTGTGGCTCGCGCAGGGAAAGGTGGATTAGTCGCTTCGAAGTTTCTCGAAGGAAAGCGATGACTGACTCAACTTGTTTCAGAGAAGTTAAATCTCCACTCAACTGTGAATCCTCGCCGTGGACGATTTTGCTCCTGTAAGCATAAAGTTTTTTCCACAGATTCTCTTCTTCAATACTCGGGAACTGGCTAAAATGGTCCAGAGGATCTGCAAAACGCTTTCTAAGAAGAGGAAGTTTTGTTCGAATCTGATGGGATAGTGAATCTGCTGAATCGGTCAATTTAGGTGCGTGCGAAACGAGCGATTCAATTACTGAAAACAGTCCGATAACCACCATTTCAGACCTGCGAGGCAACCATCGCAACTGGTCAAATCTGATCAAAGCTCTTCGAATGTGCGGATATTCGGGTGGCAGGTTCTTAATGTCGTCAAAATTGCGCCGGATCTGATTCAGATTTTGCTGATTGATTGGCTTGGTTAGCAGATATTCAAAGCCATGATTGAAATATGTGCTAAGCGCTGCGGGATCCCAACCAAGGCTGGGACCGTTAAAAGTTTCATGGAATATAACATGAAAACCCAATTCAATGTCATTAGGAATTAACGAACAGGCAAATCCGAGTTCTTGAAGTTCCGAATTTGTTCCATCGAATTCTATGATCCAGTACCTCCAATTCTCGCGAGGCAAGGCGCTTCTTGGGTATCTAACTTCGCCGGGCCTTTCACCCGGGACAGAGCGAATAGTGTTTTCATAAGGCGTTGGGAAAAAGAATGGATTTGTATTAAATTGCTCCAGCACTTGTTTGATTTTCTGCGTCTGTTCCTCATTGGCCCTTACCAGCCTGTGGCTAGGAGCAACCTCCACCCCTTCTGGGCAGACTAAGTCTATTGGTGTCAGAACGAAAACATAACCATGACCATTCATTGGACAGCGTTTATTTCTTCTTCTGCACCTTCGCCGCGACTTTCAGACGCAGCGCGTTGAGCCGGATGAAGCCGGTAGCGTTGTCCTGGTTGCCGGCTTTGGTCGAGTCAGCTTCCATCATCAAGCCAAAACTCACCCGACACTTTGGGGTTTGCCGGCGACGACGGGTTGGCTGGTTTTGCAGAGACGATACCAGGTCAGGATAGCGGCAACGAGAGCAACGCCGCCGCAAATCAGGTACGGCAAAGTGGGTTTCACGGCGAACAAAGTCGTCGCAAAAATCGGGCCGATGATGCGCGCCAGGCTGCCGATGCTTTGGGCGACGCCGAGGTTGGCACCCTGTTCATTCGCCGGCGAGTTCAGGGAGATCAAACCGAACACAGGCGGGCGGTTGATACCCGAACCGATGGCAAACAGGCCGAGACTGAGGAGCAGTCCGGCCATGTGCAATTGAAACGGCAGCAGCGCCAGGCTCACGGCCACGATCAGCAGGCTGATGAAAATGAGACGTTGTTCGCCGAACCGTTTCACCAGCCTTCCAATCAGACCGCCTTGAACGACTGCGGCAATCACGCCCGCATAAGTAAACAGATAGCCGACCCGGTGATCTTTCTCCTGGGAGTTGAAGCCATGCTTGACCAGCAGCGGAAAAGTCGATTCGAAACAGGTGAAGCAAAACGTCGCGAGAAAGAAAATGCCAATGAGCAGGCCGAGCCTGGGCTGGCTGAGCGTGTGCGTCCATTGGGCGAATTTCGGCCGGGCGGTCGCCGGTTGGGAATCAGGGTTTTTGCTTTCGCCGAGAATGAACCAGCCCAGGATAAAATTAGCGGCGCAAAGGGAGGCGGCGACCCAGCCGGGGCCTTGTCGCCCGAAAGCGTCCGCGCTGAACGCGCCGAGCGCCGGACCAAAAATGAAACCGAGGCCGAAGGCCATGCCGATCAGGCCCATGCCCGCCGAGCGTTTATCCGGCGGCGAAATATCAGCGATGTAGGCCGAGGCGACGGAAAGATTCGCGCCGCAGATGCCGGCAAAAACCCGCGAGGCCACGATTCCCCACAGCGCCGTTGAACCCGTCATCCCGGACGCGATGGCAAATAAAGCGTAAGAACCGGCGGCGCCAGCGTTGCTGATGAGCATCACGGGGCGACGACCGATGCGATCGGATAGCTGTCCCCAAACAGGGGCAAAGAGAAATTGCATGGCGGAAAAGGAGGCGATGATGACGCCGATCAAGAATCCTTTCGCGCCGAAATGTTCNNAGCAGCGGCAGCACAATGCCAAAGCCGATCAGGTCGATGAACACCGAGAGAAAAATAATCAACAGCGAGGTTTTTCTTTTCATTCAGAGAAGTCAGTTGCCGATCAACTCGGAGGAACGACGATGGCACGTTAAAAACATGGGCAAAGTGTAGTGACGCAAGAGCGCGAGTCAAGCGAGGGGGCCGCAGGGGGTGTGATCCAAATTGACCGTCACTTTGGATCACACCCCTCCTCAAAGGCTCTGTTGACTTCATCGCTGAATCCGGGAGTAATGAGTTGAAATATGAAACTGTTCCGCCCTGCCAAATCGATGAAGCAAACCTTCCCAGCTCTGATCCATCAGGTTTTAATCTGTCTTGTTCTCCTGTGGTCACCTTGCTTGAGCCAGGCGGCGCCGCGCCACGTTTATCTCACCTGGCAGCACGACACCGGCACGACGATCACTGTCAATTACCAGACGCTGGAAGAAGCCGAAACGAGCGAGGTTCATTTCGACACCGAATCGCGGAACGGGAAAATCGGGGACTACAAGTTCCACACGACGGGCACCCGACACAAGATTGAAGGTCTGCCAGATGGCCGCACGATTCACTGGGTCGAACTAACGCAACTCAAGCCCGGCAAGACTTATTACTTTGTGGCGGGCGACTCGAAGAATGGCTTCACAACCGAGCGCAAGTTGCAAACGATTCCCGATGGCACTCAAAAACTGCGATTCGTTGACGGCGGTGACATGGGCACCGGGCCCGCCCTTCAACCCCTGATGCGCCAGGCCGCACTCCAGGAACCAAACTTTGCGGTGGTCGGCGGCGATATCGCCTACGCGGGCGACGTGCTCGCCAATTTTGGCCTGTGGGACCGCTGGCTTGATGGCTGGGAGCAATGCATGGTGACTCCCAAAGGGTTTACGATCCCGATGGTTCTGGCCATTGGAAACCACGAGGTGCGCGGCGGAGCCGGCCATTCTCCGACCAACGCAGTTTTTTATTTTCGTTACTTCGCTCAGGTACACGACCGTAGTTTCTATTCGCGCAAGTTTGGGGAAAACTTTGTCATCTACCTGCTCGATTCCGGACACATCACGCCTCATGGTGGAGAACAAGCGGCCTGGCTCGATGCCGAACTCGAAACTGATCGGAACTTCCCGTACCATTTCGCCGTCTATCATGTGCCGCTTTACCCTGCCTATCGGCCGTTTGAAGGCGGCGGGTCCGTCGCCGGCCGAAATGCCTGGTTGCCGATCTTCGACAAGCACCATCTGACAACGGGATTTGAGCACCATGATCACGTCTTTACGCGAACGAAACTTCTCCGAAACAATCAGATTGACCCACAAGGAACGCTCTACTTGGGTGATGGATGTTGGGGGCAGGGAGCGCGGAAAGTTAGCGACGTACTTCGTTGGTATGAAGTGAAGGCTGCGAGCATCCAGCATTTCTGGCTCGTGGATGTGTCCCGAAGCCGGGTGGAATACCGGGCGATCAATAAAGAAGGAAAAACCTTTGACGTCTATCCACCCGACGCCAAGGGCGCCGCCGAAGCGGAGAAAGTTTATTTGTCGTTACCGCCACCCCCGCCGTCCAATCCGAAATCGCCGGCCACAAGTGAGGACAAAGACGGTTAATCATCATCCTCGTCCTTCGGATGCGCGAAGACAAACGCCGCGCGTACCGGTGCCGGCATCGGATTGTCCGCGCCCCGGACTGAACACCAGATGACTTCGTTGAGCAATAAATCATCCGCCGCGTCTTCCTTGGTGAAGTCCATCTTCCGCGACTTCCCGCTGCCCCACGCCAGTTTGGTGTTGCGCTCGTCCAGGTCCACATTCGCGGGCAGCGCGCTGTAAGGCTGCAGTTCCGGCTTCGATTGAAATGAGTTGAACATGGGCGTGGCGGCGGCGTCGAATTGCGTCATCGGTTTCAATCCGAGAATCAGCTCCATCGTCCGCAACATGCTGCTGGTGGAATACATCGTCGAGTCCACGCCCCTTCGTTTGGTGTAGGGACTGATGACGAACGCGATGGTACGATGCGCGTCCACGTGGTCCGGACCGTTTTGCGCATCGTCTTCCACGACGAAGATGGCGGTCTGCGGCCAGAACTTGGATTTGCTGACTGCTTGAACGAATTGCCCGAGCGCCAGGTCGTTTTGCGCCACGCAGGCTGTGGGCGTCCATTTTCCTGACGTCGTGTCGGCGGTGTGGTCGTTGGGCAGGCGGACGATCTGCAGTCGTGGCATGTCGCCTTCGGCTTCAAAGCGCTTCAATTCGGAAATGAAACGTTCAGCGCGTTTCAGGTCGGAATAGTCCATGTCGAAACTGAAGAACCACGGATCAAAATGATCCCGCAAAGCCGCGACTTTGGTGGTCCCCGGCTCGTCAGGCGTCCTGGCATTGTTAATGAACTCGCCGTAACTGCGATAGCTCACACCCGCTTCACGCGCGCGATCCCAAAGATAACCGCCCGCTGGGAATGCCACCGGAAAAACTCCTTCTGCCACGTAC
Organism: Limisphaerales bacterium; assembly: GCA_003140275.1. Lineage (GTDB taxonomy): Bacteria > Verrucomicrobiota > Verrucomicrobiia > Limisphaerales > PALSA-1396 > PALSA-1396. The sequence continues at coordinate 11,608 of PLJQ01000350.1, forward strand.
GGATATTTTTTGCGTCCATTGTGTCCGTAACCAAGCGGCCAGAATTTTTCAACGAAGTCCGTCGCATACGCGCCCATCGACCACTCATGCCCGTCGGCGCTGACCTCGCCTTCCACATAAAAATTGTCCAGCAACACAAACTCCCGCGCCAGCTTGTGTTGGTTGGGCGTTACCTTTTTGGGAAACAACATAGCTTCGGCTCACCGTTGCCCTGCGGCAGGTCGCCCAAAATCTGGTCGTAAGTGCGGTTCTCCTTGATGACGTAGATGCAATACTTGATCGGGCCGACATCACCCACCTTGAACGGAACGGGATTGTTTTCCGGTTTCGGCGCTCCAACGGAAGAATCCTGTTGCAACGGACTACAGCGATACGCCGCCGCGGTGTAAGCCGCCAACTGCTCCGCGAATTTCTCCCGCGACGGCAGATCAATCACACTTAACGTCCCCTTCATCAACCCGCCGATATGCTCAATCAGGCTGCCGGGCGTGTAGCGTTTGTTTGGCGTGGGCCCATTGGGATTCGCCTTTGAAGTTAATCCCTTTCCATTGGCGACCAAAAGATATTTGCCGTCGCCCGTCACGCGCACCGAGGTCGGATACCAACCGACGGGAATAAAACCCATTGAGCGGCTCTTGCCCCGCAGAGAAACATCGAATACCGCGACGTCGTTGTTGCAGGCGTTGGCCACGAACAGCAACTTCTCATCCGGTGAAAGTGCGAGACTGTTCGGCGTTGATCCCGTCAGCGCGGACGGATAAAGCGCCGCCCAAAGTGTTTCAATGGCTTGACCCTTGTCCGTATCGAACACAGTCACCGTGTTGCGATTCGCATTCGCGACGTAGAGATACCTTCCCGATTTCGTCAAAAGCATTTCGTTTGGATGCTCACCCGTCGCCCAGCGAGCCACGACGCGATTCGATTTCAAATCGACGACTGCCACCGCCGCTTGCGCCCATAAACTGACGTAAAGCCGCCGGCGGCGTTCGTCCAAACGACAGGCATACGGAAACGGAGCGTCGGGAGTGGTGGGGTCGAATTGCGCCTCGGCGCGTTTGGTGATGGCCGCAGCGTCGAAATCGGCGGCATTCGTCGAAACCTGGGACGTTTGAGCACTCTTCGAATTGCCAAGGAAGATTGCCAAGACGTTCGTGCGCGCGAGCAGATCCACCTTTGCCACGTCCTGTCCCCAGACATTGGCCACGTAAAGAGTTTTTGCGTCACTGGACACAGCCATGCCGCCGGGGATGCCACGCTCTTTCACATCCCGCAAACTGATTTCCCGGTCCGCTTTCAATTGACCGTCGTCGAAATTGAAAACGTGAATGACTTCACTGCCGGCACCACTGCAGTAAAGCCGGTTGCCCACGTGTGAAAACTCCAGACCGTAAAATGCCTCGTCGATTTTTGTCCGAGATACAACCTTCAACGCCGGAATGTCCACCACTGCGATTTCATTCTGGCCAAAGCCGCAATGCAGCACGGCGGCAAAGCGGTTGTCCGGGTGAACCGCAACGTTCACTGGAAAATCACCCAGATCGATTTGTGCGCCAGCCGGTCGCAGCGACCACAGGTTCGGCAACAACACCGACCCGTCTGGTTGTCGCCCCGGCCAGATGGATTGTAGTTTGGCTCCGGTGGATCGCGGCTGCTGGGCAATCAAGCTGGTAACGGTCGAAATAACCAGCAGCAGCAGAATAATTCGGCGGTTCATAAGAATTGAGACGCTTATGCCATTAATCGTCAATGGGGTAAAGCCGCATTCGGCCAATGTAGCTGACGATTCAACAGCACCGTTTTCTCACTCGACATTCGTGATTCATCGTTCGACAATTTCCTTGGCTGTGGCGGAAAACCAGCCGGCACCTTAATCAAAACCGCATGACGCATTGTTCGACATTTTCGGAATTCACCGCGCACTTGCGCGCGTTCATCCGTTTCTCGAAACGCGGAATTGAGGCCGAGCCTTCTCACGTCGGCTGCTACGAGTTCAACCGGCTCGCGCTGGAGTTATTCGCGTTGCAATTCATCCACAACGCTTCCCATCGCCGGCTTTGTGAGGCGCGCGGCGCGGCACCGGAAAAGGTTGGTGACTGGACCGAAATCCCCGCGATCCCAACCTCGGCGTTCCAAGAATTGGAGCTGACCAGTCTGTCGCCAAAAGAACGCACGGTTGTCTTTCATTCCAGTGGCACGACGGAACAGCGTCCCAGCCGCCACTACCACAGCGCCGAATCCCTGGCAATCTATGAAACATCACTGCTTCCGTGGTTTGCCGCCCATGTGCTGACGGACCCGCCATTGGGTCGTGATGAGTGTAGCGAGAAACGCTCGCCCTCACCCCGACCCTCTCCCCCAGGAGAGGGAGAAAGTGCGTCCGCGCGCGATAAATTTAAATCCAGATTCCGAATCCTGTCGCTGACGCCTTCGCCGGCAGAGGCGCCACATTCCTCCTTGGCGCACATGTTTGAAACAGTCCGCTGCAAATTCGGTTCGGCGGATTCTGCATTCCTTGGACACGTGGCACGTGACCGCGCTTGGATTTTAGACGTTGAAAAGGCTCTTCGCTCGCTCCGGGATTCGCCGCATCGTCCCGTCGCGTTGTTGGGCACGGCATTTGGTTTCGTTCATCTGCTCGATCACCTTGCCGCGAGAACGATCCATCTGGCAGCTGGCTCACGCGTCCTTGAAACCGGCGGTTACAAAGGGCGTTCACGCGAATTGCCCAAGACGGAACTGCACGCGCTCATCACCGAGCGACTCGGCATTCCCGCATCGCACATCGTCTGCGAATACGGCATGAGCGAGTTAAGTTCGCAGGCGTACGACCGCGCAGCGGGAGGAACAGCAACCTCTCAACCCTCAACCCTCAAC